>CANAPP010000009.1 GCA_947363565.1 uncultured Lachnospiraceae bacterium | reverse complement strand
TTCTTTCTATTTTTTCAAAAAAACACTTGACTTTTTATTAGCAGGCTCTCTTTTCCTTTATTTCTGAATATGTCTTGCAGCTTCGCCGAAAAGCCTTGTCACGATATCGCAGGCCGTATGGTCATCTCCCGTCAGACCGCCTTTCCCGATGACCGGAAGTCCGTCATAGCTTCCCACCAGCCTTCCAACATCTGTCTGGGGAATCATGTAATCCATCACTTCCAGGCACTCCACGCCGAGCTGATAGCAGACATTCACCATCGTGTCCCCGCCCGTCGTATAAAGCCCTGCGATCTTTTCTCTCCCTACCGTCTCAAGCACTTCTGCGATAATGGAGCCAAGCCCCGCATTGATACGGTTGGCACTCATCCCCCCTGCATAATGCCGCTTGTTATCTTCCTCGTCGAGATTCAAAAGTTCACCGTGAAGGGCTGTCTCAAAGAGGATCGCCCTGGGCTGATGGTCAGACTGCAAAAGCCTGACTGCCTGCTCTACAGCCTTTTTCACCTCCGAAACTGCCTGGTCGCCACCCTCGATCAGCGGTATCGGCTCAACAGAGATCCGCACATGCCGTTCGTCGGTACAAAGAAGCTCCATCTGCCGTTTCGTCACCGGAGTCGCGCTTCCAGCAGCAATGAGTACCGTCTTTCCTGTCTCGTCCGCTTCCGGGGGAAGGTTCGGCTCCTCTTCCTTAACAAGATCCCGACAGAAGGCGAGCTTTGCGGTAAACGGGCCCGGATCTACAGCGATAACCTTCCACTTAAGGGCGATACATGCCTTTGCAATCTTCTCCACATCCTCAAGCGTGATCCCGTCACAGACGATGACTTCGCATCCTTCTGCCCGTGCTTCCTCTAATGCCTTTTTTATGGTTTCTTCCCCTGCCAGGACTTTGTCAAGAGATACAAGCCCGACTTTTCTTCTTGTCTGGCCGGAAAGAAGCCGTGGTATGTAATTTTCTTTCACCGGCGTGCGCACGTCCTGAGCCACCGGCGTGTTGATGAGCGCCACACCGTCGATCACGGAATATCCGCCCACAAGAATCCTCCTCGACTGGGGCATGGCCGGCACGACCACCGCCACTGCATCGTCTCCCACTTCGTCAAGCATGGCATCCACTTCCACCCCTACGCCGCCCCGCAAAGTCGTATCGATCCTTTTGGAAAAATATTTAACACCCATTTGCTTAAGCGCCGCCGTCGCTGACTTCACTTTGTCATAAGCTTCATTTGCCGGAAGAGGCCTTGAATTGCTGCTGATCAAGATCGCGTCAAGATCATTCATCCCTTCCGCCCGCTGCGCCGCCTCTTCATTAAAATATACTGCCGTCCTTGCCTTCGACCTGGCAAGCAAAACGCCTGTCGTCGTGGCTCCGGTCAGGTCATCTGCTACTGCTCCGATTAATGGCATCTTTAGTCCCTCTCTTTCCCGTGCTGCTTTGCGGCATATTCCGCAACCACCTTTGTGGATTCGATAAGGCTTACGCAGCCTGCGATCCCTTTTCCTGCGATGTCAAATGCTGTTCCGTGGTCTACGGAGCTTCGGATAAAGGGAAGCCCGAAGGTCAGCGTTACAGACTTTTCAAAATCAAGCGTCTTGCAGGCAATGTGCCCCTGGTCGTGGTAGAGAGAGAGGATCGCGTCGAATTTGCCGGATTTTCCGATGTTGAATACGGAATCTGCCGGGCACGGGCCTACAGCATTGATCCCTCTTTCCTTTGCCGCCTCTACCGCCGGGCCGATGTCCGTAAGCTCCTCTGTGCCGAACAATCCATTGTCGCCGTTATGGGGATTTAACCCTGCCACTGCGATCAGCGGGTTCTCGATGCCGATCTTTCTAAGCTCCTTATCGATGTTGATGACATTTTCAAGAACGACTTCCTTCGATGCATAATGGCATGCATCCACGAGGGACATGTGGCGGCTGACGAAAAATACTCTCAGCTTGTGGCAGGAGAACATGGTCAGCGCGTAGGGCGAGTTCGTCTGATGCTGGTAAATCTCTGTGTGGCCCGGCTCCTTGATGCCGACTAGCTTAATGGCCCCTTTGTGGATCGGGGAGGTGGACACTGCGTCAATCTTCTTCGCCATGCCAAGCTCGATAGATTTCATGATCCAGTCGACCGCCATCTGCCCCGCAAGCGCCTGTTCCTTGCCCCACTCGATGGAATCCGTATCATAATCGCCGGTCTCAAGAATGTCTACCGTTCCCAATTCATACCGGGCCTCTGACGGGTCCGTGATCAGGTTGTACTTTAACTCTTTGCCGAGCACCTTCGCCGCTCTCTCCATGATTGCCCTGCTCCCGATGACAAATGGCCTGCAGCACTCGTGGATCTCTTCTGCCAGCATAGTCCCTACGACTATCTCCGGTCCGATTCCTGCCGGGTCTCCCATGGTGATTGCTGTTACTGGTTTAAATGTGTTGCTCATATTTCTCATCCTTTCTTATTATATTTTGTTTACTTTCGTTTTTCTTTTCTTTTATGGTTATATTGTACTATCATTTCTTTCGTTTTTCAATACCTTTTTTCATTTTCAGTACTTGCATACAGATTTATGTGCTGGTTTTTGTGCGATATACACTAAATTTTTCTGGATTTTTTTCGTTTACTTTCGTTTCTTTCGTTTTGTTAATATTTTGTCAGATATATCTTGCGTTTCGGGAGAATATAGCGTATACTGAAGCTATCGATCAGATAAACGAAAATTCAAGGAGGATATCATGAAGAAAAAACTATACTTCGGAAGCAACTTTAAGATGTACAAAAACATCCAGGCCACGGAAGAGTACCTACAGGCCATCACTGCCGCCACAAAAGACATCGACCGGAAGGAGGTCCAGTTCTTTTTCATCCCGTCTTTTACTTCCTTAGAAAGCGCGGCCAAAACCAGCGTAAGGAATCAGTTCATGCTGGGTGCCCAAAACATGTGCTGGGAGGACGAGGGGCAGTTTACCGGCGAGATCTCGCCGCTGATGCTCAAAGAGCTGGGACTTGACCTGGTGATGGTCGGACATTCTGAACGCAGGCACGGTTTCGGGGAATCCGATTATACAGAGAATAAGAAAGTAAGAAAGGCTTTAGACTCCGGCTTCACCGTTCTTTTGTGCGTAGGAGAGACGGCACAGGAGAAGGAATTCGGCGTCAGCGCGGAGGTGCTGCGCACACAGTTGAAGATCGGGCTTCACAAAGTGGCAGAAGATCAGCTTGACCGGGTGTGGATCGCCTACGAGCCGGTGTGGTCCATCGGTGTGAACGGCACTCCCGCGCCGGTAGATTATGCACAGGCTATGCACAAAGTCATCAAAGACTGCCTGGAAGAGATGTTCGGGAAAGAGGGGCGGGATATCCCCGCACTATACGGCGGCAGCGTCAATCCGGACAATTCCGACGCGCTCATCGTACAGCCGGACATCGACGGACTGTTTACCACACGTACCGCTTTCCAGGTGGAAACGTTCACGAAACTGATCACCGATGCCATCGCGGCATGCAAGAAAAACGGGAAATGGTAAACCAGCGGACTGCCTGCTACGGCCGGCAGCGGCCGCAGGGGGCGTAGCCCATGGAGACCACTTCCTCACGCTCTCCGGTATATTCCCTCGTATTGGCTTCGGTCATCTGCTTTACGCTGGTACAGGAGGGCTTGTGAAACTTTTTTGTGTTCGTATTTAAGATATAGGATACGGCGGCCGACGGTTTTTCCTCTTTACGGCTGCCGTTATCTTCCGGCCTGCTGCTCTCTTTTTCGTCATTTTTTTGTTTCTCTTCTACCTTGCTTTCCCCGGTAGCGTAATCGATGGAAATGCCCGGCTGGATGTTGTAGCAGTAGACATTAAAAAGTATCTCCTCCCCCTCATCCTCCACAGACATGCCTTCCATCTGCACGCCGCTCGCCACCAGATTATCCCCTTCGAAAATGGGCGTCACCCGGTAAAGCACGTGGTTTTTCGTCTCCTTCACATAGTCCGCCACCAGATTTTCAAAGGGCAGCATCCCTTCGGTGTTGAGATACCGGGTCCCGGTGATCAGGTTTTTCTCGTTGGCATTCTCGGCAGTGAGCTGGTAGCCGATGAGGTGGCAGCGGTTATAAAGGCTCTTCCCCTCCACTGTATCGTACTCTGTGGAATGCCAGCCGGAAGGCTTCACCTTACTGATAGAGCCGCGCTTTTCGGTGGGCATCAGATCCGTACCGACGCTGGCGCAGGCCTCGCCGCACCTGCCAAGGGCGTCAAGGTCACTGTAAGTCTCAAAGGAAACGGCGGTAAGTTCCTCTGCGGTGAAGGCAGGCTCGTTATCATTTACCGGGACATAAGGTGAACCGCTGTAGGGCGCAATGGCTGAGATGTCCAGCGGCTTAGGCGCCTGCGCGCTCCCATCCTCCTTTTCCTCCCCGCCGGCACAGCCGGAAAGCGCCAGGAAGAGGATTAGCAGATATACCGGTATCCATCTTCTCATCCCTCTTATCTTCCTATCCACGGACATACACCTCCTCCGTTATCTTTTCGTGGGAAGAGCCGGGAAACTCTTTCGTTTCCGAAAGCTTCCACCCATCCGCCTTAAGGTCAAGGTCAAACCAGACATCCGCCGGATACTTCCGATTCCACCGAAACAGGATGATCTTCTCTATCTTATCTGCAAAAGGCGCTGCCAAGGCTTCCTCTGCAAAGCAGTATTCCCCGGGGCCGGCTTTCCTTAAAAACTCTTCATCCGTCCGGATGTTGCCCGCGCCGCAGTCGGAAAACTGCCGGTACGTATAAGGGCTTACCCAGAGCGTCCCCCCCTCTGCCAAGGACAGGATCCTCTCCCTTAACGCTCCGTCCTTACTCTGCCTGCGGCGGTTAAACATCATTCCATAATCATCATCAACAACTGCGATCAGTATCATTTCCATTCCTCCATGCCAGAATATCCTCAAGCCGTTTTCTCACCTTATCTTCCTGCCCCTGCCCTTCCGGCCGGTAATACCGCCGCCCGTTAAGCGCATCCGGAAGACACTGCATCCGCGTAAGCTTCTCCTTCGTATCATGGGCATAGATGTAGCCCTTCCCGTAATCCATCTCTTTCATCAGCTTTGTGGGCGCATTGCAGATGTGAAGAGGCACCGGCTCTGCCGGAAGCTTCCGGATATCTTCCTTGCACTCCTCGCAGGCCGCGTAAAGGGCGTTGGACTTCGGCGCCATGGACAGGTACACGACAGCGTGGGTCAGATGCACGTCGCACTCCGGCACCCCCAGGAAATGGCACGCCTGGTAAGCCGCCACCGCCACCTGGAGCGCAAAAGAATCCGCCATCCCCACATCCTCGCTGGCAAAACGCACCAGCCGCCTGGCGATGTACAAGGGATCCTCTCCACCGTCTAACATCCGGCACATCCAGTACACCGCCGCGTCCGGGTCACTGTTGCGCATGGATTTGTGGAGGGCCGAGATCAGGTTATAATGCTCCTCGCCATTTTTATCATACAGCAGAGAGCGGCGGTTCATACACTGGGCCAGGATATCTTCATCCACGCACAGCACTGCCTTCTCATCCATCCTGCCGTTTAACACCGCCATCTCCAGCGTATTAAGCGCCGTCCTCGCATCCCCGTTGGCAAAACGGGCGATGGCGGACAGATGATGCCCGCCGATAGCGATGTCCATATTTCCAAAGCCCTTCGGAGACCGGAGCGCATAGGCCAGCAGCTCTTTTAAATCCTCCTCCCCCAGCGCTTTCAGGATAAACACCTTGCAGCGGGACAAAAGCGCAGAGTTGATCTCAAACGAAGGATTCTCCGTAGTCGCTCCCACCAGTATGATACTCCCCGCCTCCACGAAGGGAAGGAAGGCATCCTGCTGCGCTTTGTTAAAGCGGTGGATCTCATCTGCGAAAAGCAGTGTCCGGATTCCAAGCTTCCGGTTTTCTTCTGCCTTTGCCATCACCTCCTTGATCTCCCTGATGCCGCTGTTCACCGCACTGAACTCGACGAACTCTGCCCTCGTCTGCTTTGCAATGATCCTGGCAAGGGTCGTCTTTCCCACCCCCGGCGGCCCCCAGAAGATCATGGACGAGATCTGATCCTCCTCGATCAGCCGCCTTAAGATCTTACCCTTTCCTACCAGATGTTTTTGCCCCACGTATCCGTCAAGAGTATCCGGCCTTAGCCGGCTGGCAAGAGGGGCTGTCCTTTCTCTGTCATCAAACAAGCTTAACTGCTCCATACTTTCACTCCTTGCACCCTGTCTGAAGGTTATTCCTCCACCTTCTTAATATCCATATCCGCCGGCAGCAAAAGATTCAGAACAATGGCGATCACGAACACCACTGCCACCACATTTTCCGCAAACACCGTCCGGATAAGCTCCGGGAAGATGTCCCAGATCCCGCTCTCGCTGGCACTGGTAAATCCAATCCCTATGGCAAGGGAAAGGGACGCGATGGTAATATTCCTCTGTGAAAATCCGCACCGGGCGATCATCTGGATCCCTGAGGTAAGGATCGTCCCAAACATCATGATCGTACATCCTCCAAGCACCGATTCGGGAAGGGAGGAAAAGAAGTTGCCGACAGGCGGCAAGAGTCCTGCAAGAATCATACACACCGCCCCGGTCATAATCGTGAACCGGTTCACCACCTTCGTCATGGCGATCAGCCCTACATTCTGGGAAAATGAGGTCACCGGCGGACATCCGAAAAGTCCGGACAAGGATGAAGCATAGCCGTCACAGACCAGGGATCCGGAGATCTCCCTGCTCTCAATCTCGCGGTTAAGGCCGCCAGCCACCAGCGCTGACGTATCCCCGATCGTCTCCGCCGCTGACACCAGGAAGATGATGCAGGTGGAGATCACCGCGCCCGCGTGGAACTCCGGCACAAAGGGCAAAAGCCTTGGCAGCGCGATAAATCCGCCGGAGAGGATAAGGCTTAAGTCCACCTTTCCCAAAAAGACGGACAGCACATACCCGAAGATCAGGCCCACCAGTACAGAAAGCTGCTTTAAATATCCTTTTGCCAGGATGTTCCACAGCAGGCAGACGAAGAGCGTTGCCGTCCCGATCGCAAGATTCACCGCCGAACCGAAATCGTCGGCATAACCGCCGCCGAAGGAGCGGGTGCCTACCGTAAACAGAGAATACCCGATAGCCGTCACCACCGATGCCGACACGATCGGCGGGATCACCTTGCTCCAGTTCCTGATCACAAGCCCCAGCGTCCCTTCCACCAGGCCGCCGACAAGCACGGCACCGATCACTGCCGGGTAACCGTAGCCCGCCGCTACAGAACTCAGCACCGCCACAAAGGTAAAGCTGACTCCCATGACTACTGGAAGCCTTGACCCAATCCTCCATACCGGGTATAGCTGGACTAAGGTTGCAATTCCCGCCACGAACATGGCATTCTGTAAAAGAAGCGCCACCTGCGCCTGGCCAAGTGACGGCTGCGCTGCTCCCGCGATGATCGTGATCGGCGCCAGATTGGACACGAACATCGCCAGAATGTGCTGCAGCCCGAAAGGAACCGCCTTAGCGACCGGCACCCTCCCGTCAAGCTTATAGATATTCTCAATACTGCTGCTTTGATTTTTTTCCATCTTTTTCGTCCTCTTCTTATCTTTCTGTATATTTTCTGATGATCAAACTTCGCTTCCTTCGCTTACCCGCTGCTTTCCTGTCTTCCGGATCTACGCGCCGCAGATCTTGTCCATGATGCCTGCTAAAAATTGCTGGAAATCCGCCTCCGCCTCGGAAAGCTCCTTGTCATTGTCATAGCAGCAGTCATAATGATAGTTCTCCACATTGTCATCCGATGTATTGCCCCACTGCTGCCTGACGCTGGCCCTGCGGATCAAAAGGGTCACGCAGGGGATCTTCACCTGACGCTTAAACTTGTCAATCTCCTCCCCCTCCCTGATATGCACGAACAGGATCTGTGCTTCACCCGCCAGAAATTTTTCATATTCCTCTGCAAGATACCGCAAAGGCAGATCATTATAATCTGCGAACAGCCGCTTTAAGTCCGCAAGGAACTTCCGGGACTTTTCATCCTTCTGGCCCTGCCAGCCGCCGTATATGCGGGCAATCTCCTTGACCGGCTCTGCGCTCGATACGTTCACCGTGCGGTAGATCCTGCCTGCGAAGCCGCACAGCGTATCCTTCCCGGTACCGCCGTGCCCATTGATGATGATCACTGCTTTTCCTGCCATCTCTCTGTCCATAACTTTTTGTTCCTCCCGTTGCCGACATTTTTCGTTACTGCCCAAAACAGCCATTTTTCTTCTGCAAGATTAAGTATAACGAATTAGCGGAAAGAATACAATTGATTTCTTTATCTATTGCCATCCTTATCCTTTCTCTTGGATTACATCCGGCGCGCAGACAAAAGGCAGAGACCGCGCTGCCACGACCTCTGCCTGCAGATGACCAGAAACCTCTGATCTTTTCTTATCTTCTATTTTTTAATAGTTCTCCTCATGCACTTCAAAATAACTCTGCGGATGATTGCAAGTCGGGCAGACTTCCGGAGCCTTCATGCCGACAACGATATGTCCGCAGTTGCGGCATTCCCACACCTTCACTTCACTCTTTTCGAATACCGCTGCTGTCTCCACATTTTTCAAAAGCGCGCGGTATCTCTCCTCGTGATGCTTTTCGATCGCCCCTACCAGCCTGAACTTTGCGGCCAGCTCCGGGAATCCTTCTTCCTCCGCTGTCTTTGCAAAATCCTCATACATCTCTGTCCACTCAAAGTTCTCGCCGTCTGCAGCCGCCGCAAGATTATCCTTAGTGCTGCCGATTCCGCTAAGCTCCTTAAACCACATCTTTGCATGTTCTTTTTCATTGTCTGCCGTTTTCAAAAACAGGCCCGCGATCTGCTCATAGCCTTCCTTTTTCGCTGCAGAGGCAAAATACGTATATTTATTCCTCGCCTGCGATTCTCCCGCAAACGCCGCCTCCAGATTCTTTTCTGTCTTTGTTCCTGCATACTTTGTTGTTCCCATAGTTTCTTCCTCCTTGATATTTAATGGCACATCAAGCACCGGATTCTCTCCCGCATGTGCAATGTTTGTATGCTCGGATATCTCCCTGCTGACCGTGCACAGATCGTCGACGGATAACCCATGGATATCCGCATTGCCGGTTATCCTTGCAAATGTCTTCAATTCCTCCGCCGAACATTTCAGATAATTCTCTACCCGCTTTGCCGCGGCATCGATATGTAATCTTTCCCTCAGCTTTTCATCCTGGGTGGCTACTCCTGCCGGGCACATGCCTGTGCCGCAGATCCGGTACTGCTGACAGGCAGCCGCTACCATAGCCGCTGAAGCGACTGCTACAGCGTCGGCACCCATGGCGATCGCCTTCGCAAAATCAGAAGACACCCTGAGGCCGCCTGTGATGACCAAATCTATGTCCGCACCGACAGCATCCAGATATTTCCTTGCTCGGCAGAGCGCATATATGGTCGGAACGCTGGTGGAATCCCGGATAATGGAGGGAGACGCACCGGTGGCTCCGCCCCGCCCGTCTATCGTAATAAAATCAGGCCCGGCATAGACGCAGAATTCCAGATCTCTCTCGATCCGCCCGGCGGCAATCTTGATGCCTACCGGACGGCCTTCACTCCGCATACGCAGGCCGCTTACCAGCCTGCGAAGGTCGTCTGCGCTGTTGATCCCGGGGAACCGAGATGGGCTGATGATATCCTTTCCAAGGGGCTTGTTCCGGATCTTCGCAATCTCGGGCGTGACCTTCCCGCCCGGCAGATGCCCTCCCATGCCCGGTTTCGTCCCCTGGCCGATCTTAATCTCAATGGCGTCGGCAGTTCTCAGATTCTCGTCGGTAACGCTGTAAAGATTCGGCACATACTCAAAGATATACTTATATGCCGCCTCCTTCTCTTCGGGAAGTATACCGCCCTCACCGCTGCACATAGCCGTCCCGGCCGCCGCGCTTCCCTTCGCCATCGCAATCTTGGTCTCTCTGGATAGCGCACCAAAAGACATGTGGGAAATATAGACTGGCATATCGAGCACCATAGGCTTTTTCGCATGTTTTCCAATCACTGTTTTTAATGACACTTCCGCATGTTCATCTAACGGCATCGGATTTAACTGTGTCCCAAGCACAAGTACGTCGTCCCAGTCCGGCATCTTCATCTGCGTACCCATGGCCTCAATCGCTGATTTCCCGGTGACCGCCATCTCGTGGATCTCCCGCATATACCGGTAATCGCTGTCTGTCTTTAACGTTTCCCTGGGATAGCTTAAATCAAGACCTGTATCGTCTGTGGCCACAGGCCGTCTTTCGGGCTTAAATCCGCTCCCGGGCGTTTCCGAAGTTTCCAATGGTTGTACCGCTTTGAACATCTCCGGCGGCTGTTTGCAGACAGGGCATTCCGTCAATTCGGAAAACGGCCTGCCCTTTTTTTGTTCATCATACACATATCCGCAGATACTGCATTTGTAGACCATTATCAGCACCTCCTTATCTTTCTTCCCTGCATTCCGGGCAGAGATAGTATACTTTCAGATCATAAGATACGATTGCTTCTCCTAACTGTTTTTCCAAATCCTTGGTCAGATCCTCAAAGCTTTGATCAGATACTGCGCCGCATTTTTTACATACAAGGTGGTCATGCTTCTTAAGCTTATCAAAGCGGTCGGCAGAACCTTCCATGGATAATCTCCGGATCAGCCCCTCCTGGCACAAGGTGTTCAGATTGTTATATACGGTCGCCAGAACGACTTTTGGCTCTGTCTTTTTCAGTTCGAAAAAAAGCTGCTCCGCTGTCATATGCCGGTCAGACTGGTTGATCAATTCCAGAATAATCTTTGCATATTTGGTCATCTCAACACCGCCTCTGTTTTTAGAATTATTCTAATTATAATATATGTTTATGGTTTTGTCGAGAGCTTATGGGAAAATTTGTTATTCTGTGTTATAATATGATTACTGTTCATACCATAATATTTCCGTCAAACCATGTTCAGCATTTACGGAGGATTCATCATGAAAATGTCACAAATATATTTTGTCCGTCACGCGCAGCCGGATTTCTCGTGGAAAGACGACCGGACGCAGCCGCTGACCGCGGCGGGGAAGACGGATGCCGGAATCGTACTGGATTTCCTGAAGGACAAAGGAATAGATGTATTTTACAGCAGCCCGTATAAGCGAAGCTTTGATACGATTGCAGATACGGCGGCATATTTCCGGAAAGAAATCTTTATTGACGAAAGACTTCGGGAACGCGAATCAGGCGCCGGCGGCAACAACAGGGACATGTTCAAAAAGCGGTGGGCTGACCATGATTATCACGAGGAAAACGGCGAATCACTCCGCATGGTCCAAAAGCGCAATATCGCGGCGCTGACGGAGATTCTGGCAAGGCACCCCGGCGAGCGGATCGTAATCGGCACACACGGAACAGCTCTCAGTACGGTCTTGAATTACTATCAGCCAGCGTTTGGGTGCGCGGATTATCTGCGCATCATCGACTGGATGCCCTGGATCATTGAGCTTGACTTCGGCGGGGATAAGCTTCTGTCGGTAAAGGAGCACTGCCATTTCGAAAAGATCTTCCCCGGAGACGGTGCGCCAGCCCGGACTCCGGATATTCATGCAAAGACGAAATGAACACTCAAGAAGCAGGAGGGAGCCTTATTATGGGTAACGCATGGAAAAGATGGCGCATTTTCGCTGTCGTCTGGTCGATTTGCTGCCTGGTTTTTGCGGGTATCATCTTATGTCTGCCCGGCAGAAATATGGAAGAGCGTATCTGTGACGCGGCATTTTGCATATTCCCCCTTATTTTTTTCGCAATCGGGATGCCCATCCGCCGCCGTATACTCAGGGAACGCGCTTGCGCCACCGCCCGCACAACGGCTGTGGTCACCTCACCGGGCAGGAGGAAGCGTACAGGGAAAAACGACACCTTCTTCCCGGAATTTGAGTTTCAGGCCGGCGGGAGGACCTAC
Source organism: uncultured Lachnospiraceae bacterium (assembly GCA_947363565.1). Taxonomy (GTDB): domain Bacteria; phylum Bacillota; class Clostridia; order Lachnospirales; family Lachnospiraceae; genus MD308. The sequence continues at coordinate 58,974 of CANAPP010000009.1, read as the reverse complement.
CGGGTCACATCGGTAAACGGCTCAAGCCTTCACCGGTTAACCGTTGGGAGAAAAGTGGATTTGTATTATGCTCCAGACAATCCAACAGTATTTTATGTCCTGGACACCCAAAGGCTTGACCGCCGTGTATCCGCGCTCCTGTGCGGTATAGGCATTGTGTTCCCTTTGGCCGGGCTGTTTGCGCCCAAGCTTCGGGAAGTCTTTTCTTTCCTGTACAACTGAGACTTGTAACCAGCTTCAGCATCCATGGATTGACGATCATATAGAACCTGGATTGAAGAGGAGAAAAGATCTGCTCCTGGATCATTGACACGATGAAGTTAAAAGCGCAGGGAGAATATTACTATCACTGCGGTTTATGGAGCAAGATCAAACTATTGGACCTAAAATGCGCCGTGGCCTCTTTGTGGCGGAGCGAAAAAAACGTGGCAGGCTTTTTGCTTGCGGAAAGCGATTTTAGCCGCATCATGGAATGCGGCCTCGATTCCCGGGATAAATACCATTTTTTAATCGACATTTGGGAAAGATAAAGGAAGGAGCGATTATCATGGATTTACAAGAAAGAGCATTTGCACTTGCCAGACACCTGCACGATGAACATATTCTAAACATCGATGATCTGGAGCAATTAAAAAACAATACCTACGAGGAAATTGTCTTATTGCTCCGGCAGAAGCTTCAAGAAACCTATCCGCAGACAAAATTAAAACGCATGATGAAAAGCGTTCATTTTGCAAATGGTTTCCCGGATGAGCGTCTGAAACGGGTTGCGTTTATCCTCACGGATGAAATCGAGCAATACCTGACCTTCAATAAATTCCTTGACCACGATACATCTGTTGAATTTTTCAATAACAAAATCACATCTGCCGGCTTTGTCATAAATCCAACTTCTCTGGTCGAGGTTGAATTTGAAAGTTTATGTATCAGCAAAGGACAGAAAAAGTAAAAGGAGACTATCCGTTATGTTAGAAAATAAATATCATTTTGAATTTCCTCAATTATATGAGACTTTATATTTTACAAAATGCTTATGGCTTCATTGAAAGTTGATGATGAATGCGATGACGAAACATTCAAAACGGAACTGCAGAGGGTCTTATCAACACATAGGAAATATCTGAAAAAAGAATATATCAAAATTTTAGAACAGCTCTATGCCGGACCAATTGCTAAATTTTCCGATTGCGGCTTAGAAAAAATCTATGCATTAGAAGAAATCTATGTAAAAGAAACAGCTTTTACGAGATTTAATGAAGAATTATATTGTGGATGCGATGAACTATCCTGACAGGCACAACTGTCAATGATCCGAATATTGAACGAAATGAATTGCTGCGTAAACAGCGAAAACCAAGAGAAAACCAAGAGGAGGCTATATGAATATCAGTGACTACAAGACATACATTTCGGCAGAAACAATGATGGGGCCAAACAGTGTAAGGATATTAGCAGAACTATTTGATAAATATCCCTTACCGTCCGCTCCTGATGATATGATCCTCGATTTGGGATGCGGGACGGGACTGACAAGTCTTGTCATTGCTAAAGAGACCGGAGCGAGAGTTTTCGCAAATGATCTGTGGATAAGTGCAAAAGAAAATGAAAGGCGGTTTGCCAGATGGGGTGTCGCACAGCAGATAACGCCTGTTTGTGAAGATGCGAACAATCTTCATTTTGAGAAAAGGAAGTTCCGCGCCCTAATCAGTATTGATTCGTATCATTATTTTGCGGGAAGCAAGGGCTTCTTTCTGGAAAAGATCCTGCCATTTATGAAAGATGACGGAGTGATCCTGATCGCTATCCCCGGCCTGAAGGATGAATATACCGGCCGCGCCCAAGAGCTTCTTTCCGATTGGCTTGGCGATGAAGCCTATATGTTCAAAAGTCCAAAACTCTGGAAAGAACTCATCGGCAGCAATAGCCGCATCGAGTCGGTAAAAACATGGGAAATGGATTGCTTTTGCAAAGCATGGGATGATTGGCTTGCGACAGATAATCAGTTCGCACTTGGCGACAAAAAACACTTCGAGACAATCATCAAACCATATACCTGTTTTGTGGGCATTTATATCCGGCTGAAAAAGATGGTTTGATGAAAGCTTTAACTCCGTTTAGAATATAAGATGTAACAGAAGGAGCCGAGAACTTATTGCGTCCCGGCTCCTTTTGCTCTCCTATTCCTCTATCGGATCTTACTCTCCGCCGTCATCTTCGATAAGCGGCTGCTTCACATGCTTCGCGGGAACACCCTCTTTCGTCGTGTCAAAGTTCACCACATCCACCACCTGGCCCAGTGTCTTGTCATACACAACGATGTTGATGCCCGGCTTATTCACTTCATATTCATTCCCACTTACCGTAACCCGGGTTTTCTCCCTGTGCGCAAGATCCCCGCTGACAATCTGAAAAGTATCTTCTCCCCATGGATAAGGTTTGGCTTTAGCGACGCCTGTCTTCTCCTTTTCACGAACCACTTTCCTGCCATCAAGGAGCGCAAAGTAAGCCGTTCCTTTTTCGGTATCTGCCGCCGGAACTTTAAGTCCAAGTTCCGAAAATGCCTTTTGCTGCTCCGCCGTAAAATAACTTCCTGTCGTGCCGCACACCGTAACCGCTGTGATAAAGTTTTCATTTCCAAGGGCACGCACATAATCTCCACAGTCTTTCACTACCGGCAGCGTGTAGGACTCCACAAGAGAATTAAACTTCACCGCCGACGCATCCCAGAACTTCCGGTTCTCGTCACTCATGGCCGTCTCGAACTCATAATTCTCTTTCAGATATTTCCCCAGGAAAGAAGATGCCTTCTCGCATCCCAAGATATTAAGATGCATCCCCTTGTCATGGGTATCCGTCCGCCAGTTCACCCCGATCTCCTCCCGGTGAAGGTTCATATCCAGAAAAGGAATCTCATGTTCATCCGCAAACCGCTGTACAATCTCGTATGCCTCCGGCGACCACTGCATACTGGGCATACGCACAAGCTGGAACTTGATGCCTTTCTCCTCGCAAAGCTCCTTCATCTTAAGCACCGCATCCGTGCATTTCGATCCGATCTCATTTGACGGCACTTCCATGGTGCCCGGCTGCCATGCATCATACTTCGCGATATTCTTCTTAGACGCCGGTCTTGTGGTAAGCTTTAACGCCGTTCCCATAAGGTAATAAGAGGAATCCCACGCCAGATGGAAGTCCGACTGGTCAAGGTCGCTCCATCTCGAGTGGAACCGAAGGAGCGGAAAGAGATACTCCTTTTTCGACTCCCCGGTATTTTTACAGACAGTCATGATCGCCTTAAGCTTCGTGGGCGACCAGCGGAGATAATCGATATTCTTCCGGTTATGCCCTTCGTCTGTCTCCTCCTCGTCTAAGATCGCACCCGCCTCGTAGATGACCACTTCCGGTGTCTGATACTTTAACGCCTCCTCCAGGTAATAAGCACTGATCCACGCCTTCTGCGCCGGATTAGAGAACACATACCCGGAGATGCCCTGCTCCTCCCAGATCTTAAGGGGTGAGATGCCGCAGTAGGAGAAGCTTGAGCCAAGATAGATCACATCATGACTGTTCTTCTCCTGCCGGTAGAAAGCCTGGACCCTGGTCTGGGTCTGATTGCCGTAATAATTCCACTTCGGCTCCATAACGGCAGTCAGTATCCCGAAGATTATGATAAAAATCAGCGATGCTGATATCAGCTTGATCACATTTTTCCGCGTCATATTATTACTCCTAAATCCTAACTAATACTGCATATAGATAAATCCGGCCGCGTCATACCCGTGTCCGTACACCCCAAAGATAAGCACGGTAAAGATAAGCCCGAAAGCCAGTCCCCACCGGAAATATAAGTTCTGCCCATACAGCCACTCTCTGATCTTCATCCGCTCCTGGAAGATCTCCACCACAAGAAGTACCAGACAGGCAAAGACAAGCACATAGAAATCCGGCCGGTCAAGCCCCAGTTTGTACAAGCCCTCGTTAAAAAAGATTCCCACATTCTTCGCAGTGAACATGGATTTTAATATCGTAAGGGACGCTCCAAAATTCGGCGTGATGTAGATGACACGCCCTACTGCCACCAAAAAGAATGTTCTCGCCATCTGGAAAAAGCTCCATGACGCACATTTCTGGTTAATGTGCAGCTTGTCTCCAAGCTGCACCAGCTTCCCATGATACTCCTCTGAGAGCACCGTCAGAATCCCGTGATACAGGCCGAACACAATGTACTGGGTGCCCGCCCCGTGCCATGCGCCGTTGGCAAGCCAGAGGACGATACAGGATACATGTGCCGGCAGCATCTTTGCCAGATGGAGATGTCCTTTCTTTCGCAGTGACTTTGACACCTTCTGGGCCGTGGACGACAAAGACATGGGATAGAATAAGTAGTCCCTGAACCACGTCCCCAGCGTCATATGCCACCGCCTCCAGAACTCCGGGATATCCTTGGAAAAATAAGGGCGCTCAAAGTTATCCACCATCTCAATGCCGAACATCTTCGCCGCTCCCCGCACGATGTCAATCCCGCCGGAGAAATCCCCATACATCTGGAACGCATAAGCAAAAGCCGCCACCCAGAACTGCCAGCCGGAGAAATTCTGGTAATCATAGAACACATAATCCACCATGATCCCCGCCCGGTCAGCGATGACCATCTTCTTAAACATCCCCCACAGCATCAGATAAAACCCATCCGTAAGATTTTTAAAATCGAATTTATGACCGCTGTAAAGCTCCGGTGCGAGCTGTGAGAACCTGGAGATCGGCCCCTGAACAATCTGCGGGAAAAATGTGATAAACAGCGCTGCCTTGAAAAAGTTACGCTCTGCCGCCGCCTGCTTTCGGTAGATGTCCACAAGATAACCCACTGCCTGGAAGGTGTAAAAAGAGATTCCAAGGGGTAGGCCGATATGAAGAAGCGGCACAAAGTTCTCAGCTCCGCCGAAAAACCTGGTATTGATATCCGTAAAGATCAGATCCCAGAATTTCAGCACCACAAGCATCCCCACGTTGATCAGCGCCGCAGCCCAGATACACAAGCGCTTTCGGCGGATATTCTGTGCTTTCGCCGCCTTCTTATCAAGAGCAAGCTCTCCCGCCTTGATCTGCTTTAACTCATCCTTATACCGAACTTCCGAATTTTCGATCAAAATACTTAAAACATAAGTGGCAACGCAAGTGACAGCAATAAATATCGACAGCGCCCTGCTGCAGTACACATAAAAAAAGCAGCTCACAGCGAAAAGCCAGCGCCACTGGTACTTTTCCGACAACAGAAAATATACCACCAGGCTGGCTGCTAAAAACAGAAAAAAATTCAGTGATGTAAGACCCATAATACTCTTTGCTTACTCCTCTTCCTGAAGGTTCTCGATCAGTTCAACCATCGCGTCCACACAGTTGAAATTCTCCGGAAGGAGATCTTGCACATTGATGGACACATCAAAAGCATCATTCAGCTCTCCAACCAAAGAAACGATGTCAAAAGAGTCAAGGATCCCGTCGTCAATCAGCTTCTTCTCATTCTCAAATTCCACATCCGGCCTAAGCTCCGTTAAAATCTCCATAATCTCTTCTCTCATTTTTCTTCTTCCTTTCTGTATTCTATTTATTAATGGTCACAGTGAACTGTGACATAATTCTCCCGCAGATATGTACGGTCAATCTTATTATTCTTATTCATTGGCAGCTTTTCAAAATAGTAAAGCTTGTTGGGGAACATGTATTTGGGCAGCTTCTTCCCCAGAGCCTTCAGCACTTCCCGGTCACATGGCGCCTCTGCCTGGTAGAACATGAGGATCTTCCCCTCCGCTTTATCATAGATACACACTGCTGCCTTAAGAATATCCAGAGAATTCGCTGCTGCTTCCACCTCTCCCAGCTCTATCCGGTGGCCCATATGCTTGATCTGGTCATCTTTCCTGGAAAGAAAGATAAGCTCTCCCTCGTCATTGTACTTTCCGATGTCCCCGGTGCGGTAGATACGCTCCGGATAAGCCGGATTCAGCGGATTCTGACAAAAACTTTCCGCTGTCTTTTCTGCATTGTTATAATACCCCAAAGCAAGGCTTGTACCCTTCACGCAGATCTCTCCCGCTGTCTGCTTTTCTCTCACCGGCTTATCACCATCCAGCAAAAACACGCCGGAATTCTTAAAGGGAATCCCGATGGGAAGCACTTCATCGTCCGTAAACGGCCGATTTACTTTATAATATGTACAGTTACACGTAATCTCCGTAGGCCCGTACAAATTCACATACTGTACGCCCGGCAGATACCTTCTCCAGTAATTGAGCACCTTATTGTGCATCACTTCCCCGGAGAACATCGCTGTCTTAAGATACCGCGGAAGCTCTCCGGTAAATGCATTCAGGTTCTCGATGATCCGAAGCGCCGACACCGCCCAGATAATGGTGTTGATCCGTTTCTCATTCATAAAGGTAATGAGCTTCGCCGGAAAAGAGAACATCACCTTCGGAATCACATACATGGAGGCCCCATTTTTGATGGTCGAATAGATATCTTTCACTGACACATCAAAATCAAATGGCGCCTGGTTCCCGAATACGCAGCCCTCCGAAAAACCAAACTCTTCCTTAAAATTATCAATCAGGTCAATTACCGAACGGTGACTGACCAGTACACCTTTCGGAACCCCTGTAGAACCCGAAGTGAAGATCGCATACAATGGATCCGTATCTAATGCGCGCATACGCACGTTTAAAAGCGCTTTCTCCTGCTCTTCGCTTAATGTATGGCTATCGTCCTGCGAAAGAACCTCGCCAAGCACCATAAGCCGCTCCTCCATCCCCATCTGTGCAAGGATCTGCCTGTCTTTCTCCACGCCCAGGATCACCACCGGGTCCAGCGTATCAAGTATCAGCCTGGTCCTCGCCACCGGCATCTGCCGGTCGATGGGCACATAAAAATTCCCGCTGTAGACCGCCCCGAAAAATCCGGTCAGACTCTCGATGGAACGATCGATAAAAACAGCTACCGGCGCGCACAATGCCGGCTCTCTGCCGTTTCCTTTATGCTCCAGCAGACATACGCCGAGAAACTGCGCCTGTCTGATCAGCTCTCCATAGGTAACCGCTGATTTATCATCTGCGAAAACAATCTTATCCGGGAACCTTCTTCCGGATTCTTCCAGATATTCTAATATATTTCTCTGCATCACGCACCCCTTTTATTTTGCTCATATCTTAAAACATTTTAATCAACCACGAGTGAAATGTCAATTGATTTCCGCAAATCAATGATCATTCTCCCTGAGACTTAAGACCCCTTCCGCCAGTATCTTCACATCATCCAGAATATAATCAAAGGCACCTGCCTTATAGAGGTTGATCACGATCAATCCCACAGGAACCGCGAAGATCATCCCGAACAGGCCGCCCGCCCGGTAACCGACAAAAAGGAATACCAGTGTAAGCAGCGGATTCATCCCAAGACTGTCTCCTACAAGTTTAGGCTGGATGAGCTGGCGGACAAGCTGGGTAACTCCGTAAAGCACCAAAAGCCCCACCGTCATCTTATAATTCCCTACAAGAAACTTATAGACCGCCCACGGCAGAAGCGCTGTTCCTGTCCCAAAAAAGGGAAGAAAATCCAGAAATGCAATCAATATTGCCAAAAGAAACGTAAAATGGACATTAAGAAGCATAAATCCGATGACCAGCAATAAAAAGACCACCGCCATAATCTTGAACTGCGCCTTAAAATAACCGCCCACCGCATATTTCAGATTATCACATACCATCGTCATCCTTCTCACAATAGGCTCCGGCGTAATCCGCTTCGCCTGCTTAAGCACCTCATCTCTGTCAGCGATAAAAAAATAGGCCGAAATAAACGTCACAATGGTTGACACAAGCACAGACGGTATCTTCTTGGCAAACTTTCCGGCGGCAGTCACTGTCGGCCTGCTGACATTCTCCACGATATTGTCCATCTGGTCATCCAGTTTTAAGAACACCGTCCCTAAAGCCTCCCTGACACCTTTCGGAAGTCTCTTCTGAAGGCCCTGCATCCCTTCCCCAATCTCCCGAAAGCCCGCCTCAAGATCTTTGTACATATCCGGAATATCCCAGAGAAGTGTCTGGATCTCTCTGCTCAGAGTGACAGTCAACAGATAGACAAGCAGCACGATTCCTCCCAGAACCCCGATAATGATCAGAGCCGAACCAAGCTTTCTCATGATCTTCACCTTTTTCTCAAGCAGGTTCACCAGAGGTGCTGCGATGGACGCGATCAGCCATCCGATCACAAACGGCATAAAATACAGCAAAAGCCGGTATCCTGCAACAAGAAACAGCACGGTCCCCGCCAGGCTGAATGCCAGGCTTACGATCACCTTCCAATATGGTCTTGTGTCTCCAATCTTCTCTTTGAAATTCATCTCCATATCTGTCTCTCCCCCGGTCGGCTACATACGTTCCCGCAGTCTGCCGCTGTCACAATCTGTCCGTCTCTCTTTGCAGAAACTTTGTCTCCACCAGTTCCCAGATCTCATCCCTGCCCTGCTTGCTCACCGACGAAAACGGGATGATAAACGTCCCTGGAAGAACGCCAAGCCCTTCCCTTAACAGCTTAAGCTGCTTGTCTTTCTGACTTCTCTTGATCTTATCAAGCTTCGTGGCTATGATCACCGGCCGGTAGCCGTTGGCAGTGATCCACTCGTACATGGTCCGGTCATTGGCAGACGGCGCATGACGGATATCGATCAGCAGGAATACTGCCTTAAGCTGCCTCGACCCGTGAAGGTACCGCTCGATAAGCTTCCCCCACTGCGCCTTCTCCTTCTCGGATACCTTCGCGTAGCCATAGCCCGGAAGGTCCACCAGATAAAGTTCTTCGTTAATATTATAAAAATTAATGGTCTGGGTCTTTCCCGGCGTGGCGGATATCCTGGCATAGGATTTCCGGTTCATCAGCGCGTTGATCAGCGAGGATTTCCCTACATTTGATTTCCCAGCAAAGGCAATCTCCGGATAAGGATTATCCGGCAGGGTGCTGGTGATGCCGCATACTGTCTCAAGATTCAGGCTTCTGATTATCATACCATACTCCTCAATGCTTATATTTTTCGTACCGCTACTTTTTCGGCTTCGCCAGAGCGGTCTTTAACACTTCATCCATCTGGGATACCGGCACGATATGAAGCCCTTTCGTTATCTCGGAAGAGATCTCCCCGATATCCGGCATATTCTCCTTCGGCACGATCACGGTCCTGATGCCGGCGCTCTTTGCCGCTAAGAGCTTTTCCTTAAGCCCGCCGATGGGAAGCACTCTTCCCCGCAGCGTGATCTCCCCGGTCATGGCAACGTCCGAGCGCACTTTCTTTCCGGTGGCCGCAGACAGGATAGCCGTCGCCATGGTGATGCCTGCGGAAGGTCCGTCTTTGGGAACCGCTCCTTCCGGAATATGGATATGGACATCATGCTCCTTAAAGAAATTCTCGGAGATCTTATAGGATCTGCCCACGGAACGGATATAGCTGATCCCGGCTCTCGCCGACTCCTTCATCACATCGCCGAGCTGACCGGTGAGCAATATCTCACCCTCTCCCGGCATGACGTTCACCTCGATCTGAAGCGTATCGCCGCCGACGCTGGTCCACGCAAGTCCCCGGACGATACCTACCTCGTCCGTCTCATTGACCATGTGGTAGCTGTAAAGCTCATTGCCGAGATACTGATGGACATTGCGCTCCGTAATATGTACGGAAGACTTCTCCTTTTCAAATATCTCTTTGGCCGCCTTCCGGCAGATATCGGCAATCTTACGTTCAAGCTGGCGCACACCGGCCTCCTTCGTATAATTCCTGGCAATCTTCCAGATTGCCTTTTTGCTCATGCTAAGCTGCTTCTTCTTAAGCCCGTGGCGTTCCATCTGCTTCGGGATCAGATGCTCTGCAGCGATGTGGAGCTTTTCATTCTCCGTGTAGCTTGACACCTCGATGACCTCCATACGGTCAAGCAGAGGTCTCGGGATCGTCTGCAGCGTATTGGCCGTGGTAACAAAAAGCACTTCGGACAGATCAAGGGGCACCTCCAAATAATGATCCCTGAACTTCCGGTTCTGCTCGCTGTCTAACACCTCTAACAGGGCGGAGAATGTATCGCCCTTATAATCATTGCTCACCTTATCGATCTCATCAAGGAGCATCAGCGGATTTTTCACCTTCGCACTGCGCACCGCGTCGGCGATCCTCCCCGGCATGGCTCCCACATAAGTCTTCCGGTGCCCGCGGATCTCCGCTTCATCCCTCACTCCTCCCAGGGAAATGCGGACGTAGGGACGCTTTAACGCTCTCGCCAGAGACTTAGCGATAGATGTCTTTCCGGTGCCCGGAGGGCCTGCCAGACAGAGGATGGGGCTGTCCCCCTTCTTCGTCAGCGCGCGCACCGCCATAAATTCAAGGATGCGCTCTTTGACCTTCTCAAGGCCGTAATGATCCTCGTCAAGTACCTTCTTCGCATACGCGATATCCTTGTGCTCCTTGCAGGATGTATCCCACGGCATCTCCAGCATCGTCTCGATATATGTCCTTATCACGCCTGTCTCGCTGGGACTGTTCATGATATTGCGGAAGCGCTTGATCTCCTTGCCAATCTTTTGCTTAACCTCGTCAGGCGCCTTAAGCACACTTACCGCCTGCTCAAACTCATCAGCATCGGATACGGTACTATCATCACCAAGCTCCTCCCTGATCAGCCGGATCTCTTCTCTTAAGATATACTCCCGCTGATTCTTATCCACACGCTGTCTGACCTTAGACTGGATCTCCTCCTTGATCCCCTGCACCTGCACTTCATGGACGATCTTCGCCGCCAGCATATCATAGCGGCGCATAAGGTTTACTTCCTCTAAAAGTTCCTGCCGCTGCTGACAGGGCAGAGGGAAGTTTGCAGCGATCACATCCACCAGCTTGCGCAGATGCCTGATCTCCCCGATCTGCACCCCAAGCTCCTTATAAGCTTTCGGATTCTTGTCCATATATTCCTTAAAAATATCTTTAAGCCCCAGCATCATCGCTTCTATATTGATCGGATACTTATCCGCGCCGATCTCCTCCACCGATGTATCGATGTCCTCAACAACCGATACATTGGCAAGGAGGAACGCCCCTGTATCCTCCACGTAATTCACTTTCGCCCGTGCGTCCGCCGCGATGAGCACGCGGCTCAGCCTCTTGGGCAGTTTGATGATCTGCTTGATCGTCGCGATGCAGCCGGTCTCATATACATCGTCAACCCCCGGATCCTCCGTATCCGGCCTTTTCTGGGCAGTTAAAAACAGCTTCTGTCCCTCTTCCATAGCCTGCTCGATGGCCGCCAGCGATCTCTCCCGGCTCACATCAAAATGTACCACCATCTCCGGCAATATTGTCATATTCCGCAAGGCCACCATAGGAAGAGTCCTTGTATTATTCTCCATATTTCTTTCTCTCCTGATGCTTGGTAACAGTTCAGGCAAGCTTCCCCGTTACACTGATAATCCTTCTTAAATACAGGCCGAAGTAAAAAAGCAGGCGCAATTATCCTTTGCACCCGCCCCACATACGAATCTGTATTCGTCGATCAACCTGTCTATTATCGCTATGCACTTTCAGACCGAATAGCCGCATGTGTACACTCCGCCAGCCCGTAACCCTTCACTGCGTCCTTCGTGATACGGCATGACTGCAGCGTCTCATCCGACGGTGAATCATACATGATATCCCTCATCACATCTTCCATGATGGCGCGGAGTCCTCTGGCCCCTGTCTTCCTCTTTAAGGAAATGTCCGCAATCTCCTCTAAAGCCTCCTGGTCAAAGGTAAGCTTCACTCCGTCAAGCTCCATCATCTTCTGGTACTGCTTCACCAGCGCATTCCTCGGCTCTGTCAGGATGCGCATCAGCGCTTCTTTATCAAGAAGCTCTAAGGATACGTTCACCGGGACTCTTCCGACCAGCTCCGGGATCAGCCCGAACTTAATCAGATCCTGGGGAAGTACCTGCGAGAGCAGGACATCTATGTTATTCTCATGCTTGTTTGCAATCTCTGCGTTGAAGCCGATGGACTTCCGGTCAATCCGCTTCTCGATGATCTTATCAATTCCTTCAAATGCGCCACCGCAGATAAACAGAATATTCGTCGTGTCTATCTGGATCAGTTCCTGATGCGGATGCTTCCTGCCGCCTTGGGGCGGTACATTGGCAACCGTACCCTCGATGATCTTAAGGAGCGCCTGCTGCACACCCTCGCCCGACACGTCCCGGGTAATGGAAGGGTTCTCAGATTTTCTCGTAATCTTGTCTATCTCGTCGATGTAAATGATGCCGTACTCCGCACGCTCGATGTCTCCGTCCGCGGCCTGGATGATCTTAAGAAGGATATTCTCCACATCCTCCCCCACATAACCTGCCTCTGTCAGCGCGGTCGCATCCGCAATGGCAAACGGAACATTAAGAATCCTCGCAAGCGACTGTGCCAGGAGCGTCTTCCCGCAGCCTGTCGGCCCAAGCATCAGGATGTTGCTCTTTCCCAGCTCCACGCCTAAGTCCCTCCCCGCCATGATCCGCTTATAATGGTTATAAACGGCAACGGCAAGAACCTTCTTCGCATCATCCTGTCCAATGACATATTCATCCAGAAATGCCTTGATCTCCTTCGGCTTTATCAGATTGACGTCCGAAAACGGGCTCCAGTTCTGCCCATTCTCCTCATATCCCAGCTCCTCTTCGATGATCTCGGAGCATACATCAACACATTCGTCACAAATATACGTATTATTCGGCCCCGCGATCAGTTTTCTGACCTGCGCCTGTGTCTTATTACAAAACGAACATCTAATCTGGTCGTCACCTCTACCTAACATGGTTTCACCTCATCTATTATGATGTTGGGGCCAAACGGCACTCCGGCCCCATAATACTGACCCTTTATGAACGGTGTGAGAGCACCTCGTCGATCAGGCCGTATTCCTTTGCCTCCTGGGCAGACATGAAATTATCACGCTCTGTATCAATGCTGATCACATCCAGCGGCTGTCCGGTATTCTCCGCCAGTATCTGGTTCAATTTCTGACGGGTCTTTAAAATATGCTCCGCAGCGATCTGTATCTCTGTCGCCTGTCCCTGTGCGCCGCCGGAAGGCTGATGGATCATGATCTCCGCATTCGGCAATGCCAGGCGCTTGCCCTTCTTTCCGCCGGAAAGCAGGAAGGAACCCATACTCGCCGCCATACCGATGCAGATTGTCTCCACATCGCACTTAATGTACTGCATCGTATCATAGATCGCAAGCCCCGCAGTCACAGAACCGCCCGGGCTGTTGATATAAAGATGGATATCCTTCTCCGGGTCCTCCGCCTCCAAAAACAGAAGCTGCGCCACGATAACACTCGCTGACACATCCGTCACTTCCTCACCGAGAAAGATGATCCGGTCCTTCAGAAGCCTGGAATAAATATCATAAGACCTCTCGCCGCGGCTCGTCTGCTCAATGACATAAGGTACTAAACTCATATATATGCCTCCTGTCCATCATAAAATTACTGAACTGATTTATTTCTCCACAGCATTATCTAAAAGGAAGGTAACCGCCTCCTGGACAGCCATATCCTCTTTCATCTGTTTCTTCTCTGCATCGCTCATTAATTCTTTGAGCTTATCTGCTTCCATCTTGTAAGTCTCAGCAAGCTTGCCAATCTCTTCGTCAAGCTTCTCGTCGCTGATCTCGATATTCTCAGCCTTGGCAACAGCTTCAAGGACGATACGTGTTTCGATACGCTTCACGGCCTGCGGGCGCATCTCTTCATCCATCTTCTCCTCGGTCATGCCGGTAAACTGGTAGTACTGCTCCATCGTCAGTCCCTGGGAGCGCATCCTTCTGGAAAAATCATCCTTCATCTGGCTGATATTCGTCGTGATCATCGCCTCCGGGATCTCAAAAGAAGCATTCGCCACTGCCTTCTCTACTGCCTCGTCCTCCTGCTTTCTCTTGCCTTCTGCTTCCTTCTGCTCTTTAAGCTTTGCCTCAAGATCAGCCTTATATTCATCTAATGTATCAAATTCGGACACTTCCGCCGCAAATTCATCGTCAATCTCCGGAAGCTCCTTCATCTTGATCTCGTGTACTGTACATTTGAACACAGCTTCCTTGCCCTGAAGCTCCGATGCATGGTAATCCTCAGGGAATGTCACTTTGACCTCTGTCTCTTTTTCCGTCTCCGCGCCGATAAGCTGCTCTTCAAAGCCCGGGATAAAGGAACCGGAACCAATGGTCAGCGGGTAATTCTCGCCCTTGCCGCCCTCGAACGCTTCACCGTCAACAAAGCCTTCAAAGTCCATGATCACTTCATCATTATCCTGCACCGCCCGATCCTCTACGGTAACCGTCCTTGCGTTCTTCTCCGCCTCTTCCTTCAGTCTCTTTTCGACTTCCTCCGCCGTCACTTCTACAGATACCTTCTCCACCTCAAGTCCCTTGTACTCGCCGAGCGTCACCTCCGGCTTGACAGCAACTTCTGCGGTGAAGATGAACGGCTTGCCCTTCTCGATCTGGACAACGTCAACCTCCGGCCTTGATACGATGTCAAGGTCGCACTCATCGTATGCGTCTGCATATGCCCTCGGCATCAGCTCATTGACCGCATCATCATAGAAAATCTCCGGGCCGTACATCTTCTCAATCATCTGGCGCGGAACTTTTCCTTTCCGAAAGCCCGGGATGTTGATTTTGTTTTTCTGCTTTTTATATGCGTTCTGGAGCGCTTTCTCTAACTCATCGGCAGGAACCTCGATGGTGAGCTTTGCCATGTTCTTCTCTAATTTTTCTACCTGTAAACTCATTTACTAAATCCTCCTGTTTCTATCCCATCCATTGGTAGCTGTAAAATGGGCCTGCTTTACACTCATTATTGAAGTATAACACAAACATTTTCAAATATCTAGCCCCCGATTTCATCTAATCGAAGTATTTTTTTGATCAAATTATCCATATCATCCTCATCGATAGAATAAATATCACTTGTATCTGATCTTACCTTAAGGATCACTGTCTGTCTGCCGCCGTACGAGCTGTCCGCATGGGCGCGCTCAAGCAGCTCGTAGGCATGTCCGGCGATCTCTTCCATCACTTGGTCTTCTATCTGCTCCTGGCTCCCCTTATATTTCCCTTTCCTGATCTTTTCCGATATCCTTAAGGCATCCTCTGTCAGCAGATCCTTATATCTTAAGAAAGTATCCACAGGCTGTATGGCCACCGGGACTTCGTACTCCTTCTTCCCAGTCTCTTTTGCCTCGCCCACTTCGTAGCGCATGGAGGCAAATACCGAGGCTGTAAGCTCAGCAAATCTTTCCTCATCCGCCTCCGCAATCTCCATACCGTCTGTAATGTAGCTTTCCGTAAAGCTTAAGATAAATTCCTGGTGCATCTCGCTGAGGCTCTTCTGGGTAGCCCCCGCCACCAGCGTCCGGGCATTTTTCGTATCCCCCTGGAACTGCAGGTCGAGGATCGCGGCCGTGTACCCGGATGCGTCAAACCCGCTCCCGCAGCCGCCCACCGCAAACATCACCGCCAGAACGGCCAGGACAAGCCTGCATCTTTTCAATCGTGCCATATACGTCCCTCTCATCCGCACCTTTATCCATATACGATAGACTCTGCGATGCTTAATGCCTTTTCCTTTCCCACAAGCGTCTTGATAAGCTCCAGGGCAAAGTCGATGGCCGTGCCCACTCCCCGGCTGGTGATGATATTGCCGTCGGTCACTACCGGTATCTTTACCACGACCGCACCCTGGATCTCACTCTCGACCGACGGATAGCAGGCGATACGCTTACCCTTGATCAGCCCAAGGTCACTGAGCACTGTCGGCGCCGCGCAGATCGCACCCACTACCTTGCCATTCTCCGCGAACTCCGTCACTGTCTTTCTCACGCCCTCATGCTCCTTCAGGTTCGTCGTCCCCGGCATACCGCCCGGCAGCACGATGGCATCCGCCTCTGAAAAATCCACTTCCTCGAACAGATCCTCCGCTGTCACATTGATCCCGTGGGAGCCGTGGACCTGGTATTCCTCCCCGATCGATACTGTGCCCACATATATCTGCGCCCTCCGCAGCAGGTCGACAACCGTCAATGCCTCTATCTCTTCAAATCCGTCCGCCAGCAATACATTTACTTTAATCATGGGAAATCTCCTTTCTTTTTCTGATACTTTAAATCTTATCACCGTTTACTTTTTGTGTAAACTGATTTATGATGATGTATGGGATACAAAACGGCGCCGTGCGCTGTACTGCTTAGGCCAGTACTGTGGCCAAGATCCGGCCTTCTGCCGTAAGGCGCCCTGAGCTAAACCCGCACTATGCGGCAATCACGCCATAGGGAGGTAAAACTATGGAAATCGAGCGGAAATATCTGGTTAAACACATACCCGGAAACCTTAAAGACTACCCCTGCCGGATGCTGGAGCAAGGGTATCTAAACACCGCCCCGGTCATCCGCATCCGCAAGGACAATGACCGGTACGAGCTCACTTACAAGTCAAAGGGCCTGATGGTCCGGGAAGAATATAATCTTCCCCTGACCGAAGAAGCCTACCGCCATCTCCTGCCGAAGATTGACGGGCGGCTCATCAGCAAGCGCCGCTATATGGTCCCCCTTGGGGAGCATCTTACCGCCGAGCTTGACATCTTTGAGGGGGATCTTGCGCCGCTCATCCTGGTGGAAGTGGAATTCCCCGACGAAAAAAGCGCCGATGCCTTCACCCCGCCGGACTGGTTCGGGGAGGATGTGACTTTTTCCGGAGAATACCACAACAGCACCTTAAGCCAGCGCTGACAGGAAAAACCGGTAATAATTCCTGTGACTGATTATTACCGGTTCTTTCGCCCGGACGGATCTTTATTCTCCCATCGCAAATCCGTCATGGACGGCATTCATCGCCTTATCGATATCCTTCTCATCTACCAGGACCGTGATCCTGATCTCCGATGTGGAAATCATATTAATATTCACTCTTGAGTTATAAAGTGCCTCGAACATCTTCGCCGCAACGCCCGGATTGCTCATCATGCCGGCGCCTACCACCGAAAGCTTCGCCACATTGGGATTGCAGCTCACTTCCTTGATGGTAAGCCTTTTTTTATTCTTCTCCAGTATCTCAATGGCGTGCTCCATATCGTCCCCGGCAACGGTAAAGGAGATATCTTTCGTCCCCTCGCGCCCCACGGACTGCAGGATGATATCTACATTGATATTATTCTTCGCCAGCGTGTCAAATATGTTAAACGCGATGCCCGGCTTATCTAAGACCCCGATAGCTGAAATGCGCGCCGTATTTTTGTCTGCCGCCACTCCGGTAACCAAAAGCTTCTCCATGTCTGCTCCTTCCCTGACCACGGTCCCCTCCGAATAGTTCAGGCTGGACCGCACGACCAATTCCACATTATATTTCTTCGCCATCTCCACGGAACGGTTGTGGAGGACTTTCGCCCCAAGGCTGGCAAGCTCAAGCATCTCATCGTAGGTGACCTCATCAAGCTTGCGCGCATTCTTCACCACCCGCGGATCTGCGGTAAATACGCCGTCCACGTCGGTATAGATCTCACATCTGTCCGCGTGGAGCGCCGCCGCCAAAGCCACGGCTGTAGTGTCTGACCCGCCCCGGCCCAATGTGGTCACATCGTCATATTTGTTCACGCCCTGGAATCCGGTGACGATCACAATCTTCCGGGAATCCAGCTCATGGAGGATCCGCTCGGTCTCCACGCGCTTGAACCTGGCGTTGCCGTATCTTGACGTAGAGTGCATCATCACCTGGAAGGCATTGAGGGAGACCGCCGGCACATCAAGCGCCTGCATCGCCATCGCCATCAGCGCTGCTGACACCTGTTCCCCGGTAGTAAGGAGCATATCCATCTCCCTTTTTTTCGCCCTCGGGTTGATGTCTTCTGCCATGGCGATCAGCTCATCCGTCGTATCACCCATAGCAGAGAGGACGACCACAACATCCTTCCCCGACCTGTACTCCTCGATACAGCGCCTCGCCACGTTAAATATGCGCTCTTTATTCGCAACCGAGCTGCCCCCAAACTTTTTTACAATCAGCATACTTCCTCCTGCAGCAGATGAGCCATCAGCTTATAGCCGTCGCGCCATACATGACCGGTCTCTGCCGCCGTCTTTTCATTATATACCGCCGGCCCTGTTACCTCCGCCGTATTGTCATACAAAAGGTAAGGCACCGGCTCGCTTGTGTGTGTCCTGGCCTCAATCGGCGTCGGATGGTCGGGAAGAAGGAGCAGGCGGTATTCCTCCGCAGCTTCCTCTAACCCGCAGATGACGGTCTTCAGTACTTTCTCATCAATATATTCGATCGCTTTGATCTTATCCTCTGCGCTGCCCTGGTGTCCCATCTCATCAGGAGCCTCCACATGGATATAGGCAAAATCATAGCCTTCAAAGGCCAGCGCCCGCACCGCCGCCTGCGCTTTTCCTCTGTAATTGGTGTGAAGCCCGCCGTTGGCGCCCTCCACCTCCACCGTATCCATACCGGCACCCACCGCGATTCCTTTAAGCAGATCGACGGCGGAGATCATCACGCCTTTCTTCCCGGTCCGCTCCGCAAAGGAATCCAGGGCAGGCTTCCTTCCCGCCCCCCAGAACCATACACAGTTCGCCGGGCGGAGTCCGTTTTTGCGTCTCCGCGTGTTCACCGGATGTTCTTTCAGGATATCATAGCTTTTTTTCATCATATCAAGGAGAACGGGATCTTCCGGAAGATAATCCCCAATCCGCTTCGTCAGTATATCATGGGGCGGCGTAAGGTCTGTCACTTTTCCCTTTTCCTGGATCAAAAGATGGCGGTAGCTGGTTCCGGCAAACAGATGATACCCGTCCTTTTTAAGCCTGATCTTTAACGTCTCGATAAGCGCTGCCGCTTCTTCTGTCGTAATCTCATCGGAACTGTGATCGATGATCGTCTGGTCCTCAAAGGCAGCGTCTTCCTCTGATAGAGTCACCAGATTACAGCGGAAGGATACGTCGGAAGGATTCATATCCACGCCGATACTGAGCGCCTCAAGGGGTGATCTTCCCGTGTAGTAGACCTTCGGGTCATACCCCATGACTGCCAGATTCGCCGTATCACTGCCCGGCGCCATCCCCTCAGGGACCATGGATACGAGCCCTACCTCGGACATGGATGCCAGCCGGTCCATCTCCGGGACATACGCCGCCTCAAGTGTTGTCTTCCCGCCCAGTTCCTTAAGAGGCCTTCCTGCCATTCCATCACTTAACACTACAATATACTTCATCTTCCTTCTCCTTATCTGCTATCCTTCTATTCGAATCATATGCAGAATCTGCTCTTTATATCGATTCGCCCTTGTGTCATAGTCCCCTTCCATCATGACCGGAGTGATGAATCCAAACTCACCCGCAAGCTCTGGAACTTTGACAATCTCCACATCCCCGAAAGAATACTTAAGGTTCGGAAGCTCTTTTTCAGCATCGCCCTTCATACGGATGAAAAATCTCCTCTTGGCATCGCCTTTATCCTCCAAGGTAAGCTTATCCTGCTTCCACATGGTCATAATATTCCGGTTCAGATGCTTCGCCGCATCTACCACATCCGCCACGACTGCGCTGGCCGTCGGAAGCTTGCCCGCGCCGCTGCCGTAGAACATGGCATCACCCAGCACATTGCCGTGGACAAAGATGGCGTTGAACACATCATTGACATTATAAAGGGGATGCTCCGGATAGAGCATGCACGGCGCAACGATAGCATGGAGCCTGTCGCCTGTACGTTTGCTGGATGCCAGAAGCTTAATAGTGGTTCCCATAGCCTTGGCATACTTCATATCCTCCACGGTGATCTGCGTGATCCCCTCACAGTAGATATCCTCAAAATCTACCTGCTGCCCGGAGATCAGCGAGGACAGGATGGCAATCTTGCGGCACGCGTCATAACCTTCCACGTCCGCCTCGGGATTGCGCTCTGCATAGCCGTTGGCCTGCGCCTCCTTAAGCACGGTATCATAATCCGCGCCCTCGTAAAACATCTTCGTCAGCATGTAGTTGGTCGTGCCGTTCAATATCCCGGTGATCTCCTCGATCTCATCTGCCGTCAGAGAAGAATTGAGCGGGCGGATGATCGGGATACCGCCTCCCACGCTTGCCTCGAACAGGAAGTTGATATTGTGCTCCTTTGCGATAGAAAGAAGCTCTGCGCCGTGCTTTGCCACCAGCGCCTTGTTGGAGGTTGCAACGCTCTTTCCCGCCTGCAGGCACCGCTTTACAAAGGTGTAGGCCGGCTCGATACCGCCCATAACCTCCACAACGATCTGGATGTCGTCATCATTTACGATCGTCTCAAAATCATGGATGATCTTATCCTGTACCGGATCTCCCGGGAAATCCCTCAGATCCAGCACATACTTGATATTCAGTTCTTCGCCGATCCTCTGGTTGATCCTGGCGCCGTTGGTATCCACTACCTCCACAACACCGGAGCCTACTGTTCCATAACCCATCACTGCTACATTTATCATAACTTTCCTCCCTTATGCCTGCTGGGCAATACTTTTCAGATAGGCATTGATGAATGCATCAATATTCCCATCCAGCACAGCAGTAACATTACTGTTTTCTTCGTCCGTCCGATGATCCTTCACCAGCGTATAAGGCTGCATCACGTAGGACCGTATCTGATTGCCGAATCCGATCTCTTTTACCTCACCGCGGATGTCCGAGACCTTCTCTGCCTGCTCCTGCTCCTTTAAAAGCTGGAGCTTGGCCTTTAGCATCTGCATCGCCTTTTCCTTGTTATGGTGCTGGGAGCGCTCATTCTGGCACTGCACCACGATCCCGGTGGGAAGGTGGGTGATACGGATGGCAGAGGATGTCTTGTTGACATGCTGCCCTCCGGCGCCGCTGGCCCGGTAAGTATCGATCTTCAGGTCATCGTCGTCAATCTCGATGTCAATCTCTTTTTCAATATCCGGCACCACATCGCAGGACGCGAAAGATGTCTGCCGCTTCCCCGCCGCGTTAAATGGGGAGATGCGCACCAGCCTGTGGACGCCCTTCTCGGATTTCAGATAGCCGTAGGCGTTCTCCCCGCTCACCTCGAAGGTGACCGTCTTAATGCCGGTGATATCCCCGTCCAGATAATCAAGAACCGTGATGGAAAAGCCTTTCCGCTCCGCCCACCGGCTGTACATGCGGTAGAGCATCCCCGCCCAGTCGCAGGACTCCGTCCCGCCCGCCCCGGCGTGGAGCGTCATCACCGCGTTACAGGAATCATACTCTCCGAACAGAAGGGTCTGAAGCCTAAGCTCCTCATAGCACGCCTCAAAGCTTTTAATCTCCTCCTCGATCTCCTGGATCACGGACGCATCGTCTTCTTCATAACCCATCTCGATCAGAAACTGTATATCCTCGTAGCCGGTATACATCCCGCGGATCTTTTCCACCAGCTCCTTAAGGTCTTTGAGCTCCTTCATGATCTTCTGGGATTCCTCCGGATTGTCCCAGAAGCCCGGCTCTTCTACCTTCCGGCTAAGCTCCTCGATCCTGTTTTCCTTGCCGGCGGCGTCAAAGTGAATCCCTCATCTCGGCAAGAGGTTCTTCATAAGCATTCATCAATGTTTTAAACTGATCTAACTCAACCACTCTATCACCTCTTTCAAAAATATTATCTATAATATATGCATTACTTCCGTCCGCAGCACTGTTTATATTTCTTGCCGCTTCCGCACGGGCACGGATCATTAGGATATACCTTTTTATCCGCCCGTTTCTTCGGGGC
Source organism: uncultured Lachnospiraceae bacterium (assembly GCA_947363565.1). Taxonomy (GTDB): domain Bacteria; phylum Bacillota; class Clostridia; order Lachnospirales; family Lachnospiraceae; genus MD308. The sequence goes on along the minus strand of CANAPP010000009.1, from coordinate 37,166 downwards.
GCGGGTGGCACTCTCATCTTTATTGGTTCCTGTCACCTTCGCCACCTGCTCTCTCTCCACCTTCTGCTCGATCTTTACATGGAACAGGGTGCGCACCGTATCCTCGGTAATGGCGTTCGTCATCTCGCCGAACATATCATAGCCCAGCATCTTGTACTCAACCTTCGGGTCTCTCTGGCCGTACGCCTGCAGGCCAATCCCCTGTCTGAGCTGGTCCATATCGTCAATGTGGTCCATCCACTTCGCATCGATGACCTTAAGAAGGACTACCCTCTCGATCTCACGCAGATGCTCGGCTTCCGGGAACTCCGCCTCTTTCGCCTCATACGCCTTTGCCGAACGCTCCTTTAACATATGCTTAAGCTTTTTCTGGCTCAGGCCTTTGATATCTTCTTCCGTCACCGGTTCCATCGGGATCGTCGCCCGGATCGCCCGCGAAAGCTCCTTTAAGTTCCAGTCCTCGTAATCCATGTCCGCCGGGATCATCTTATCCACCGTATTCTCCAGATAGTCATTGATCATATGGAAAATGGAATCGCGCATGTTCTCACCGTCAAGCACACGCCTTCTCTCCTCGTAGATGATCTCTCTCTGCTCGTTCATTACCTGGTCGTACTCCAGCAGGTTCTTACGGATACCGAAGTTGTTGCTCTCAATCTTCTCCTGCGCCCGCTCGATAGCGCTCGAGAGCATCTTATGTTCGATCTGCTCCCCTTCCTCTACACCGAGGGCAGTGAAAATATTCATCAGACGCTCGGAACCGAAAAGGCGCATAAGATCGTCCTCGAGGGAAATGTAGAACCTGGACTCTCCCGGGTCGCCCTGACGCCCGGAACGTCCTCTGAGCTGGTTGTCGATACGTCTGGATTCGTGGCGCTCCGTACCGATGATCTTAAGTCCGCCCGCCGCTCTCGACTCCTCATCAAGCTTGATATCCGTACCACGGCCTGCCATATTGGTGGCGATGGTCACCGCGTCGTGAACGCCCGCCTGCGCCACGATCTCCGCTTCCATCTCATGATACTTGGCATTCAGCACGTTATGCTTAATGCCCCGCCGTTTAAGCATCCCGCTTAAAAGCTCCGATGTCTCGATGGTGATCGTACCGACAAGAACCGGCTGGTGCTTTGCGTGCGCCGCCTCAATCTCATCGCATACAGCCCTGAACTTCTCCTTCTGGGTCTTATATACCGCGTCATTCAAATCCTTACGGATAACCGGCACATTGGTCGGGATCTCCACAACGTCCATCCCGTAGATCTCACGGAACTCCTTCTCCTCAGTGAGGGCCGTACCGGTCATTCCCGACTTTTTCTCAAATTTATTAAACAAGTTCTGGAAGGTGATGGTGGCAAGGGTCTTGCTCTCTCTCTTCACCTTCACATGCTCCTTCGCCTCGATCGCCTGATGGAGTCCGTCAGAATAACGGCGTCCCGGCATGATACGCCCGGTAAACTCATCGACAATCAGTACTTCGTCGTCCTTCACCACGTAATCCTGATCCTTGAACATCAGGTTGTGCGCCCTGAGCGCCAGGATGATATTGTGCTGGATCTCTAAGTTATCCGCATCCGCAAGATTCTCCAGGTGGAAGAACTTCTCCACCTTCCTCACGCCGTCCTCGGTAAGATTGATATTCTTCTCCTTCTCATTGACGATGAAATCCCCGGTCTCCTCGATATCCTCGCCCATGATGGCGTTCATCTTGGAAAACTCCCCGCTGGCCTCGCCCCGCTCCAGTTGACGGGCAAGGATATCGCAGGCCTCGTAAAGCTTCGTGGACTTCCCGCTCTGCCCGGAGATGATAAGCGGCGTACGCGCCTCGTCGATCAGTACCGAGTCTACCTCGTCGATAATGGCATACTTAAGCCCTCTCTGTACAAGCTGCTCCTTATAAATGACCATATTGTCACGCAGATAATCAAAGCCAAGCTCATTGTTCGTCACGTAGGTGATGTCGCAGTTATACTGCTCACGCCGCTCATCATTATCCATACTGTTGAGCACAACGCCGACAGTCAATCCTAAAAATTCATGTACCTGACCCATCCACTCCGCGTCACGCTTCGCCAGATAGTCATTGACCGTGACGATATTCACACCCTCGCCGGTCAGCGCGTTTAAGTAAGCCGGCAGTGTCGACACCAGAGTCTTTCCTTCACCGGTCTTCATCTCCGCGATACGTCCCTGGTGGAGAATGATGCCGCCGATCAACTGCACGCGGTAATGCTTCATGCCAAGGACGCGGACAGCCGCCTCCCGCACGGTAGCATACGCCTCCGGCAGGATATCATCTAACGTCTCGCCCTGGGCAAGCCTTTCTTTAAATTCCTTCGTCTTACTCTTAAGCTCCCCGTCGGAAAGCTTCTGCATCTGCGGCTCCATCGCCTCAATCGCATCTGCGATCGGATATATACGCTTTAACTCATTCTCACTATGCGTTCCAAATATTTTCTGTAATAGGCCCATATCGAAAAAACTCCTTGTCCGTAAAATTTGCTATCCTACATTGTAGCACTAACCCCGCCGCAATTCAACCAATTTACAAAGTGTTCACATAAATGTAACGATTCAGCGCCACTTTTACAAGCCGGAAATGCGCACCGGCCAGGATCAGGCAAATGATCTTACTATATTATAAGGAAGCTTCCCGCCGAACAGATCAAGCGCGCTTCCGATGGTAAAATCAAGCTTTCCGCCCGTGATCTCGGCAAACCGCCGAAGATCCGAAAGACTTCCGATGCCTCCCGCATAGGTGACCGGCAAGCCCTCGTAGCTTCCAAGAAGCCCCGCCAGCCTTTCATCCACCCCCGAAGAACGCCCTTCCACGTCCACGCCGTGGACGAGAAATTCATCGCAGTATGCCGCAATTTCCGAAAGCACTTCCACGGAAAGTTTCACTTCCGTGAATCTCTGCCAGCGGTCCGTCACGATATAATACTCTCCGTCCCTTTTGCGGCAGCTTAAGTCCACCACCACATGCTCACGCCCGATTTCCGCTTTCAGCGCTTCCAGATTCTCCCACCGGATCTGGCCATCCCTGAATACGTAGGAAGTCACGATGACATGGCTCGCCCCCATCGCAAGGAATTTTTCCGCATTGCCCGCATGGATGCCGCCTCCAACCTGCAGCCCGCCAGGGTAAGCCGAAAGCGCCAGCTCTGCCTGCCGCCTGGTCGCCGCGTAATATTCCGACGAAGGAGGATTGAGTAAGATCACATGCCCGCCGGAAAGCCCGTCCGTTTTGTACATCTTCGCGAAGTAGTCCGCATCCTTTGTGGACGCAAAGTTTTCCTTCGCCTCATCGCCCTCGTCCTTAAGGCTCCCACCGACAATCTGCTTTACTTTTCCATTGTGAATATCAATACATGGTCTGAATCTCATGTTTTTACCTCCGAATATGTATCATAGCCGGCACGGTAAACGCGCCGCATCCTGCACATGAGTATACCATATTTTTTCCCGGCATGCAAAAAGGACAGCGCATATGCCCTGTCCTGTGTTAAGCTTTTTCAGCTGAGCCTGACTACCGGTCCGTGTCATCCACATTGCGGTCATTATTATTATTGTCCACGCCGTCCTTCACGTCGTCGCCAAGATCTTCCGCGCCGTCCTTGATGTCATCGCCGATCTCATCCATGACGCCGTCGCCGTTGTTGTTGTCATTGCCGTTTGTGGCATCATTGGTGCCGTTGGCGTTATCAGTGCCGGTCACATTTCCGGCGCTGTCTGCCGTCCCATTGGCATTGCCGTCCTGTGCGGCTCCGTTGTCATCTGCATTGTTGCTGCTTCCGCAGGCTGTCATACCCATAATCGTTCCCACACAGACGAGTGCGAGAAATAATCTTTTTAACTGCTTCATCGTTACTCTCCCTTTCATGTTCATGTATATATATCTGTTGATCAAGTAATACTTGTTACCAGTAATATTTACAGATTTAAAAAATATATACTCTTCCATGATTGGGATTTTTTTACAATTACACTTTTTCCGCGATCCGGCCGCTGCGGTAAGAGCAGAGAAGTTCCTCCAGATCTTTAATCTGCTCCTTTAAATCCCTTCCGATATCCGTATCGCCCACCAGCTTGCGCTCTGCCATCAGCTTTACCGTCATGCTCCTGGCATGGATATCATTCTCCTTCTCGATGGCCGCTTCCGTGGACTCGAAAGGATCGTGGGCAGCAAGGATCATGCCGTGGGAATTGTAGATCAGCGTATAGCCGGCAATCCCCGTCTCCTTCTGGTAAGCCTTGGAAAACCCGCCGTCGATGACTAAGACCTTACCGTCACACTTTACCGGGCTTTCGCCGTTTTTCGTCTTCACCGGCACATGGCCGTTGATGATGTGGGACTCCTGCGGGTCCAGGCCGAATTCCTTCAGGATATTATCTACCGTCGCCTCGTCCTCTAAAAGGGCGTAATAGGGATTCTTCTTTTCCTTGTGGAGCTCCTTCTCCTCCAGGAAATACCGCTCGAAGGTGGCCATCTTATTCTTCCCGAAAAGGGGCGAATTCTCATTGAGCCAGATATACCACATCATATCCTTGCCGCGCTTCTTCTCCGTTTCATCCAGCGCATAGAAGCCCTTCCTTACATAGCTCTCCAACATCTCGTAGAGCGCCCGGCCTTTATAATATTTCCCGTAAAGCTTCACCTTCTTAAAGCTGCCGTCCTCGTTGAGGGGAACACAGCCGTGGTAGAGGAGATTACCGTTATGCACTTTATAGAGAGCGCCCTTATTCAGCAGGAAGCGCATATGCTCCTGAAGCCTTGCACAGTTTAAAAATGCCTTCTCCAGGCGGCTCATGATATCCTCTTCCTCCGCAGTGAGTCCGTAAGGATCAGCCGGGTCCACCGTCGGGAAATTGGTATCCTTAAGCTTATACACTGCGCCGTCAATCTCGATGGTCCCCGCCGCAAAGTCGATGTGATGGAGGAGATTGCGGTTCTCCATCTGAAAATCCGGATTCTCCTGGATGATCTTGCCTTCCACCTTGAACTGGATCACCGACATGGCCTTATGCATCTTGATGTCAAGGAGCATCTCGCTGTCGCCGTAATCCGGCTCGCCCTTTAGCTGGAAGCACTCGCAAGGGTCTTCCCGGTATGTATTCATGGCAAATGAAGCCAGCGGGAGTAAGTTTATCCCGTATCCGTCCTCCAGAATATCCAGGTTCCCGTATCTTGCGCAGATACGGATAACATTGGCGATACAGCCTCTCTGCCCCACCGACGCACCCATCCAGAGCACGTCATGGTTCCCCCACTGGATGTCAACGGAATGATACTGCTTAAGCTTATCCATAATAATATGCGGCCCCGGCCCTCTGTCATAGATATCCCCCACAATATGCAGATGGTCCACCGTCAGTCTCTGGATAAGCTCACTGAGGGCGATGATAAAATCCTCTGCCCGGCTGATCTCGATGATCGTGCTGATGATCGAGTTATAGTAGGATTCCTTATCCGAAACCTCCGCTTTCTCCGTGATCAGTTCCTCGATCACGTAGGCAAATTCCGGCGGCAGGGCCTTTCTTACCTTTGAGCGGGTGTACTTGCTGGCTGTGCATTTGCACACCTCGATCAGGCGGTACAGCGTGATCTTATACCAGTCCTCCATATTATCCTCAGTCTTTTTGATCCGCGCCATCTTCTCCTCCGGATAGTAGATCAGCGTGGCCAATGTCTGCTTGTCCCTGTTCGTCAGCGTATTGCCGAACACCCCGTCAATCTTGCGGCGGACTGCTCCCGAGCCGTTCTTCAGCACATGGGAAAACGCCTCGTATTCCCCGTGGATGTCCGTGATAAAGTGCTCTGTCCCCTTCGGCAGGTTCAGGATAGACTGCAGGTTGATGATCTCTGTTGACGCTTTGGCTATCGTCGGATATAGCTCAGAGAGGCGTTCCAAGTAGCGTGCCTCCAAATCTTTCATAACGTTTTCCTCCTTTAGCCTAAAACTGGATTACATCGGACATGTCATAGCGGGCGGCGGGTTTGCCGGACAGGTATTTGGCGGCTTCTATGGCTCCTTTGGCGAAGACGCTGCGGGAGTAGGCGGTGTGCTTAAATTCAATCACCTCGTCTATGCCGGCAAAAAGTACCTCATGCTCGCCTACGATGGTGCCGCCGCGCACTGCAGATATGCCGATCTCTTTTTTCTCCCGTTTTTTGCGCTCTCTGCTCCGGTCATAGGTGTATCCGTAGGAATTCTCCACAGCCTCGTTGATGGAATCAGCCAGGGCTATGGCTGTGCCGCTCGGGGCGTCAAGCTTCTGGTTGTGGTGCTTTTCCACGATCTCGATATCGTAGCCGGCAGGAGCGAGCACCTTCGCCGCATCCTTTAACAGCTTAAGGAGCAGATTTATCCCCATGGACATGTTGGCAGACTTAAGGACTGCCGTCTCTTTGGCGCTCTCCTCCACTTTTTTCAGCTGCTCCTCGGAAAGCCCGGTGGAACACAGCACTACCGGAAGCTTTTTTTCTGTGCAATAGTCAAGCAGCGCATCCACCGCTCCCGCATTGGAAAAATCGATGACCACATCCGCTTCCACGTCGCACGCTCCGATCTGTTCGAATACTGGGTAATCGTTGGCAATCCCGGTAAAAGTATCCACTCCTGCCACAATCTCTATTCCTTCGTCCTCCTTAACCAGGCCGGTGATGACCCGACCCATCCTTCCGTTACATCCATGCATGATCGCACGTACCATAATCATATCCTCCTTCGTCTTCTAAACTTATTTTCAAACTGAAACAGAAGGATACCATCACCCGTTAAAAGGCCATGATATCCTTCCAAATCTTTCACCTCATTACGCCATCGGAATCCCGAAATCCCTCATAGCTTTGTCAAGCGCCCGCTCATGCTCCGCCGTGATCTGTGTCAGCGGCATACGTAAAGGGCCGCAGTCCATCCCCATAAGCCCCATCGCCCGCTTGACCGGAATCGGATTCACCTCACAGAATAACTGCTCGATAAGCGGTAGTGCCCGAAGCTGCAGATCACGGCTTCCCGCAATATCGCCCTGAAAGAACTTCTCGCAGATATCATGGGTCTCCTTAGGAGCCACATTGGACAATACGGAGATAACCCCCTTTGCTCCCAGCGCAAGAAGCGGCACGATCTGATCGTCATTGCCGGAGTACAGATCGACATTCCCGTCAGTCAGCTCCATAATCTTCGCCACCTGTGAGATATTGCCCGAAGCCTCCTTAACTCCCACAATATTATCCACATCCTTCACCAGCGCAGCAACCGTGGCCGGCTCAATGTTGCACCCTGTCCTGCTGGCAACGCTGTACATGATGATCGGCGCCTTCGCCTCCTTCGCAACCGCGGTATAATGGGCGATAAGCCCTGCCTGGGTCGCTTTATTATAGTAAGGCGTCACGAGCAGAAGTCCGTCTGCTCCGTAATCCGCCGCTTCCTTCGACATCTCAACCGCCGTCTTCGTGCAGTTCGAACCCGTCCCCGCAACAACCGGAAGCCTGCCCTTTGCCCTGTCGATGGTAAACTTCACGCACGCAATGTGCTCTTCTTCCGTCATCGTCGCGGATTCCCCGGTAGTCCCACAGATAATGATACTGTCCGTACCGTGACTGCAATGATAATCAATCAGCTCATCCAGTCTATCATAATCAATACTTTCATCCTTATTAAATGGTGTGACAATCGCCACCCCGGCTCCTGTAAAAATCGCCATCATGCTCCTCCTGATATTATAGTAGGTATATTCCACATAACCGTCGTCTGTAAACACAGAGAACTTACAGAAATTCTATCATCAATCAAACATGATGTCAATGAAGTCATCCAAGTTTTATTTAAGGTTTATATCTGCCTATTCATCGAGACACTCAAGCTTGCTCACGGACACTTCATAGGCCGTGCGCTTCTGGGTTTCCGTCTCGGAAAGCTTCTTCACATATTCCCTGCTCTGGATGCGCCCGAGCACCTGTACATGCTCCCCGACCTCAAAGGCAGAGGCAAACCTGGCATTCCTCCCCCAGCAGATACACGGGATGTAATCGGATTTCCCGTAGGGGCGGTTCACCGCCAGAAGAAGATCTGCGATCTCCCTTCCAAGAGGCGTCTTCCGGTAGATCGGCAGCTTGCATATGTAGCCGTCCAGCAGGATATTATTTGTCTTGGCACCATCCAGTTCCTCCTCGATAAAAGACACTTCTCTTGCGAATACAGATAATACCAGTCTGTTCTTTTGTTCATCGTGTCTGTTATAAGAGCGGAACTGACCGCTTACCATCAGAAATTCTCCCCTGTAGTCACTCTCCACGTCGATGAGCCTCTCGGATATCATGACCGGGATCGTGTCCACAGAATTGCTGAGTCTTTTCACACTCACGTCCACCATGTAAAACCCTTCCCCGAACACCGCGTGGCTGAAGGTAAATGTGGATACAATTTCTCCCATAATGGTTACCTGATTGTTTTCAATGATCTTATCTGACATAAATTTTCTCCCTTCTCCAATCGTATTTCTCCATCCATATAATCTATGAGCCAAAACGGCAGATTAGAACTTTTTTTCCAGACAATCGCAGGACACGGTTCGACGGCATTTTTCGCCCATTTTCTGTCCGTTGAAACAAATACTTGTATTTTTCAAAAAATATGATAAACTATTGAGGTTGTAATAAAGATTTATATTTAATAGGAAATCAAAGGTGGAATCCATATGAAAACAAAACGCGAAGATATACGTAATATTGCAATCATTGCCCATGTAGACCACGGCAAGACAACCCTCGTCGACGAGCTTCTCAAGCAGAGCGGCGTATTCCGCGAGAATCAGGAGGTAGCTGAGCGGGTCATGGACTCTAATGACATCGAGCGTGAACGCGGCATCACCATCCTCTCGAAGAACACCGCTGTCTACTACAAGGGCACAAAGATCAACATCGTCGATACTCCGGGACACGCGGATTTCGGCGGTGAGGTTGAACGTGTGCTCAAGATGGTAAACGGTGTCATCCTGGTGGTGGACGCTTTCGAGGGCGCTATGCCCCAGACAAAGTTCGTACTGAGAAAGGCATTAGAGCTGAGCCTTCCGGTCATCGTCTGCATCAATAAGATCGACCGGCCGGAAGCGCGGCCTGACGAAGTGATCGACGAAGTCCTGGAGCTTTTCATGGATCTCGATGCTTCGGACGAACAATTAGACTGCCCCTTCGTGTACGCTTCCGCGAAGTCAGGTGTTGCAGTCCTAGACCTGACCGACGAAGAACGGGACATGAAGCCTCTTTTCGAGACGATCCTCGACTATATCCCGGCTCCGGAGGGCGATGCGGATGCCGACACGCAGGTGCTCATCAGCACCATCGACTACAACGAATATGTCGGGCGCATCGGCGTGGGAAAGGTAGATAACGGCACCATAAAGGTCGGCATGGATGCAGTTGTCGTCAATGAGCATGACCCGGACCGCCAGGAAAAGGTACGCATCAGCAAGTTATATGAATTCGACGGCCTGAACAAAGTAGAGGTAAGGGAGGCGGGCATCGGCTCCATCGTAGCTATCTCAGGTATCGCGGATATCTCCATCGGCGACACCATCTGCGGGGCGGAAAACCCGAAAGCCATCCCATTCCAGAAGATCTCCGAGCCCACCATCGCCATGCAGTTTATCGTCAATGACAGCCCATTCGCCGGCCAGGAAGGAAAATACGTCACCTCCCGCCACTTAAGGGACCGATTGTTCAGGGAGCTTAACACGGACGTCAGTCTCCGGGTGGAAGAATCCGACAGCACCGACAGCTTCAAGGTGTCTGGCCGCGGGGAGCTTCACCTGTCTGTCCTCATCGAGAATATGCGCCGGGAAGGCTACGAGTTTGCCGTCAGCAAAGCGGAGGTTCTCTATAAAAAAGACGAAAACGGCAAGCTTTTAGAACCTATGGAGACTGCTTACGTGGATGTGCCGGAAGAATTCACCGGAACAGTCATCGAAAAACTGAGCCAGCGCAAAGGCGAGCTTCAGAACATGGGCACGGCAAGCGGCGGCTACACAAGGCTTGAGTTCTCCATCCCTTCTCGCGGGCTCATCGGCTACCGGGGCGAATTCCTGACCGATACGAAAGGCAACGGCATCATGAACACCGCCTTCGACTGCTACGCTCCGTACAAAGGCGACATCCAGTACCGGAAGCAAGGCTCCCTGATCGCTTTTGAGACGGGGGAATCCGTCACCTACGGATTGTTCCAGGCACAGGAGCGAGGCGTTCTTTTCCTGGGCGCCGGCGAAAAGGTATACTCCGGCATGGTCATCGGCGAAAACGCCAAGACTGACGACATCGAGGTAAATGTCTGCAAAACAAAACACCTTACCAATACCCGTTCCTCCGGGGCAGACGACGCCCTCCGGCTGACTGCGCCGAAGGTCTTAAGTCTTGAGGAGGCTCTTGATTTTATCGACACCGATGAGCTTCTGGAGGTAACGCCGAAAAACTTACGGATCCGCAAGAAGATCCTGGACCCGAAAATGCGAAAAAGGAGTAACCGCTAATGGCTTTTCTATGGCTTCTTTACGACATCAGAACCCCTGTCCTTGACAAGCTTATGCAGTTTGCCACTTATTTCGGGCAGGAGGTTATCATCATCGCCGTCATCTGCGCACTGTACTGGTGCGCGGATAAGCGTTTTGCCTATCTTCTCGGCTTTACCTACTTTACCGCAGGGCTTGGCATCCAGGCCCTCAAGATCACTTTCCGCATCCCAAGGCCGTGGGTTCTCGACCCTGCTTTTTCTGCGGTTGAAAGCGCCGTCCCCGCCGCCACCGGATATTCCTTCCCCAGCGGCCACACCCAAGGAGCAACGGCGCTTTATTTCCCCCTGGCACTTAAGGCAAAGTCTCTTTTCCTCCGGTGCGTCTTTGTCTTCGCTTTTCTTCTGGTGGGCTTCTCCAGGATGTATCTGGGCTGCCACACACCGAAGGACGTCCTCGTCTCCATGGCGCTTTCCATCGGCGTATCCTTGCTTATCTGGCACTTTCAAAGCTTCCTGCTCGATGATCCCAGATATTTAAAACCGATTGCCGCTGGGCTTTTCCTTCTCTCACTGGCCGTCGCCGCCTATGCCCTTTTCCTTGACCACACAGGAACGATCGAGACAAAATATGCAATCGACTGCTGCAAGGCTTCCGGCGCCGGGCTTGGCTTTTGTGCCGGCTGGTATACCGAGCGCACAAGGCTTGATTTTAGCACGCGTACGAAGACTTTGTCCGGGCAGCTCTTAAAGCTTGCCGCTGGGCTTTTCGCCACATTTCTCCTAAAGGAAAGTTTCTCCTTCTTCTTCGGAAGTTCCGTCTTGGCAAAAATGGCGGAATACTTTATACTGGTATTATGGGTATTGGTAATATATCCGTACCTGTTTACGCAGATAACCACCCGCAAAACTGCCGGACGGACTAAGCCCGGGAGTATCCAGTCATGACAAGGAGAATTGTATGAGATTATATGTGACCATTTTTATTAAGCGTCTTGCAGTCGTTCTTGAATTTTTTATCACCATTATGCTTGGCATCGGCATCCTGCTTTTATGCCTGCGTATGGGTTCCTCTCTCGCCAGCATCCCGGACCTTGAAGTATGGCCTAACTACGATGACCTCTTAGATACCTGCTTTAACCTGATCATCGGCGTAGAGCTTATCCGCATGATGTATCAGCATACCCCCGACACTGTATTCGAGGTGCTGCTCTTTGCCATCGCGAGACATATTATCATTGATAACTCTACGATCTGGAGCAGTTTAGTAGGCGTATGTGCCATCGCCGTTTTATTTGCCACGAGGAAATATCTGTTCTGCGAGTTTGACATCACCGATGAATTCATCTTCCGGGCCACTACAAAGGTCAATGCAGTCAACAAGATCATCCATGTCAATCTCCCCCATGAACCGGGCGAGACTCTGTTAGATCTGATCACCGCAAAGTTTGATGAATTCGAAACAGAGACAGGGGTCGGCGCCTGTGTGTACATCGGAGACGTGGGGCTTCGCGTTGCTAAGATGCATGAGGGAAAAATTTCCAGAATTGAAGTAATACATGCTATACATTAGACGAAAAAAGTGATATACTAAATATATCAGAATCATTGACATTATTATCACTAATTGTCAGATTATACTTTCTGAAATTCTATTAAAAAAGGAGTTGGGGAGCATGACGTTTATCATTATCGGAAAAAACATCGATGTGACACCTGGCTTAAAAGAAGCCGTAGAACACAAACTGGGAAAACTTGAGAGGTACTTTACCCCGGACACAGAGATCCACGTAACCTTGAGTGTGCAGAAAGAGCGCCAGAAGATTGAGGTAACTATCCCTGTAAAGGGCGACATCATCCGTTCGGAGCAGGTAAGCAGCGATATGTATGTTTCTATTGACCTTGTTGAAGAGGTCATCGAGCGGCAGCTTCGCAAATATAAAAACAAACTGATTGCAAGGCATCAAGAGGGCGGCAATTTCAAACAGGAGTTTTATGAGACAGACGACCTGATCCCGGATGAGGATGAAGTCAAGATTGTCCGCACGAAGCGCTTCGGCATCAAGCCCATGTATCCGGAAGATGCCTGCGTACAGATGGATCTTCTGGGACATGACTTTTTCGTCTTCTGCAATGCAGAGACTGACGAGGTTAATGTAGTATACCGCCGAAAGAATGGTTCTTTCGGTCTGATAGAACCGGAATTTCGATAATCCGGTGACCCTGGCGGGCAGTTTCCTTATCATGGGAAACTGCCCGTCTGTCTGTTAAATGGACAGGACTTCTCCAGCATACTCATATTCAAGGTCTTTCCAAATCTCCGGGGCCTGGCGATCATCGTCACAAGATCGTCCGATTCCCACCATTCCCTGATAAAATCTGATATCTTTCCGTCATATAAATTACAACCACCTCCTCTCACTTGTCATAAAACAACCGTTACTGTTTAGCCGCAGAGCATTTTTCTGCAGACTCTGCCGTGGATACAACGACGCACAGACAGTACACCCCCTTCCTCAATTCTGCTACAATCATGACAAAAAGGGGGTTTTTCACATGACAGAAACGTTCAAAAACTATCTACAGGGAAGGAATCTTTCCGCCAACACGATCAAATCCTACACATACGCGCTGGACCAGTTCAGGGAGTATTTCCCCGCACCGACAAAACAGAACCTGGAAAAGTACAAAGAATGGCTCATCAGTCAGTACAGTCCGCAGACGGTAAACCTGCGTCTGCGCGCCATCAACTGCTATCTCGAGAGCATCGGGCAAGAAAAACACAAGCTAAGCTTCGTGCGCATGCAGCAGAAGCCCTTTGCCGAAAATGTCATCAGCCAGGCAGATTATATCTATTTTAAAAACTGCCTTAAGGCGGACAATGAGTGGCTCTGGTACTTTGTCATCCGCTTTTTTGCAGCGACGGGCGTCCGGGTCAATGAACTGACAAGGCTCAAAGTCGAAGATGTCAGGCTGGGGCACCTGGACATGTATTCCAAAGGGGGAAAGGTACGCAGAATCTATATACCGAAAGGACTGCAGGAAGAAACTCTCTCCTGGCTCGGGGAAAACTGCCAGGAAAGCGGTTTTCTTTTTTTAAACCGGTACGGCTCGCCCATCACGCCGCGCGGCATCTTGGGGCAGCTCAAAAAATTCGCCGTACGCTATCACATCAACCCGGACGTCGTATATCCCCACTCCTTCCGCCACCGGTTTGCCAAAAACTTTATCCGGCAAAGCAATGACATCGCCTTTCTCGCGGATCTTATGGGGCATGAAAATATCGAAACAACGAGAGTCTACCTGCGGAAAACAGGCGCGGAACAAAAAGAATTCATAGACAAAATCGTTGACTGGTAAAGAAAAATAAACCTAACTTCCGATAAGAAGTATTATCGGAACCAAATAGATGAAAATCCCGAAGATTTTAACTGTTTTTGAATCATTCTGACTATAATATCGGTTTCATTTCTGAAAAGTTAAGACTTTTTTCCGGAAAATCCAACATTTTTTCAAAATCATGACTTTTTAACTTCCGATAATACTTCTTATCGGAACCAGACGACAAAACTCCTGTAAACATCATGTTTTCGGATTGTTCAAAAGTAAAGATCAAGCTCAGAAATACAAAGCACAGGGAGGTGTGAACGAGATGTTATCTCTTGGAAGGAATCCAGGCGAGTATCTGGTGATCGGTGAAGATATCGTTATCCAGGTGGTATCCATGGAAGGCGATCTCAGGCTGTCCATCGACGCGCCGAAGGACATCAGCATCGTGCGGGGAGAAGTGTACGAAAAGAGCCACGATAAACCTGCATGTCTGACCGGAAAGAAAGGGCGCAGGGACAGACGCGCAAATTCATGATTTCAATTCTTCTGTCAACGGATCCGGGCAGAGGGTTTGGAATAGATGGCCGAAAGGCAAAGAAAAAACACTTACGCGGGAGAAAGGAAGCTCCCGTCCATATTCAAGGAGGTATATTTTATGAGAATTCAACACAACATAGCGGCATTAAGCGCGTACAGAAACTTAACCAATAACAATAGCGCGGTTTCAAAGAATCTGGAGAAATTATCATCTGGTTACAGAATCAACCGTGCCGGTGATGATGCGGCCGGACTTGCAATTTCCGAGAAGATGCGTGCGCAGATCACAGGTCTTGAGACGGCTCAGAAGAATGCTAACGACGGCATTTCTCTCGTGCAGACCGCAGAAGGTGCTCTGACAGAGGTTCACTCTATGTTAAACCGTATGGTAGAGCTGGCAACCCAATCCGCCAACGGAACATACCAGACAGAGGATAGAGAAAATCTGCAGGCAGAAGTTAACGCTTTGCTGGAAGAAATCGACCGTATTTCCCAGGGAACCAATTTTAATGGAATTAATCTTTTGGACGGTTCAATGAACAGTGCTACAAAAATGATATATAATACGGTAAGTGAAAGTGAACTGCAGAATTTTCTGAAAATTCCGGATGCAAAAGCAGGCGGTGTTGAGGGAACAGATACACTTTTAGAAGTCGATAAAGGCGCAAGTAGCATTCCCAGTTTTGAAGTAGAGTTAGACGGTATCGGTTATGGTATTAAAGATAAAACTGCCGATAAGCTTACTCTTACAATTGGTGACGGTACATTGAAAGATTCTACCGGTAATGCAATAACTCAACTTGATTTGAGCAGTTTTGATGATGGTGATCAGTTAAATGCCTCTGATATCGCCGGATTATTGGATGGTGCAACATATGAAGCTTCTATAGACGGAGAGACTATCACATTTGATATTAAAGCCAGTGGTTCCAAATTAACATTCACCGCACAGTCCCAGCCTACCAAAGCTGTAAACGCACACTTTGATGTTAAATTAGAATCCGATGTAACGTTTAAAGATTTAGGACCTAAAGCAGCAGTATATACAGCTAATGTAGGTACTCTTTCAACAACAACTGAATTAAATGGAAAAGAAATCGATGGTGTAACAATCACATGGGACACAGATCTTGCCACAACTATGGGCAATTTTGTAGACGCATATAATGCGGCTGATAAGGCTTATACTGCTTCTTATAGCGCTGGCACAGTCACCCTAACAGCCAAAGAAGCAGGAGCTGTGGAAGCTGCTCCCACTTCAACCATTGAAAAAATAAAAACTAATCCTATAGCACCAAGTGATTTTGCTGGAATCACCGAAGCTACTACAGGCAGCGACGGTGCTTTTGAAGGTGTGAAGGGCAGCATCAACGTAGGTACAGTAAATGTTGTTTCTACTGAGCCTGGTGCCGGAGAGCGTTTAGCTAACACAGTATTCACTCTGTCTCAGGATATGGTAAAAGACGGCACACAGATTCGTCTCGGCGATACAACCTACACATTTGCAGTTGGTGAAAACAGCAAATACAAAGATGCCAAAAATGTAGTTAACTTAACAGATTTTGAAGAAGATACCGTAACTATTGAAAAAGCAGCCAGCCGCT
Organism: uncultured Lachnospiraceae bacterium; assembly: GCA_947363565.1. Classification (GTDB taxonomy): domain Bacteria; phylum Bacillota; class Clostridia; order Lachnospirales; family Lachnospiraceae; genus MD308. The sequence goes on along the minus strand of CANAPP010000009.1, from coordinate 21,196 downwards.
TTACAGAAGCAGCCAAAGATAATGCAACATTTTCTGTTGGGCACGATGAAAAACCGGGAACCGAAGGTATGATCACTTTACAGCAGAAGAGCGCTGTAAAAGAGACAACTGACATGACTACAATGCCAAAACTTTTAAGCTATATTGGCGTATCTACAATTGATACTGATGCTATGTCTAAAGCAGAAGAGAACGCCGGGACAGCACTGACGCTGCAGATTGGGGATACCGCTGATAATTTCAATAAGCTGACACTGAATATTGAATCCATGAGTTCAGAATCACTTGGAATCAAAAACATCGACATCACTACTCAGAATGGTGCGGCAACGGCCGTTGATAAAATCAAAGCTGCTATCAACCAGGTATCAACTGCACGCGGCAGTCTTGGCGCTATCCAGAACCGTCTGGAGCACACCATCAACAACCTGAGTGTAACGACAGAGAACATGACCGCTGCCGAGAGCCGCATTCGTGACGTTGACATGGCAAATGAGATGATGGCTTATACAAAGAACAACATCCTCGTTCAGGCATCCCAGGCTATGCTCGCACAGGCAAACCAGATCCCGCAGGGAGTCCTGCAGTTGCTCCAATAAGCAACCAGTTTGAATCGCAATCATTTTTAAGTATCCATAACAAGTCCGGGGCGGAATCACATCCGCCCCCGGATATTTCATTACCACCGAAAAAAGGGAAGGATATTCATCGCATGCCACATCATATTTCCCGCAAGACCGGCAGTTGTCCCGACACCGCCCGTAAGACCGTCTTAAAAACTGTCTGCCAGTACAACAGCGCCCCTCTCTCTGACGCGGACATGCAGAAGCTTACGGACATCGCCAAAGACTACTGTGCGGTCAAAAATTACGTCTACCAGCGTTACGGCGGCATCAACTCGCTTCCCAAGCTTTACCCCGGCTACACGGTCCAGAACGAGATGACCGCGTCTGGCCTTCGGAGCGAGCTTGGCATCCCTTCCGTATATTTTTATCTCGCGGTCTTCGACGCGTTAGGCGACATCAAGAGCCAGTGGGCCAGGACAAAGACTGCCGTACGAAAGTCAGTCGGGGGAAATGCCAGCTTTACCGAGGAAGAGCGGCATTATCTTCGTTTCCTCATCAAGACCAACGATGCCTTTGAGGGCGTGCTGATGCAAAAGCCGCCGGCGGACTGGAAGCTCCCTGCGGAGATAAGAAACCGCTATTCGGCGCTGTCTGAGCGGCTGCAGGATGAAACCGGGCGGCTTCACCGCTACCTCTGCCGCAAGGTACGCCGATGCCAGGTAAAGCCGCATTCCGTCACCTGCGACGGCTTCTTCTCCTCCGGGGGAACCCACCGCTACGCAGACCACGGCATTTACCTTACCACAAAGGAGCGCAGGAAACGCATATTTATCCCCTTAACCGACGGCAACCAGTACAAAAGCCAGATTTACGTAAAGCTTTTCCCGGAGAGGAACGGCGTGGAGCTAAAGGCTGCCATCCAGACAGCCGTCCGCGTCCACCCGGATTACGTCAGCCATGTAGGGATCTCCCTGGGGATGTCCGCCATGGTCACTACCCACGAAGGGCATATCTACGGCGAGAAGCTCGGCATTTACCAAAACAGATTATCCGGCTGGATCCGGGAACAGACGGGAAAATACAACGCAAACCGCGGCGCCGCCCCCGGCAGGGCGAAGTATACATCCAAAAAACACCGGATGCAGGAATTCCTGCACAGCTATATCAATATGGAGCTGAACCGGTTTTTGCGGGAGGAAAAGCCGAAAGCAGTGTATCTCCCGAAGCTGCCGCCTCCAAAGGGAAACGGTGCGGTAAAAAAGATCAACTACTCTGCCGCCATGTGGCAGCGGGGATATATCCGGGAACGTTTAGAACAGAAATGCAGGGAGCAGTCCGTTGAACTGGTGAAGGTCTACGCGAAAGACATCAGCCGCCAGTGCAGCCGGTGCGGCGCATACGGACATACAACGCACAGGAACTTTTCCTGCCCCGCTTGCGGCTTTGAGACGGACACGAAGAGAAACGCCGCATGCAACGCAAAAAAACGCGGCTATACGCCGGACAATCCCTGTACAGGCAAAGATTATCAGAACAAAGCTTAGATGAATGAAGGCAATGGGCCTGCCTTCATTTTACCGGAAGGACTGGGCGAAGGTTCATGATAGGCAGATGGCTTCCATCTGTGATAGAAAAAATCAGCTTCGGCTGGCCACGGCATTAGAAGGCAGGCGCAGCTCACCCAAAGGCATGCTCACTGAAACATAAGGTGAATATTAAAGAGAATTATGCCAGGGAACTGCACAGAGCCTGCGTATTGGATATGCCAGGACTCCGGGAACACGTATCTTTCGTGACGTACCGGGGAGCGAATCGGGAAGATTCCCGTCTCATAAAAGAATGTTGTTCTTTTGTGACCAATGTGCCTTATTTAAAATTAAAATTGCATCCTGCCTGTTTGTCTGGTACAATATAATCATCAATCAACCGACACGCAAAAAGGATGGTTACCACATGCCAGGTGCAGCAGATATTATCAAAGACTACGTCAGTGAGTTTTCCAGACTTCAAAACTGGATGATCGCAATCAGGTGTAAAGATTCTTCAACTTATGATTCCATGCATGACAGGTGCATTGAATTAAAAGTCACCTTGTCAAGCCTGGGAGTTGATCTTACGGAATTAGATAAGATAAAGGAGTAATACAAAAGAGGTAAAGTCTCTTCATCTGTTTATCAGGGACTTTACCTCTTTTCTTCGTTCATCTCTTCACCCGCTTATTTACTGGATATCCAGATTGGTGTACCCCATCAGGCTGATATCCACTTCTCTGGCCACTTCGCGGCCTTCCCGGATGGCCCACACCACCAGCGACTGTCCCCGGTGCATATCCCCGGCAGCGAATACATTTTTTACATTGGTGCTGTATCCGCCCTCCGCCGTCGCCACGTTCGTCCGGGCGTTCACGGATACGCCGAAGGCATCCGTCACGTACTTCTCGCTTCCGAGGAATCCCGCCGCGATCAGCACAAGGTCGACTTCCACCGTATATTCGCTCCCGGCCACCTCGGCCATCATCATACGGCCACTCTTTTCGTCCTTCTTCGGCTCAAGCTTCACAAGCGTGGCCTTGCAGACATTATTATTCTTATCCTTGTGGAACTCCTTCACGGTAGTCTGGTATACTCTTGGGTCAGCGCCAAACACTGCAATAGCCTCCTCCTGGCCGTAGTCGGTCTTGCACACCCTCGGCCACTCGGGCCACGGATTCATCTCGGTCCGCTCATCCGGTGCCTTTGGCATCATCTCAAGCTGGAGCACCGACTTCGCCCCGTGGCGCATGGAAGTTCCCACACAGTCGTTTCCCGTATCGCCGCCGCCGATGACCATCACCCGTTTCCCCTTTGCAGAGATAAAGGTGCCGTCCTTAAGCTTCATGTCATTTGCCCAGAGTGCCTTCGTCGTGGACTTTAAGAAATCCACCGCAAAATAGATTCCCTTCGCATCTCTCCCCGCCGCGTTGATATCCCGGGGATGCGATGCCCCGCAGCAAAGGATCACCCGGTCGAACTCCTTTATAATAGAAGGGACTTTCTTCTCCTTCCCCACATCACACCCGGTCAGGAAAGTGATCCCTTCCTCCTCCATGATCTTTAATTTCCGGTCGATGATCTGCTTTTCCAGCTTCATGTTCGGGATGCCGTAGCGCAGAAGCCCTCCCGGCTTATCCTCCCGCTCGAAGACGGTGACGCTGTGGCCTCTGCGGTTTAACAGATCCGCCGCCGCAAGGCCCGACGGCCCGGAGCCGATGACCGCTACCTTCTTCCCGGTGCGCACCTTGACCGGCCTTGCTGCGGCGTAGCCTTTTTCGTAAGCATTTTCGATGATCCCGTACTCATTGGCCTTGGTGGATACCGCGTCCCCGTTAAGGCTGCAGGTACATGCCGCCTCGCACAACGCCGGACATACCCTGGAGGTGAATTCCGGGAAATTATTGGTCTTCTTAAGCCTGATATAGGCCTCCTCCCAGTTGCCGTGATAGATAAGGTCATTCCACTCCGGCACCAGATTGTGCAGCGGGCAGCCGCTGGCCATCCCCATGATCATCTGCCCGGACTGGCAGAACGGCACGCCGCAGGACATACATCTGGCGCCCTGGCGCTCCTGCTCCTCCTTCGGAAGCGGTGTATGAAACTCCTGAAAATGCCTGATCCGCTCCTTCGGCGCCTGGGCTCTTTTATCCTTTCTCTCGTAATCCATGAATCCTGTCGGTTTTCCCATCTTTCTCACCTCCTAAAGCTTTCCTTCTTTGATCTCATAAAACGCTTCAATCTTCGCCTGCTCGCTGCTCATGCCCTGCTCCTCCATCTGAAGGATCCTGGTCATCATCTTCTCATAATCCACCGGGATGATCTTCTTAAACTTCGGCAGATAATCCGTAAAATGGTCTAAAATCCGCTTTCCCACTTCCGAGCCGGTATACGCCACATGCTCCCCGATCATGGTCTTAAGCTCATTGACATCATACTTTGACGTCACCTTCTGGATCAGCACCATCTGTTTGTTTACATTCTGGTAAAGGCTGCTGCCCTCATCCAGCACGTAGGCCACACCGCCGCTCATTCCCGCGCCAAAGTTCTTTCCGACTTTGCCAAGGATCGCCACGCGCCCGCCGGTCATATACTCACAGCCATGGTCGCCCACACCTTCCACGACTGCCGCCGCGCCGGAATTGCGAACCGCAAAACGCTCGCCTGCCACGCCGTTGATGAAGGCTTTTCCGCTGGTCGCCCCATAAAGCGCCACATTTCCGATGATGATATTCTCTTCGTGCTTATACTTCACGCCCTTCGGCGGGTATACGATAAGCTTTCCGCCGGATAAGCCTTTGCCGAAATAATCATTGCTGTCCCCCGATAGCTCCAGGGTCAGGCCGCCGGGGATGAAAGCGCCGAAGGACTGCCCGCCTGCACCTTTACATTTTACCACATAGCTGTCCTCCTCAAGCCCGTCCGGGTACCGCCTGGTGATCTCCGAGCCGAATATAGTGCCAAAAGTACGGTTGATGTTGCTGACATCCACCTCGATGCTCCTCTTCTGCTTCTTTTCCAGCGCCGGAAGGAGTTTTTTCACCAACACCCGCTCATCGAGCGTCTTTTCAAGGGCAAAGTCATAGACCTTTTTCGGGTTAAATGTCACCGGCGTCTTTGTCCCCTCGTAAGGGTTAAACAGGATCTGGGATAGGTCGAGGGCCGCCGCCCGGTCAGAAAGGGGAACATCCTTTACTTTAAGAAGGTCTGTCCTTCCCACCAGTTCATCGATGGTGCGGACACCGAGCTTCGCCATGTATTCCCTTAAGTTCTCCGCGATAAACCGCATAAAATTCACTACGTACTCCGGCTTTCCGGTAAACCGCCTGCGAAGCTTGGGGTTCTGGGTCGCTACACCCACCGGGCACGTATCCAAGTTGCACACCCGCATCATCACACACCCCATCGTCACGAGAGGCGCCGTGGCAAAGCCGAATTCCTCAGCCCCCAGGATTGCCGCGATGGCCACATCCCGCCCACTCATCAGCTTTCCGTCTGTCTCGATGCGCACCCGCTCCCTGAGGCCATTTCTGATCAGCGTCTGATGCGTCTCCGCAAGGCCAAGCTCCCAGGGAAGCCCTGCGTTGTGGATGGAGCTTTTGGGCGCCGCTCCTGTGCCGCCGTCATAGCCAGAGATCAAGATCAATCCCGCTCCCGCTTTCGCCACTCCCGCGGCAACCGTACCTACGCCCGCCTCCGACACCAGCTTCACGGAAATCCTCGCGTCCTTGTTGGCATTCTTGCAGTCATAGATAAGCTGTGCCAGATCTTCGATAGAGTAGATGTCATGGTGCGGCGGCGGTGAGATCAGACTCACGCCGGGCGTCGAATGCCTGGTCTTTGCGATCCACGGATACACCTTCCCGCCCGGAAGGTGTCCACCCTCGCCGGGCTTTGCTCCTTGGGCCATCTTGATCTGGATCTCTTTGGCGCTCACCAGATACCTTGAGGTGACGCCGAAACGCCCGGAGGCCACCTGCTTGATGGCAGAGCAGCGGTCGGTATCCAGGCGGGCTGTCTCCTCACCGCCCTCACCGCTGTTGGATTTGCCGTGAAGCCTGTTCATGGCGATGGCCAGTGTCTCATGAGCCTCCTTGGAAATGGAGCCGTAGGACATGGCGCCCGTCTTAAATCTGGTGACGATAGCGTCCACACTCTCCACTTCCTCGATCGGCACGCCTTTCTTCGGGTAGTTGAAATCGAGCTGGCCGCGCAGGTTGATGTGGGCGCCTTCCGCATTTACCATCTCGGTATACTGCTTAAAGAGGCCGTAATCGCCGCGCCTTGTCGCCTGCTGGAGCATATGTATGGTCCGTGGGTGATAAAGATGCCGCTCGCCGCCGCTCTTCGACTTATGCTGCCCTACGCTGTTCAGGGATAAATCGACCTCCAGCCCCAGCGGGTCAAACGCCTGGGAATGTCTCGCCACATAATCCTCCGCGATCTCCTCGATGCCGATGCCACCCACACAGCTTACCGTGTCGGTGAAATATTTCTGGATAAATGCTTCCTTAAGTCCGATAGCCTCGAAGATCTTCGCCCCCTGGTAGGACTGGATCGTGGAAATCCCCATCTTTGACGCGATCTTTACGATGCCGCCAAGCACCGCGCGGTTGTAGTCGTCAACTGCCGCGTAGAAATCTTTCTGGAGCATATCTGTGTCGATCAACTGCCGGATCGTCTCATGGGCAAGGTACGGGTTCACCGCGCAGGCGCCGTAACCTAAAAGCGTTGCAAAATGGTGTACCTCCCTCGGCTCGCCGGTCTCTAAGATGACCGCCACGGAAGTCCGCTTCTTTGTGCGCACCAGATGCTGCTGCAGGCCGGAGAGAGCTAAGAGGGACGGCATAGCCACATGGTACTCGTCCACGCCTCTGTCGGAGAGGATCAGGATATTGGCGCCGCCCCGGATCGCCCGGTCCACCTCCACGAACAGATAGTCGATGGCTTTCCCAAGTCCTGAGTTTTTGTAGTAGATGATCGGGATTTCTGCCACCTTGAACCCTTCCGCCTTCATGTTCTTGATCTTTAACAGATCCGTATTGGTCAGGATCGGATTCTCCACCTTGAGCATCTTGCAGTTCTCTGCCCGCTCTTCCAAAAGATTGCCGTCCTCGCCGATATAGACTGTCGTGGAAGTGACGATCTCCTCCCGGATGGCGTCGATCGGCGGATTGGTCACCTGGGCGAAAAGCTGCTTAAAATATCCGAACAGGTTCTGATGCTCACCGGAAAGCACCGCCAGCGGAGCGTCGATACCCATGGCCGCCGTTCCTTCACTGCCGTTTTGCGCCATATTGAGGATGGACGACTTCACTTCCTCATAGGAATAACCGAATGCCTTCTGAAGCCTTCTGCACTCCTCTGCGGAATAAGACGGCACGCTCTTATTCGGGATCTTTAAGCTCTTAAGCTCCAAAAGATTACTGTCCAGCCACTCGCCGTAAGGCTGGCGGCCGGCGTACATCTCTTTCAGTTCCTCGTCGTCGATCACCTTTCCCTTCACCGTATCCACAAGGAGCATCTTCCCCGGATGGAGCCGCTCCTTCACCACGATCTTTGACGGATCGATATCCAGCACGCCTACCTCCGACGAAAGGATCAGCGTATCATCGTCAGTGATGTAATATCTGGACGGGCGCAGGCCGTTGCGGTCAAGCACCGCTCCCATACAGTCCCCGTCGGAAAACAAGATGGACGCCGGCCCGTCCCAGGGTTCCATCATCGTCGCATAATACTGATAAAAATCCTTCTTCTTCTGGGACAGGTTCTTCGTGTTGGACCACGGCTCCGGTATGGCGATCATCACCGCCAGGGGAAGTTCCATGCCGCTCATCACCATGAACTCTATGGCGTTGTCAAGCATGGCAGAATCGGAGCCGGAGCTGTTGATGGCCGGCAGCACCTTGTGAAGCTCGCCCTTAAGGTGCTTTGACTCCATATTCTCCTCCCTGGCCTGCATCTTGTCCGCATTTCCCCGGATCGTATTGATCTCGCCGTTGTGGACGATGAACCGGTTCGGGTGCGCCCGCTCCCAGCTCGGGTTCGTGTTGGTGCTGAACCGGGAGTGGACTAACGCGATGGCCGAATCGTAGTCCTGGCTCTGCAGATCCTCGAAAAAGGAGCCAAGCTGCGCCACAAGAAACATCCCCTTGTAGGCGATGGTGCGGCTTGAAAGGCTCGCCACATAGGTATCATCGCTGCTCTGCTCGAAGATCCGGCGGACCACATAAAGCCGCCGGTCAAAGTCGATGCCTCTGTCGACCTGCTCCGGCCTCTCGATAAATCCCTGGGTGATGCAGGGCATACACTCAAGCGCACGGCTTCCAAGCACCTCTGCCTTCACCGGCACCTCGCGCCAGCCAAGGAACTTCATCCCCTCCTTCTTCACGATGACCTCAAAGATCTTCTTCGCCTGGTTACGCTTTAACTCATCCTGGGGGAAGAAAAACATGCCCACGCCGTAATCTCTCTCTGAACCTAAAAAGATGCCGAGAGGTTTACAGACCTTCGAGAAAAACCTGTGTGAAATCTGTAGTAAGATTCCTACACCGTCCCCGGTCTCACCTTCGGCATCTTTGCCAGCTCTGTGTTCTAAGTTTTCAACAATCTTCAGGGCGTTCGCCACTGTGTCATGGGTCTTTTTACCCTTTACATTCACGATCGCACCGATCCCGCAGTTGTCATGCTCAAATTCTGAGCGGTACAGCCCCAGGCGGTGCTTTCCTTTTAACTCACTCATAGCTGATAATCCTTTCACTCAATTTTGAAACTACTATACTACTTTTTTCCCCCTTTGTAAATAACAAATTTTCCCTATCCGCTGTCTATCCTACGCGATGATGTCTATCTTCTCTGGTTTTTCCTCAATCCTCTGGATCAGGACATACATCGCTGACGCTGCGCTGGCACAGATGACGGTGATCATGCCTATGCGTATGGGTTCCGCCGCCATCCAGTCCATAGCGTCAAGCTCCGTCAGGAAAACCGACAGGACATTGGACGCGATATGGGCAAAGACCGGCGCTTTCACCGAGCCGTATTTTTCATACAGGTAGCAGAACGTAAGCCCCAGGATAAATCCGTAGAGCATCTGCACCATATTCGCATGGAGGAACCCGAAGACAAAGGAAGAGTAAAGCGCCGCCGGCAGAAAAGATCCGCCCTGGCGCAGCCGGCGGAACATCAGCCCCCGAAATACCAGTTCCTCGCAGACCGGGATTAAGATCCCTAAGCACAATACCTGCATGGGAAGGGACGCTGCATACAGGGCACTCATCGTATCCTCGTACCCTTCACTGGCCGCCATCACCCCGCTGATCTCGATCAGGTTGTTAAGGCCAAGGGTCATAGCCGACGCCATCACCAGGATAGCCGCGTATTTCCAGAGAGAGGCTTTTTTGTTGGGGATAAATCCGGAAAGCTTCTCCCTGACCGTGTCCCGGCGGAACATGATCAGAAGGATCGGTATCGTCAAAAAGGCTGTAAGCCCCTCGATGGGCGTCGCGTATCTCATCAGTTCCCCGGCAGTCTCCTTCGCAAGCTCCGCTGACCTTGACGCATCCGGCATATTCCGGCAGACGATGTCCCACGCCTGTGCCATGCTCTGCACCGCATTCATATCTACGCCGCTCTTTTTAAGGATCATAAAGCTCTCAAAGACCATCATTGCAAGCATGGACACTCCCATGCCGATCCCCCACTTGATGAGCACCGGCCCCCAGATGCGAAGGAACCGGTTCTCCGGCTTCCTGGCCTGATTCAGACTTTCTTTATAATGATATTGCTGCTGTTCCATAATCATCCTCACTTTTCCGCTTTTTCAAACTGCTTACTACTACATTGTACTTCCTGGCTCTCCAACATGCAATGAAAAAAGTATAAATTCTTGCCCGATGCCCATTTGCATTTCGCGGAAAACTTTGCTAAACTAGTGGACATACAAACGTGGGAGGCGCTTACTGATGATCTACACACAGGCACAATGGCTTTTATTCTTCTTTTTATACTGTTTTCTCGGCTGGATCTGGGAATGTCTTTATGTCTCCGTGCTGGAAAAGCACTGGGTGAACCGGGGCTTTTTGTACGGCCCCATGATCCCCATATACGGCTTCGGCGCCATCACTGTGCTTGTGATCACCCTGCCGGTAAGAGAGAGTATCCCCTTAATCTTTCTGTTCGGCATGGCCGGGGCAACTGCCCTGGAGTATGTGACCGGTGATGTGATGGAGTATCTGTTCCATGTGCGCTACTGGGATTACAGCAGTCACCGCTTTAATGTGAACGGCTATATCTGCCTGTTTGCGTCCCTCGGGTGGGGAGCATTTTCCCTCCTTATGGTGAAAGTCCTGCACCTTCCCTTCGAGCGGATGGTCTTAACTATCCCGCAGGATGCTGCCAGCCTCCTTAGCACCGTGCTGGTGGCCGTGTTTGCCGCCGACACAACAAAGTCCGTCCAGTCCGCACTGGATCTTCGCGAACTGCTAAAGGAACTTTCGGAGAACAACGCTTTGCTGTCCTCTCTGGAAGGACGGCTTGAGCACGTCTCCGGGAACATCACCCTAAGTTCTGAAAAGTTTTGCACCCATATCCGCAAGATTGAGGATGAGATTGAGGAGAACAAAAAGCTCCTTGCAAAGAGAGCCGGACTGTCCCGGACACTGCAAGACACCGCTCTGGCGGACAGGCTGAATGAACGCAGGGCGCACAAAGCAAAGCGCCTTTCCCTGCTCAAAGAGAAAACCGAGGCCTTTATCGCGGAGCTTAACGCCCTGTCCGGCTCCATCTCTTCCGCCAGCGAAAACGCGCGGTTTGAAGCCTACAAACAGGAGCTTGGCGAATTCAGGATCAGGCTTGAAGCTATCGAGCATTCCCTTAAGTCCCGCAAGCTTAAAGAATACCAGAAGGCGATCAATATCATCCGGCGCAATCCTTCCGCCACCTCCCGCAGATTTACCGAAAGCTTCCATGAGCTTAAGAGCTTTTATGCTTCACATGAAGAACATGACCGGTAAGATAACGAAAAACAGGGAACCCTCTGCCGGATTCCCTGTCTGTCCTGCCAGTCTTCTGCTGCCCGCATGTACTTAAAAACGCACCGGGATCACATCCACATCCAGGCTCCATAAGAATTTGTCCAAATCCTTATAGGAGAGAAATACCGTCGCCGTATTTTCAAGAGGATGGATCCCTAAGCTTTTGCATTTCGTTAAGCTCTTGTCGATAAAAAACTCCACCGCGTGATCCGTATCGTTCATCAGGCCGAAGGGTGTGACGCTTCCCTGCTTAAGCCCCAGATATTTTTCCAGCCTCTCCTCAGAGGCAAAGCTTAAGTTCCCGGCGCCGAGCTTTTTGCTGAGCGCCTTGAGGTCAACCTTCGTGTTCTCATCCGCCGTCACGAGGAAATGCCGCTTCCCCTTGGAATCACGCAGGAACAGGTTCTTACACAGTGTTCCCTTCTTCGTAAGCCCCAGCCTGTCCATATCTTCCATCGTATAAACCGGCTCGTGCTCTACCACCTCATAGTTGATCTTCATCTTGTCCAACGCTTCATATACTTTTGTTCTTACATCTTCCATCGCGCAAATCTCCTTCCAAAAGAACTTTTTTTATTATATTTCATCACCGAGCAAATGTAAAGAAATTGTTGCCGTCGGATGGGCAAACCGTAAGGAAATTCATAGCAGCTCTTCCACCGCCGCCTCATATCTGTCCAGCCGCTCTGCCTTGCGGATCTTTTTCAGCGCCTTCTCCTGCCCGGGGAAAGACTGTCCCAGATAGCACCAAAGCTCCTTCATCTTGAACAGTACATTCTTATCCCCCATACCAAGCGCCCGGTAATCTTCATAGAGCCGGTCATGAAAGCCGCAAAGCTTCGCTTGCTCTTTGCCCTTTTCTGCTCCTTCCTCTCCCGCTTGGTTCTTTATCCGCATTAAGAGCAGCGGATCCATAAGGATCCCCCTCCCGAGCATAAAAGCTTCGGTTTCCGGAAATGCCTGCCGGATCTCCTCATATTTTTTAAGCGTAAAGATGTCCCCGTTATAGCATACCGGGCTTTTGCTGTTCCCGCTGGCATATGCAAACATCGGGAGATTCGGTTCATTTTTATAAAAATCCTTCTGTACCCTGGGGTGGACGATCAGCTCCTTAAGCGGATACCGGTTATAGATCTCAAGGATGGGGCCAAACTCCTCCGGCCTGTCTTTGCCAAGGCGGGTCTTTATGGATATCTGCGTATCCGTATTGCCGATCCCCTCGAATACCGCGTCGAGAAAGCGGTCAAGCTCCTCAGGGAATGCCAGGAATCCGGAGCCTCTCCCCTTTGACACCACAGTCTTTGATGGGCATCCCATATTCAGGTTGATCTCCTTGTACCCGTATTCTTCAAGCTTTCCGATCGTCTTTAAGCAATCCCCGGCGTGGTTGCTCATGATCTGAGGAACAAGATACAACCCCTCGTTGTTCTCCGGCAGGATCTCCCGCTTCTCCTTCGCACTGAACCCCTTTTTGCTGTGAGGCACAAGAAAGGGCGTAAAATACTTATCCATCGGGGCAAAATGCCTGTGGTACGCATTGCGGAAAATGTGTGTCGTGATCCCCTCCAGCGGGGCAAGGTAATATCTGCTCAACGCTTATCCTCCTTCTTTCGCATCCTTTCTTTTTCTCCGGGCGCAAAACAGCGGCATCAGCTTTTCCATCCGGGCGCAAAACAGCGGCACCGGCTTTCCTTCGCCGATGCCGCTGATGAATACCAATGTCAACTACTGCCACGCTTAACTTTACGCTACCGCAAAGAACGGCTTATACATATCGTTCGCCGTCTGGCCTGACTGCTCCGGCTGCGGATTCGCCGCCGTCACTGTCCTGGTCGTACCGCCGGATACATATACATCACCGCACTCCGGGCAGATATCCGTGTGGATCGTCACATTCTGGCTCACTACCCTGCGATCCTCACGCACTGCCTTCGCCTGTTCCCTGACAACATGCTCCATCTCATGACCCTTCACCGCTGAAGCTGCCTGCTCCGGCGCGATGTGGGATGCCGTCTTAAAGGATACGCCCGGATCGTCGGAGCCGTCCTGATACTTGCGCTCCTTGCAGGTCTGACACTCGCCCTCCTCGACAGTCTTCATGATACCCTCGATTCCTGCCTTCTCCCCTTCCGGCACAGCCTGTTCTTCTGCCGCTGCGTCCTTCACTCCAGCTAACGCTGCCTGCTCTCCTGCCGTCATCTTTCCTCCTGACAGTACAGCCTGATCACCCGCTGCTTTTTTTGCTCCGGCCTGCGCCGCTTCCTGTGACGGATCATACTGCTGTATACGCATACGCACTGCCATCTCCACCGGGTCGGCTCCCTGACGCATAAAGGGAAGCATCCGCCCGACTCCGCTGGAAGTCTCATTGGACACTGCCGGAACCGGATCTACCGGCTCCACCGGAACACCCGGATTCGCCGCACGGCTCACAGCCACTACTTTCCCGGCTTTGCCCGCCGCCTGGACCTGCTCGGACTTGCCTGCCGCCTCAGTACCGGTAATCTGTCCTTCCGTACCCCGCACTGTATTTCTATACGGATAATTATTAAAATAAAGGCTCTGTGTATAAATTCCGCCGATCATACTTTACCACCTCCACGATGTCTGTCCTCATAGGCCGCAGCCTATAACTATTTATATTATAATCGTCCCGGGCAGAAAAATCAATGGAAAAATGCCGGATTTCTCTCATTTATCTCAGCATCCCAAGTATCTCTTCCTTCGGCTTCGCACCTGTCTCCCGCTTCGCAAGCTCCCCGTTTTTAAAGACCATCAGCGTCGGGATGGACAGCACCTTATACTGTCTTGCAAGCTCCGGCTGGGCATCCACGTCCACCTTGCAGATCTTCGCGTCAGTCACCTCCCCTGCAATCTCCTCGATCACCGGCCCGATCATCTGGCACGGCCCGCACCAGGTCGCCCAGAAGTCCACAAGCACCGGAACCTGCGACTTTAACACCTCTTCTTCAAAATTATCCTTGGTCAAATGTAATACTGCCATATTCATCTTCCTTTCTTTCAGTCATATCCCGGGAGAGTGATCTCCCCCGGCGTCACCATACAGGATTAGTATATCCTGTTTTCCAGAAAAATAACAATCCCGTCCTGCTTTAATCTTCCACAGGCTTTCCGTTCAAAGCCGCAGATACCAGCCGGTCTTGTCCGTCATACACGAGCTTTAATGAGAAAAATTCGTCCGTCTCCCGAAGAAGCCGCAGAAATATCCGGTCTCCCTCCCAGAGATTAAGCTCCCCGACCTTATCGATATCCACCCACGCAAGCTCCCCTTCGTCGCACGCTGTCTCCTCCCCGGTAAAACCGTCCGCCGTGAATAAAGACATATACTCTGTCACGCCGTTTCCTGAGATAAATGTCACGATTCCCCGGTAACGGTAGGAGGTAAGCGTATATCCCGTCTCCTCCCGGACCTCGCGCAGCAGGCACTCCTCCGGACTTTCGTCCGTCTCAAAATGTCCGCCTACGCCGATCCATTTGTCCTTATTCACATCCTTTTCTTTCACCGTCCGGTGGAGCATCAGGTATTTCCCATCCCTCTCAATATAACATAATGTGCTCAGTCCCTGCATACTATTCCTCCTCTTTTTACTGGACGCGCCCTCTCCCATAAGCTATAATAAATATCTATCACACTGAATTTACAGGAGAATTCCCATGGACCGGATGATCACTTATCAGATAGCAAAAGAAGACGCAGGGCGGAAAGTCGAGCATTTCTTAAAAAGGCGCGGCTACTCGTCCCGAAATATAGCCGTCATCAAACGGATGCCAAAAAGCATCCTCGTAAACGGCATCCATTATTACATGCGGGATATCTTGGCAGAAGGCGACATTTTAAAGGTCTGTATAAAGGAAGAAACCAGCTCACAAAAGATCCCTCCCCTTCCTGTCCCTCTCGATATCGTGTACGAGGACGAGGATATCATCGTCCTTAACAAGCCCGCCGGGATGCCCATACATCCTTCCATGAACAACTATACCAATTCCCTGGCAAACGGGCTGGCCTGGTACTACGAAAGCCAGGGCAGGCCCTTCATCTTCCGCTGCTGCAACCGTCTGGACAGGGACACCTCCGGCCTCACCGTCGTCGCCAAGCACTTAGTCAGCGCCGGCATCCTGTCAGCCATGGCCCGACGCCGGCTGATCCGCCGGGAATATCTGACCATCGCGAAGGGAAAAGTCACGCCGACAGAAGGCACGATCACTGCTCCCCTGGCCAGGAAGCCTGGCACCATCATCGAGCGGACTGTGGACTTCACATACGGCGAGGAGGCAATCACCCATTACCGGCTCATCGATTACCAAAACGGCCACAGCCTTATCCTCCTCCGTCTTGAGACCGGACGCACCCACCAGATACGCATCCACATGAAATATCTGGGATTCCCCCTGATCGGCGATTACCTCTACAATCCGGACACCGCGCTTATCACCAGGCAGGCGCTCCACTCCCATAAACTCTCCTTCCCCCATCCGGTATCGGGCAGGGAGCTGTCATTTACCGCGCCGCTGCCGGAGGATATGCAGTCTGTCTTATCCTGACACCCGCCGGAGAAGCGGCGCGCTTTATGGCTGTCACGCCGGTTATGCAGCGCATCGCTTTGCGGCTGTCACACCGATTGTGCGGCGCATCATCTCACGGCTGTCATGCCGGTTGTGCGACGCATCACTTCATAACTGTCCACTGGCGTGGGCGTATCACTTCACGACCGTAAGCACCGCTGCCGAACGCGGTTCCATGTTGAACCGGTTTCCCTCAGGCGAAACCGTCTTTCCTTCCTCCGGTATCCCATCCGGCAGATACCATCCCGATGTATCCGCCTCGAACTTCCACTTTAGCTGCAGCGGAAGCTCCGGCAGAAGGCAGGTCTGCTCCTCCCAATAGACATTGACCGCCAGGCAGACGATGTCATCTCCCGTGTCCTCATGGTTGCGCCCTGCGTATACCACGCACATCACCTTGGTCTGCCCATCCGGCCCAAGCACCTGTATCTCCGGGAAGCCCAGCGAACATCCTCCGCAGAACTTCCGCACGACATCATGCTTTTTGCGCAGCCCGATCATATGCTTTGTGTATACAAAATGATCCTTGTTGCGCCCAAGGAAATCCCAGTTGAGCCAGGACACTTCATTGTCCTGACAGTAGGCGTTGTTGTTGCCGTACTGGGTATTTAAAAATTCATCACCCGCGAGGAACATCGGCGTCCCGCGGCTCATCAGCAGTACCGTCACCGCATTCTTCGCAAGCCTCCGGCGGAGCGCAAGGATCCCTTCGTCATCCGTCTCGCCCTCAATCCCGCAGTTCCAGCTCCGGTTATCGTCGCTTCCGTCAACATTGTACCAGCCATTGGCCTCATTGTGCTTCTTGCTGTAAGAATACATATCCCACAGGGTGAAGCCGTCATGGCAGTTCAGGAAATTGACCGATGCATTATTCCCCCGGATATTGGGGTTATAAAGGTCACGGGACCCGGTGATCCGCTCTGCCGCAACAGAAGCCCGGCCAAGATCTCCCTTAAGGAAATCCCGCATATCATCCCTGTATTTTCCATTCCACTCCGTCCAGCGGTTCCACGCCGGGAAGCTCCCCACCTGGTAAAGGCCGCCGGCATCCCACGCCTCCGCAATGAGCTTTACATTGCCCAGGATCGGGTCAAAGGCCAGGCTTTGGAGAAGCGGCGGATTGCTCATCGGCGCGCCGTCCTGGTTGCGGCCCAGTATACTTGCCAGGTCGAAGCGGAAGCCGTCCACATGGTAAAATGTCGTCCAGTAACGCAGGCATTCCAGGATCATCTGGCGCACCACCGGATGGTTGCAGTTGAGCGTATTGCCGCACCCGCTGAAATTATAATAATATCCGTCAGGCGTCAGCATATAATACACATTATTGTCAAAACCCTTGAAGGAAAAGCTCGGCCCCCTGTCATCACCCTCCGCCGTATGGTTGAACACGACGTCAAGGAAGCACTCGATACCGTTCTCGTGGAGGGTCTTGATCAGGCTCTTAAGTTCATTCCCCTCCCGGTTGTACTCTGTCCTTCCCGCATAGCTCGTATTCGGGGCGAAAAAGCTGACGGTATTATAGCCCCAGTAATCGATCAGCTGCTTTCCGTCCACCTCGCGGCAGTCTTTCATCTCATCAAATTCAAATACCGGCATCAGCTCCACCGCATTGACGCCCAGCTCCTTCAAGTACGGAATCTTCTCCATAACCCCGGAAAATGTGCCCGGATACTCAACTTTGGAAGTATCATGCTTTGTAAATCCCCGGACATGCATCTCGTAGATGACAAGATCCTCCATCGGGATCAGCGGGTTCGGCTCCGCACCCCAGTCAAAGTTATCCTGGACTACCCTCGCCTTATAAAAGCTGCCGCTCTTATTCTTCGTTCCCCACACGCTCTGGCCCGTAACTGCCTTCGCATAGATATCAAGCAGGACATTATCTTTATTAAACAGCAGACCTTTCTGCGGATCATACGGGCCGTCCAGCCGGTACGCATACTCAAAATCCGTAATGTGCAGCCCGAAGACGATCATGGAGTACACATTGCCGATACGGTAATGGTCCGGGAACTTGAGCACGGCGTAAGGCTCATCCTCCATCCTGCGGAAAAGGAGAAGCTCGCATGAGGTGGCTCCCAGTGAATGTATGGTGAAATTCACTCCCACAGGGATCGCCACAGCCCCGTTAAGCTCATAAAGCCCGGGCCTTACCTCGAATCCGGCGACTACATCCATAGGTTCCATGTGGACGGCGTTCAATGGTGCATTGATTGATTGTTTCTGCATAAATACTTCCTCCGTCTGTCTATTTTTTAATTTAAAACCATACTCAACGTCTCAAACAGCACGCCGATGTCGATCGGCTTAGCGATGTGGCCGTCCATGCCGCTCTTTAACGCTTCCTGTCTGTCTTCCTCAAAAGCATTGGCCGTCATGGCAAAGATTGGGATCGACGCCAGCCTCTTATCCTTCAGCGCCCGGATTTTTTTCGACGCCTGATAGCCATCCATCACCGGCATCTGCACATCCATCAGCACTAACTGATAATATCCCGGCTCGGATTGTTCAAGCATCCTTACGGCAGCCGCACCGTCCCCTGCAATCTCGACGGTAAATCCTGCGTCTGCCAGAATCGCCACGGCAATCTCCTGGTTAAGCTCATTATCCTCCGCCAGAAGGATCCGGCCCGCCTTAAAGCTCTTCATTCCCTCGTAATCCTTTTCCTTCTCCTCCTTCGTCGACACTACCGAGTGCAGGCAGCTCCTAAGCTCTGACAAGAACAGAGGTTTGCTGCAGAATGCCGTAACGCCCGCTTCCCTGGCCTCATCCTCGATATCCGTCCAGTCGTATGCCGTCAGGACGATCACCGGCACATCCTCGCCCATCTCCTTGCGGATCCTTCTGGTCACCTCGACACCGTTCATATCCGGGAGCAGCCAATCGATGATATATACGCTGTAATTATCCCCCCGGCTCACCGCCTGGTGGGTGCGCAGGACCGCCTCCTTCCCTGACAGCGTCCACTCTGCCCGCATACCGATCTGCTGCAGCATATAAGATACGCTGTCGCAGGTATTATAATCATCGTCAACCACAAGCGCCCGAAGATTTTTTAGCTCCGGTATGGCCTCCGGCTCCTTCTTCTGCGCATCAAGCCGGAAGGTAAAGGCAACGATAAATTCTGTCCCCACGCCCTGTTCGCTCTTTACCTCGATAGAGCCGTTCATCATATCCACGATATTCTTCGTGATCGCCATGCCAAGGCCGGTTCCCTGGATGCCGCTGATGGTCGTATTCTTCTCCCGCTCGAAGGGTTCAAAGATGTGGGAGACGAACTCCTCGCTCATACCGATGCCTGTATCCTTGATGTGGAACTCATAGTGGGCGTACCCAAGGGGCGCACCTGCCTTCTCGATGATCCTCATGCTGACGATGCCGCCCGCGCTGGTATATTTTACGGAGTTGCTAAGGAGGTTGAGCAGCACCTGGTTAAGCCTCAGCTTATCACAGATAATCTCCTCGTCAACGATATCCACCGCGTCAATATAAAGTTCAAGCTGCTTGGCATGGATATCCGCCTGCACGATATTGCGCAGCCCATGGAGGATATCCGGCAGACGGCAGGGCTTCTCCTCCAGATGCATTTTGCCGCTCTCGATCCGGCTCATATCCAGCACGTCATTGATCAGGCTGAGCAGATGCTCTCCCGAGGTCATGATCTTACCCAGATATTCCTTCACCAGCTCCGGGTTGCCGATATGGGTGATGGCAAGAGAGGTAAAGCCTACGATGGCATTCATCGGGGTGCGGATATCGTGGGACATATTGGAGAGAAAGACACTCTTTGCCTTATTGGCTTTGTTCGCCTGCATCAGCGCATTCTCAAGAAGCTCCTTCTTTTCCATCTCATTGCGGATCTCCGCATCAACACTTCTGAACCCGAGCACGATGCCGTGGCTTTCCTTCCACTTCCCGGCGCGTACTGCCCGCATCTGGAAATACTTTACTTCACCGTCCCTGACCACCCGGTAATTTACATAATACTGTCTGTTTTCCGAAAGCTCGCTCTTGATCCGTTCCACGCAAGAAGCTTTTGCCAGAAGCTCTTTGTCCTCCTCATGGACATTCCTCTCTATGTAGCGGCCCATGCTCTCTTCCAGCGATATCTCTTTATTATAGTCAGCATCAAACATGCGGTGCTCTTTATCTGACAGCCTGAGCGGTATCCCCATCCCTGTATCAAGCTCGAAAAAGCAGACAAGATTATATTCAATACTCAGCGCATGGATCAGCTCCATGTGATGCCTTTCGTTCTTTTTCTGCTCAAGCTTCTGGGCCGTACAATCCAGGAGGAACCGCTGGTAAAGCATCTCGCCGTCCTGGTTAATGAGCTTGACATTGCCCATAATATGGAGGACGTCGCCGTTACTGTGGCACACACGGTACTCCACGCTGACGCTCTCCCCTTCATTCTTCAATGACCTGATCTTCTCCCGGAGCATCTCCTTATCTTCATCCATGACCGACTGCGCCACCATATCAAAGCCGTCCGCTAAAAGCTCCCTCTGGGAATCATAACCCAGGATCTTTAAAGCGGCCCGGTTGATGCTGACGATACGGCTGCCGTCCATGGTATGGGACATCACTCCGCAGTCCATAGTCGTAAATATAGTCTCTAACGTCTGGTTCTTACTGATGATCTCCTTCTCATAAGCGCGCTCCTGGGTCACGTCGATGGCAACGCCCACCGTCCCCATCACGCTCCCGTCAAGGTCGTAGAGCGGCGACTTGTAAGTCGTAAGAAGCCTGGTTCCCTCCCCCGCCTGGACGACTTCCTCAGAGACAAATGTCTCCCTCTTTTCCATAACCTCACGCTCAGACTCTATACAGGCAGGATCATCCTGCTCCACATCCCAGATGTAGGCATGCCCGCGCCCTTCCACCTGCTTCTTCGTCTTGTTGACCGTCCGGCAGAAGCTGTCGTTCACCTTCTCATGTATGCCATTCTTATCCTTGTACCAGACAAGGTTCGGTATATGGTTAATGGTCGCCTCCAGGTATTGGCTGGTCTGCCAGAAATCCTTTCCCATCCGGAAATTCTCCTGCCACCGCAGGAAACGGAAACGAACCTCCTCATCCGTCATCGGCAGCGTCCATATATCCTTAACCTTGTTAAGCTCCCCGTTAAGCCGGCTTATCTGCTCCTTATCCGCCAGCAGAATAAGCTCCGCACCCTTGCCCTTTCCCAAAAGCAGCGTGCGCAGCGCTTCCTTTTCTTCTATATCCTGTAAATTGGCAAAAATAACATCTGCCGCTGCCAAAGCTCTCTCTGACGGCTTATCACTTTCCATAAACTCATGCGTAAAATGCTCAAAGGGGGAAATTCCCTTTATGATTTCAAATACTTTGCAATAATGGCCTGTCAGACAGAAACGAACATGACAATGGTACATCGTATCCTTCCTCCCTGCGTTTTCCTTATACTATGATGCTGGGGTCAAAACATAAAGTTTTCTATGACTGAATCCTTGTAAGAACC
>CANAPP010000008.1 GCA_947363565.1 uncultured Lachnospiraceae bacterium | reverse complement strand
GGATAGCATATTTTGTTGAAGTTCTTCAATTATTTATCTAGCACAACAGGTTAATGTAAATCTAATGAAAGGTATATTAAAAATTGTCATGGAAAGCAAAAATGAAAACCAGAATTTTCCGCCTGCCGCGGAACGAACACTTCAAATTTTAGACTACTTTGCGAACGATCCCTCATCAAAAACATTAAAAACCATTGCAGACGCGTTATCCATCCCATCAACGTCACTTTATCGGATTATTAACTGTATGCAGGAGTATCGCTACATCGTTGAAGACCCAAAACGGCCAAACTATTTTAAACCCGGATACAAATTGTCGCAATTTTCCAATATTGTCTCTACGGAAAAGGATTTGATCAAACTGGCAAGACCATATATGGAGGAACTGGTTAAAAAGTCAAGCCAGGCGTGTCAGCTATGTACCCTGACCGAGAGCGGAATCTGCACCATTGATCAATGTCTTCCGCATTCCGGCATTACCTACATATCAAAATTAGGCGAAACCCTACCGGTGAATGTCAGCGCTGCCGGAAAGCTCCTGACCGCACTGCTCCCGCCTAAAAAACAGAAATCATTCTTAAAAAGGGCTTCAAATCAGTTCCGTCAGCACACACCAAATACGATCATTGACATGGAATTGTTCCAGAAAGAGCTTAACCGGATTGAAAAATTACGATACGGAACCGACACAGAAGAATATGCCATCGGAATCGGCTGCATAGCAGTTCCTATTTACAATACGAACAA
Organism: uncultured Lachnospiraceae bacterium; assembly: GCA_947363565.1. Classification (GTDB taxonomy): domain Bacteria; phylum Bacillota; class Clostridia; order Lachnospirales; family Lachnospiraceae; genus MD308. The sequence continues at coordinate 71,209 of CANAPP010000008.1, read as the reverse complement.
AGAGCCAATCGCAGCAATCGGCGTCACCGGACCCATAGAGTTTTATCAGAATATGAATAATTTTCATATGACACTTGGTGAATTGCTTGAAATAAGCTCGAAAATAGAACAGCTTCTTTGAGAAATAATCCTTGAGAGCAGGAACCTTAACACTCCTGCTCTCAATATATTTTCCAGATATTTAAAAATTCTTACACCCGCCGCGGATTCACATGCACCATACAGTGTTTCACATCGCTCGCCCCCTGCTCAATGGCATGGTGGACATTTTCCGCCACCTCATGGGCATCCTTAAGCGTCATATCCCCGTCCGCCTCAATCTCCACATCCACATAAATCTTCGACCCGAAAATCCGCGTCGTCAATTTGCTGATCCCAAGGACTCCCGGCTGGTTCAGGATGATTTTCTGAAGTTTTTTCACCGTATCCTTATCACACGCTGTATCCAGCATCTTGTCAACCGCGTCCTTAAAGATGTCATACGCCGCCTTGATGACAAAAGCGCAGATCACTACGCTGGCCACACAGTCAAGAAACGGGTAACCCATTCTCGCCCCCGCGATTCCAAACAGGGCGCCCACCGAAGACAGGGCATCCGAGCGGTGATGCCACGCATCCGCCTTAAGCGCCCCCGAATTAATCTTCTTCGCCGCCAGCACCGTATACCAGTACAACCACTCCTTCACCCCAATCGAGACGACCGCCGCCAGAAGGGCAAGCGCTCCCGGAACTTTTATCTCCTCATAGCCGCCCAAAAGCTGCTCAAGCCCGGTATACCCAATCGCCAGACCCGTCGCGAACAGCACAGCCGCCAGCACGATCGCCGCCACGCACTCCATCCGCTCATGGCCGTAAGGATGCTCTTCATCCGCCTCCTTGCTTGCCATATGCACCCCGATCATCACCACAAATGTACTGAACACATCCGACGCCGAATGCACCGCATCCGACACCATCGCCCCCGAATGGGCGATGAGCCCCGCCGACAGTTTTATCACCGATAAAAGGATATTCACCGCCACGCTGACGATAGACACCCGTATCGCAATCTGTTTTCCGTTATCCGCCATATTATTTATGCCTCCCTGTTTGCCGCAAATTCCTTATCTGCCTGATTAAAACAAACCTTTAAGCGTCCTTAATTGCCGCCAGGAACCTCTCCCCGTACTTCTTCACTTTATACTCTCCGATTCCGCTGATATTAAGCATCCCGGCGGTATCCTTCGGCCGGCTCAGGCACATAAGGACAAGCGTCTTGTCGGAAAATATAAGATAAGGCGGCACCTTTTCCTCCGCCGCAATGTCTCTCCGAAGTGCTCTAAGCTCCTCGAAAAGCTCCAGATCCTGCTCCCTGAGGGCGGCTGCCGCTCCGGCTTTTTTCCTCTTCCTTCCGCCCGCACTCGCACTCCCGGATTCTCCCCCGGAACCGTCTTTTTTCCTCTCCTGCTCCTTCGGCAGCTTTAAGATTATGGGAGCCGTCTCCTCGCCCGCCTTCGGCATTGACTTCCGCTCCCCGTCTGTCAGCGATGTCTGCTGCTCCGCTATCGGCAATCCCTGCAGCTCCCGCGCCCCCTGCGCGAGCCTTAACACCGGGTAAGTATCCCCGGAAAGCTCCAGATACCCCTGATACATCATCTCCTGTATGATCTGACGGAGGCGGGTCACGGACTGGTCACCGAGCCGCCCGTACTGGGAATTTTTATCCAGGTTCTTACTGAGAATCCGCTGGCTCTTTGCGCCCCTTAAGATATCAATGACCGTCGTAACGCCGTAAGCCGTCCAGTTCTCCCGGATACATTTCAGAATTGCAGACACCTCCCTTGTGATGTCCACCTCCTCAAACTGCGTCAGGCAGTTCAGGCAATTCCCGCAGTACCCGGAAGTCTCCTCGCCAAAATATTTTAAAATATAATGCCTCAGACACTCCGAGGTAAAGCAATAAAACGTCATCTGCTTAAGCCGCCATCGGTCACGCTCCTCAATGAGCGCCTTCGCCGCCGCATCAAGCATCTCGTTATTCTCATTATTTCCGATAAACATCTGGTTCATCCGCACGTCCGACGGCTCATAATAGAGTATGCATTCTGCCGGCGCGCCGTCCCTCCCGGCTCGCCCCGCCTCCTGATAGTAGCTCTCCATATTTTTCGGCATATTATAATGAACGACAAACCGCACGTCCGACTTGTCAATGCCCATCCCAAAAGCATTGGTCGCCACCATCACATGCCGTCTGTCGTAGATAAAATCATCCTGATTCTCCCGCCGTTCCTCGTCGTCAAGCCCTGCATGATACCGGGTCACCGAAAATCCGTCCTGCCGCAACCGATAGCAGATATCCTCCACACTCTTTCTCGTCAGGCAGTAGATAATCCCGCTGCACCCCGAAAGCTCCTGCTCCTTTTTCCTGAGATATGTAACCAGCTCCTTATACTTATCCGCCGGCTTTTTCACCGCAAAATACAGATTATCCCGGTCAAATCCCGTCACCGTCACCGCGGGCTCCTTAAGCTCCAAAAGTTCTATGATATCTCCCCGCACATCTTCCGTCGCAGTAGCAGTATATGCACAGACAACCGGCCTGTGCGGAAATTTCCGGATAAATTCCGCAATTTTCAAATATCCCGGGCGGAAATCCTGTCCCCACTGGGAAACACAGTGCGCCTCATCCACCGCGACCATAGATATCTTCACCCCGCTGTTAAGGGCAAAATCAAGAAACCCCTCCGTGGTAAGCCGCTCCGGGGCGACATAGATAATCTTGTATCTTCCTGCCTTTGCAAGCTGCAAAGCCTTCGTATACTGCCCCATGGTCAGAGAGCTGTTCAGATACGCCGCATGGACGCCCGCCTGATTCAGGGCGCTCACCTGATCCTTCATCAGCGAAATCAGCGGGGATATGACAAGGGTAATCCCCTCCGCCATAAGCGCCGGAACCTGAAAGCAGATGGACTTGCCCGCTCCCGTAGGCATGATGCCAAGCACGTCATGTCCGCCAAGCACCGCACCGATAAGCTTTGCCTGCCCTTCCCTGAAATCTTCATACCCAAAATACTGCTTTAAAACTTTCCTTGCCCGTTCTATCTTCCATTCCTTCCCTTCTGTACTGCTGACTGCCGTTTGCCGGCAATTCCTATTAATCCTCTATCGCTGCAAGAAATAATTCATAAAAATCATCCTGTCCTGCAAGTTTCGGCGAATTTTCCCCTCCGCCGTTGGTGCTGCGTTTCATCGCCGCATGAAAATCCTCCCCCGCGCAGACAAGCTCCATCTCGTAAATCTCATAGCCCTCCTCCCGGCACACGCGGCAAAACGCACTGACCGGAGACGGGTCATTCCTTGTCGCAAGAAACCTCTCTTTAAGCCCCTCCTGATGAAGGGCCTTGTTCTGTAATTCATCTAACATTCCGATAATATCCGCCACTTTAAAACGCCGCCTTTCTCTTATCGCTTTCTTATCTGACAACTGCGCTGCCGCAATCCGGAATCCTCCGGCATATCTACACGCCCACTTTCTTGCAGATATCCGCAAGGCAGCATTTCTCGCAGTAAGGCTTTGTCCTCGCCGTACACACATCCCGCCCGTGATAAACCAGCCGGTGGCAGAAATCGCTCCCTTCCTCTGGCGGGATAATCTTCCAGAGAGCCATCTCCACCTTCTTCGGCTCCTTGATACCGTCCACAAGCCCCATCCTGTTCACCAGGCGGATGCAGTGGGTATCCGTCACAATCGCCGGTTCCCCGAACACGTCGCCCATAATAAGGTTCGCGCTTTTCCTCCCGACGCCCGGCAGTTTCAAAAGCGCGTCAAAATCCTTCGGTACCTTCCCGCCGTACTCATCTTTAAGCATCCGCATACATGCGCTGATATCCCTCGCCTTACTCTTCCCCAGCCCGCAGGGTCTTACAATCTCTTCGATATCCGCCGGGTCCGCCGCCGCCAACGCGTCAATATCCGGATATTTCTCATAAAGCCCGCAGGCCACAACATTCACCCGCGCGTCCGTACACTGTGCCGCAAGCCGTACGCTGACTAAAAGTTTCCACGCCTGGTCGTAGTCCAGCGTACAACCCGCGTCCGGGTATTCCTTTTTCAGCCGCTCAATGATCTCAAGCGCCCGCTCCTTCTTTCGCATGTGAAACAACTCCTTCTATAAGAAAATATATTTTTCAAAAACTACTTTTTGAATAACTCCGAATGTGTTCCGAGCCTGTAAAGCAACAGAACCAGTACATCACCACAAATCTCATAAATCAACAGCCAATCTGGCTCAACATGACATTCTCTCGCCCCTTTATAATCACCTGCAAGGCTATGATCTCTGTATTTTGCATCTAATGCTTTGCCTTCCGCTAGGTACTAATTACCTCAAACAGTTTATCAAGATTCTTATTTTGCTTTTTCGCAAGTTTCAAGTCCTTCTTAAACTGATTGGTAAACTGTACATCATATTTCATACTTCGAGTGCCTCCTTAAGCTCATCCATATTGGAATATCTCGGAGCAGAAGGATCAGCCACGAGCTTTCTGCCTTCTTCGATAGCAGCAAACGTTGTTTCATTCGGCACATCCAGCTTTAATTCAAAAGGAATACCATGTTCGCGTATAGTAGTTCTAAGAAACATATTTACAGCAGTTGTCATATTCAGACCAAGTTCATTAAAAATCTCCTCTGCCTGCTCTTTGATAGCTTTCTCTGTTCTAATATTCAAATTTGTTGTTGCCATATACAGCACCTCCATATTAAATATAGCATACTCATAAGCTCGGTTATTGTCAACACATTGTCATTATATCAATTATGAAATTTCTTTCCCTGTCATGTTACTTATGCACTACGTTTCCCCATTTTTTTCTGACATTCTGAATAAATGAACTTCCCGCTAAATATGGTATACTTTAACAAACGAAGTTTGTCCGCCCCGAAGGGGCATGTGTTAAGGGATGCCCTGCGGGTATATCATGCCCTGCGGGTATACTTTTTTTACTAATTACAAGGAGGTCACGGCACCCATGGGAATTGTTCACAATAAAACAAATAATACGATCACTTTACACACGAAAAACACTTCATACCAGATGAAGATTGGAAATCTCGATTACCTGTTCCACCTCTATTACGGCCCCACCCTTCATGACGCCGACTTAAGCTACCAGATCATGCAGTACGACCGGGGCTTTTCCGGCAATCCCTACGAATCGCTGGGCGAGCGCACTTTTTCTCTGGACGCGCAGCCCCAGGAATTTTCCACCCAGCAGCAGGGGGATTTCCGCACCGCCAGCATCGAGGTGGTAAACGGCGACGGCAGTTATTCTTTCAGCGGCAAAGCCGGAAAATTTTCCATCACCGACGGGAAGTACCGCCTGGAGACTCTTCCCACGGTCTTTGCAAATAAAGGCGACACCGTAAAGACCCTTGAGGTCACTCTGACAGATTCGGTGAGCGACGTGGATGTGATTCTTTTATACAGCGTGTTCGAGGAGGCTGACATCATCACGAGAGCCGTCAAAGTAAAAAATAACGGCAAAGCTCCAATTCATCTGAAAAAAATCATGTCCGTATGCCTGGACTTTATCAACGGCTCCGGCATGGACCTTTTAAGCCTTCCCGGACGGTACGGCCAGGAACGGCAGGTGGAACGCCAGCCCATGACACACCATATCCACACCATCAGCAGCGTGCGCGGCTCCTCCAGCCACCAGCAGAACCCGTTTGTCGTGCTCTGCGACAAGGAGGCGACCGAGGATTTCGGAAAATGCTACGGATTCTCCCTCATGTACAGCGGCAACTTCCTTGCCGAGGCGGAGCTTGACCAGTACGACCAGCTCCGGCTTGTAATGGGCATCCATCCGAAACAGTTCGTCTACGAGGTGAAACCAGGCGAAACCTTTGAATGCCCGGAAGTCGTAATGGCATTTACCGAACATGGGCTGACCGGCCTTTCCCACCTTTACCATGATTTTTACCGCACAAACCTTTGCGAGAGCAAATTTGTGACTGAGATAGAGCGCCCCGTGCTGATCAATAGCTGGGAGGCTGCCTTTATGGATTTCGATGACAAAAAGCTTGTGGAAATCGCGAAAGCCGCGAAGAACATGGGCGTAGAGCTGCTTGTCATGGACGACGGCTGGTTCGGAAAACGAGACGATGACAACAGCGGCCTGGGAGACTGGTTTGTCAATAAAAATAAAATCAAATGCGGACTCCACGCTCTTGTGGAGCAGATCAATGACCTTGGGATGAAGTTCGGCATCTGGTTCGAACCGGAGATGGTGTCCGAAGACAGCGACCTCTACCGCGCACATCCGGAATGGGCCATGAAGATTCCCGGGCGCCCGGAGGTTCGGAGCCGCAACCAGATTGCCCTGGACATGAGCCGCAAAGACGTGCAGAACTACCTGATCGAGAAGGTCAACGCCATCTTGGACGACGCCAATATCTACTATGTAAAATGGGATATCAACCGCTCCCTGGCAGACATCTGGTCAAATGCCCTGCCTGCAGACAAACAGGGCGAAGTATACCACCGTTATATTTTAGGATTGTACCGCACCATGAACGCCATCATAAAGACCCATCCGGACATCCTGTTCGAGGGCTGCAGCGGAGGCGGCGGGCGTTTTGACGCGGCGATGCTCCACTATTACCCGCAGTACTGGGTCAGCGACAACAACCACCCCATCGACCGGCTGAAACTCCACTACGGAACTTCCTTTGTCTATCCGCCGTCCTGCATGGGCGCGCACATTTCCGACAGCGGAAAGCTCGTGCCGTTAAAGACAAAAGCTGTCGTGGCAATGGGAGGCACTTTCGGCTATGAACTGGATGCGACCCATCTGACCGTAGAAGAGCAAAAGCTCTGCAAAGAACAGAGCGAACTGTTCCGGAAATATTACCATATTATCATCAAGGGCGATTACTACCGCTTAAGCAACCCGTTTGAGGTTGGAAATATGACTGCATGGCAGCATGCGACAAAGGACAGGCAGGAATCTCTCTTAAGCGTAGTCGTTACGAACCTTACCTGCAACGGGCCGCAGGAATATGTCCGCGCAAAAGGGCTTAACGCCGATACCGTGTATTCTGTCAACGACGGGCAGTACACGCTGTCTGGCTCCGCGCTGATGAACGCTGGTCTTCCGATTCCGAGGGAAGTTCCGGAGTATACGGCATTCCAGTTCCATATGAAAGCAATTTAAATTATCGATATTTCAACTGTCACCCTCCACAGCTGACAGTGAAATAATAGAAAACAGGAGCGGGTATACTTCTTCCTTTTTCAGACTCACCGCTCCTGTTTTTATCTGTTCTTCTAACTCACGATCACCGTATCATATCCCGCCTGTCTGAGGCGCTGTTCCATAGCCGCGGCATCGTTAAGGCTGTCATAGCCACCTACGAGAACCCGGATAAACTCCCCTGCATTGTCTATATATGCCGGGAAATCCTGTGCCAGCAATTCGTCCAGCAGTCGCTCAGCATTCCGGTTATTCCGGTACAAGCCCACCTGCACCCGGTAGTAATTTTCCCTGACCGCACCGATATTCGACAGTGTGTCCAATATCCCTCTGGCTATCGCCTCCGCAATATCCTGAAAATTATCATCGAACAATTGATTATCCGTATCGGAATTGATGAACCCGGCTTCTACCAAGACCGACGGCATATTTGTCCGCTTCAGCACTACAAGGTTCGGCCTCGCCTTCACGCCCAGATCCACGAATCCCACGGATTCAAGCTGCTCATCAATGTTCTGCGCCATTTCATACTTGATACCGGACAGATCGTAGACAAGGCTCTCCACACCCATCACCTGGTTGTCGGTTGGGAAGGAGTTGCGGTGTATGGAGACAAAAAAGTCTGCTCCTGCGTTATTTGCCTCCATCGCTTTTTCAAAAGGACTCTCGTATACGTCCGTCGTCCGCGTGTATTCTACATCTATCCCGTTATTTTGCAGGATCTCCCCGACTGCCAGCGTAAGCCTTAATGTATCGTCCTTTTCCTGGCGGCCATTGTAGACCGCTCCGGGATCAGAACCGCCGTGCCCGGCATCCAACATTACTGAATAAGGCATGATTTGTCACTCTTTTCTGTTCCTTTTACTGTTAGTATATGCAGGGAACAGGGCGGTTCGTGCGTGTTTCAGCTCTTCCCTTTGGCTACACCAGCTCTTTCATCCACACGGACATCTCCCCCATGCCTCTGTTGTTCCAGTATGCATAGGGAACCGCCTTCAGCGTCACATCCGTCAGGCTCAGCGGATGCTCCCCGTAAAGTTCGCCATTATCCCAGGCCGATTCTTCAATTCTTTTTCCTCTAAAAATCAACTCTGTAATGCCGCCGAAAAGTTCCGAGGCTGATTCTTCAATCTCCTGCTTTGTGTCCGCGTACAGCTCAGACAAGTTCTTTCCGTTGTCAATCTCCTCCAGGCAGTATACCAAAGGTCCTTTTGTAACCGCGACCTTACCGCAATCCGCCCTCACATTCGGATTGGCGCGAACAAATCTCGCGGGTGCGTCAAAGGAAACCGTAAGCGCCGCGTCCTCTTTAAGCGTAAGAACCGCGTATCCTTTTTCTACCTGGCAGTTCACCGGCTCACCGGCAAACGACACTTTATAATCCCGCGCATAATCGGGAATCCTGACTGCCAGTTTCATCCCATCCTCCGGCACTTTGCCGACGGTTATATGAATCACATGTTCAAACGGGAATCTCGTCTCTATGGAGACTTCCACTGCTGCTTTTCCCAGGTCGACCTCCGCCTGATTGGAAATGAACAGGTTCACATACAGCTCACCCTCTCCCGCCGAGTACACGTACTGCCCCAGAGAGGCAAATGTCCTGGCGATATTGGGCGGACAGCATGCCACGCCGAACCATTTCTGGCGAACCGGCTTTACATGCTCTTTGGAGGTCCGTTCCATACAGTTATCCGGCCACACCTCCAGTGGATTGACATAGAAGAAACTCCTGCCATCCAGTGCGATGCCTGCAAGCACCGTGTTATACAAGGCTCTCTCTACCGTGTCGATGTAAGAGGCGTCTCTCGTAATATTGGCCATCCGTATCCCGAACATGGCAAGCCCGATGGATGCACAGGACTCCGAATAATTGCAGTCGTTGGGCAGGTCATAGTCTGTCGTAAACCGCTCCAGGATACCGGACGCGCCGATTCCGCCGGTGATATACATCTGCTTTTTTACGATATTATCCCATATCCTGACGCATGCATCCATAAGCTCCTGATCCTGATATTCGTACGCAAGCTCTGCCATAGCCGTGTACATATATACAGCCCTTACCGCATGGCCTTCCGCCGCCGTCTGCTCCCTCACCGGCCGGTCCGACTGAGAATATTCCGGCCGATAGTCCAAAAGTTCCGGCGTAATGTTCTGATAGCCGGGTCTTTTCATCTCTTTCAGGAAATAATTCTCACCCACACCCCTCGCATCGATAAAATATTTTGCCAGATCCAGATATTTTCTCTTTCCTGTCGCACGGTAAAGCTTGATAAGCCCTACCTCTACCTCCTGGTGCCCCGGGTATCCGTGGAGCTTTCCTTCCTCCGGGCCGAAAGTCTCACAGAGCAGATCTGCCAGTTTCTCTACGACATCCAGGAATCTTTTCTTTCCTGTTCCCTGGTAGTAAGCCACTGCCGCCTCCATCATGTGCCCCGCGGTATAGAGCTCATGGCCTTCGCACAGGTTCTCCCACTTGCGCTCAGGAGCCTTGATGATAAAATAAGTATCCAGATACCCGTCCTCCTGCTGAGCTGCGGCAATCAGATCAATTGCCCTGTCAGCAGTTTTCTCCAGCTCCTTATCCTCGTGCGCCGCCAGTGAGAACCCAACGGCCTCAAGCCATTTGGCGATATCCGTATCCTGGAAAACCGCGCCGTAAAACCCGCCGCTCTTTTTTCCCGCCGCGATGGCAAAATTGTCCAGACAGTGGGACGGCTCCGCGTCCGGGATTAAGTCGTTCATAGCCCTCCACTGGTAAGGAATGATCGTCTCCTCCACCAGATTGACATGCTTTGACCAGAACGGGTCATTGATTTTCAGCTTTCTTAAGTCTACAGCATGTAGTCTCATATTTCGTGTTCCTCCTTAAAAATCTGCGTTATGCCTTCACCGCGCCGTTCGTCAGGCCGCTGACAATGTATTTCTGCATAAAGATAAAGATCAGCACAACCGGCAGGATTGCGATGATACCAAATGCCATCGTCGCATTCCACAAAGTCTGATATTGCTGCACATAATTGTAGATACTGGACGTTATCGGGCGCATATTCGGATCCGTGATAAACGTGATACCATAGATCAGGTCGCCCCACGCATATACAAAGGAAAATACCGCTGCTACCACAATCCCCGGTTTGGCGATCGGCAGCATGACTTTGGTAAATGAAGTGATGCTGTTGCATCCGTCGATCTTCGCCGCCTCGTCAAGCTCCTTCGGAATGGACAAAAAGTACGTCCTCAGGATAATAATGCTGAACGGGATTCCCAGCGTCGCATCCGCCAGTATAGGTGCCAGATAAGAGTTCAAAAGCCCCATCTTTGAAAACATGATGTACAGGGACGTAAGAATCAGTGTTGACGGCAGCATCTGTGTCATTAGGAAATATAAGATCAGTACCTTTCTTCCGCTGAATTTGAACCTCGCAAGCCCGTAAGCCGCGGGAATCGCCAGTATCGTGGAGATAACCGTCGCTCCGCTGGCTATGATCACACTGTTTTTAAAGCCTCTTAACGTATCACTGGATGCGGAGAGCTGATCTGCAAACGCATCAAAGGTCAGGTCTTTCGGCCACAGCGGCGTCGGAATCTGGAAGATCTCAACCTGCGTTTTCAGTGCCGTGACCACCATCCAGTACAGCGGGAAGATGAATATAACAAATACGATTGCTCCAATGATAAAAAATTTCCAATTTCCTTTTTCTTTCTTCATCTTACATCACCTCTTCTTCATCATTGATCAGCTTAATATAGAATATGCCGACAACAAACAGGATCAAAAACAAGATATTGGCCGCCGCGGCACCTTTGCTGAACTGGAACTGCTCAAAGGACAGCTTATATGCGTATGTAGATACCAGCTCCGTGGAGTTGACCGGCCCGCCCTTTGTCATTACCCACACAAGGTCAAAGACCTTAAAGGTATAGACGAATCCTAAAGTCAGCACTGACATGATAGCCGGACGGATCATCGGAATTGTGATCTGGAACAGAGTCTGGAATTTATTGGCCCCGTCAAGCTTTGAGCTTTCATAGATTTCCTCCGGTATGGTCGTAAGCCCTGTGATCAGCAGCATCATATTAAACGGAATACCAATCCATATATTTGCGACGACAATCGCAGCCATAGCAAGCTTTGGATCCAGCAGCCACTCAAGAGGTGCATCAATAAGATGCAGGGACATAAATAGCTGGTTGATGATTCCCCCCTTGCTGGCAAACATGAACTTAAATAACAGGCCCGCAACCGTAACCGGCAAAAGCCAGGAGATCATCGTAACTCCCCGGAAGAACGAACTTCCCTTGAACTTCTTGCTGAACAAAAGCGCCAGCCCGAATCCGATAAAAAACTGAAAGAAGATCGATATCACCGTAAAGATCAATGTGTTGGCAATCGCAGTTGACAGGATTGCCTCCTCGCCTGAGAACAGTTCGGTATAATTGGCCAATCCCACAAAAGACTGCTTGGCCGTATCTGAGAATGTATATACATCCACGTTTTTAAAACTTAAGATAAAGTTCTGTATCATCGGATATCCGACAAATATTAGCATATAGATGGCGGCCGGCAGCGCAAACAAAAATCCTGCCCTTATACTTATATGGTTCCTTTTCTTCATCTCATTCCATCCTTTCTGCATGTAATGTTTAAAAAGGGACAGGGTGCTCCTGTCCCTCACCGGTTCATTATTTTTCTGATGCTTTTACTTTATCCACTGCTGCCTGTGTATCCTCTGACGCTTTTTCCGGTGTCTTTGCGGAAGTCATTACCTCCTGGAATCCTGTCTGGATCGCGTCTGAGTATGCCGGCCAGGATGCGCTCGGCCCTCTCGGGATCGATGTGTCAAGCTGCTGGATAAATGCTTTCTGGATCGGGTCGTCCGTCCAGTAAGAATCCTGCGCTGCCTCTGTCTTCGGAGGGAAAGAACCGTACTGTTTCATACACTCTATCATGACATCTGTCTGGTCATAATACTCCATGAAAGCAATCGCGCCGTCCATATTATCCTGCTTTACCGCGCCCATATTCTCACCGCCGAGGATGGAGGTTGCCTGTCCGGAATCCGCATCCTTCTTCGGAAGGACAGTCACGCCATAGTTCAGCTCCGGCGCATCTTTTTCGATTCCGGGAATCTGCCACGGGCCGTTCTGCTGCATCGCCAGGTTCCCTGCGACGAAGTTGTTATTGGCATCTGACTGGGTCCAGTTCACGCAGTCCTTAGACCATGAACCCTCTGCCACCATTTCCTGCATCAGCTTGTAAGCGTCCATTCCGCCCTTGATGTTCTGATAATCTCCACCCGCCGTGTATAACCATTGCAGACACTGGAACGTACCTTCGTCTGTGCCGGTGGCCGCATTTCCAAATCCGGTAACGCCGTCTTTGGTCAATGCCTTTGCCATCTCACGGAAATCTTCCCACGTAGTATTCTCATCCGGGTAATCCATCTTTGCCGCGTCGAAAATATCCTTATTGTAGAACAATGCGGTACAGTTGGTTGCAAACGGGATTCCGTAGTGCTTTCCGTCAGCCATTGTAGAGGACATAGGTCCTTCCATATATTCATCCCATTTAATATCTGCTGCCGACACATCTCCGAACAGATCCATCTCGATGAAGGATGCCATACCGCAGCCGTCTAAGATAACCAGATCCGGCAGTTCCCCGGATGCCATGCCAAGAGTCAGCTGTTTCTCGTAATCTGCAAAAGGTACATACACATGAGAGGCTTCATATTTATCCTGGGATTCGTTAAATCCGTCGATCATATCCTGCATCATGTTCTTCTGGGCATCGGTCTCAAAATAATCCCAGATCACAACGGATTCCTTTCCCCCAGTTGTGCCCTCTTTGTCCGATGAACCTTTGGAATCACCTCCGCCACTGCAGCCTGCCATCATTCCTGCCGCCATGGCCAGGCATAAAAGTACGCTTACCATTCTTTTTTTCATAATTTTCCTGCCTTTCTTGAATCATTTGTTGTTTCTTGTTTTATTTGTTAAATCAAGTATAGGAAAATATGATTATTCTTTGTACTCTAAATATTTAAACAGGGTGGACATTCTTCAACTGAATTGTCCACCCTGTTTTCTTCCTCATTTTCTTATCTTATTTTATCTTCTTTATCTCCTCACATACTTCCTCGGGCGTGCTCTCGCCGGTGATCACGCGGTATTGCCCGTCGGAAAGTTTTGCGGACAGCTCTGACCAGCTGCCGCAGTCAGTCCTGGATATACAGTCTCCCATCTGAGACAGGATGACCCGGTAGCCCGGATTGACTTTTAAGGAAAGCTCTGCCACATCCTGTCTCGGCGGGAGCGAATTCGCCATCAGGTTCGCGTTCAGCATCGTGGATGTCTGGCTGTAATATTTGAGGAAAGCGATGCTGCCCTTCACATCCTTCCCTTTAAGCACCGCGATGTCCTCCCCGCCGAGCAGCCCTGTCTGCTCCTTCCCTGCCGGAAATGCCGCCACACCATAGTTGACTCCCGATTCATCCAGCGCCGGGAACACCCACGGCCCGTTCTCCATCATGGCGCACTCTCCATTGATAAACGTCCTAGCCACATCGTTCTGTGACCAGTTCACGCAGTCGCGGGACATCCAGCCATTATCCACCATATCCTTAATGAACCGGAACGCGTTTAACGTTCCCCGCCCGCCTGCCTGTTCAAGGCTGTCTCCTGCCGACAGCATAAAAGCCCCAAACTGAAACGCTCCCTGTTCCCCGTCAATCGCTGACATGGCAAATCCATATCTTCCGGGGGCGGAGAGCTCTTTGGCCGCCCTCTTAAGCTCTTCCCAGGTCTGGGGCACATGGATTCCTGCCCCTTTAAGTATGTCCTTGTTATAAATAAGCGCCACATTGTTGCAGCAAAACGGCAATCCGTAATACCTGTCCTCTGCTGTCACAGACTTCATGGCACTGGGAAAATACTGCCCCAGTTCTTCTATATCCTTTATATGCTCCGTGATATCCTCCAACTTGTCCATCTCGATATAGGTTGCCATATCCGGATTGTCCAGGATCACCATATCCGGGAGCTGGTTCTGGGTGATGGCGATTGCCAGCCGCTTATTAAATTCCGTGACAGGACCATGGTATTCCCATGTCAGATGGTATTCCTCCTGGGATTCATTGAACCCGCTCACCAGCTCGTCCATGGATGCCTTCTGCATGTTAGTCTCATAGTAGGTCCAGAGGACGATCTCTTTTTTTGTCTCTGCCTCTTCTTCCTCTCTGTCCGCCTCTGCCGCCGCGCAGCCCTGGAATCCCAAAAGGCACAAAAGCAGCCCCGCAGACAGTATTTTTTTCATATAGCCGTTCATTCTCTCCTCCTACCCCATCTGCCGGTACTCTCCGGGCGACACTCCGATCTCTTCCTTGAACACCCGCTGGAAATACTTCGGATCACTGTAACCGACCGCATTTGCAATCTCATATACTTTCAGATTCGTTCCTTTCAGCATCCGTTTTGCATGGCTGATGCGGAACTGCTTTAAAAATACAGAAAAATTAATCCCCATCTCCCGGTTAAACAGCGTACTTAAATACTCCGGGGTAATCTCAAGGACGGATGCCACTTCTTCCTGCGTAAGCCCTTCCTGATAGTGCTCCCTGATATGGTTGATCGCCCGCTTGATCACATAGTTGCTGATATCTTCGCGCTTTACCTGTGCCCCGGCAATCACCTGGAACACATCCATGTATGCGTTTTTAAGCTCATGCCAGGTGACAGCTCCTTCAATATTCCTCAGGAGATTTTTCGCCTTAAGATGCTGGTATCTGGCGTTATCTATCTCCTGAACGGTATCGCTGATCAGATAATAGCTCTTGATAAATGCTTTCCGTATCTCCCCAATCTCAAAATGGCCTTCTGCCATATATGCAAGGAAATCCTCCATTACCTTCTTCAGTTTCTGCGCGTCGTCCTGGCAGATGGCGTTTCGCATCTTGTTATAGAGGGAGACCGGGGCGCAGAAAAGCTGCGGACTGTATTTTTCCGCCTGTGCGCTATCCAGCCACCCCTCTGGCGAAAGGACCAGCGCATAGGTAAGCAGTCCGTCAAGTTCCTTTGCCGTGTCAGCAATCTCCTCTGGATGCCGGAATCTTTTTCTCGTCCAGACGGCCTTTTCCGTCTTATCCCGGTATTGCAGGAGCAGTTTATTATAGAAAGACCTCTCAAGCTCCGCAAATCTCCCTTCCCCCGGTTCCCCGCAGACAAGCAGATATCCTTTCTGCCTGTTCTCCACATAGATATAATAAATCTTAAGTTCATGGTACTTCTTTCTAAGCTCTTCCGCGGCACGCTCGACCTCGTCTCTATAGGATACTTCCGCCGACCCGATATAGCCTGCGAAAAGCTCGTACTCTCCCTCGGCCGGAAAGCCGCAGATATCTTTTAAAATATCACAATTTTTCTCCTTATCCGCATCCTCTCCGGTGAGGAGATTGCGAAGATGCAGCCCTGGCGTTCCGCTTGTCATCTGCTCTCTTTGGATCTTTTTTTCTACCTTGCAGAGCATGTTCCGGATATCGTCTATGTCCAGCGGTTTCAGGAGATACTCGTCCACATCGTACCTGATTGCCTTCTGGGCGTACTCAAATTCCGAATATCCGCTCAGGATTACTACATGCAAAGGGATTTTCCGCTCATGGAGAGCCTTCACCATCTCAAGACCGTCCATCTTCGGCATCCGGACATCCGTGATTACCAGCTCCGGCTTGAATCTTAAGATCATCTCAAGACCTTCTTCGCCGTTCACCGCTTTCCCCTGGACCACATGCTGTGTCTGCGACTCAATCATTTTCGCAATCCCTTCTCTGATCTTAATCTCATCCTCAACAATCACAATCCGCATCCCCAGCACCTCCCTTTTCGCTGACCGGAATCTTTAACGTAATGACTGTACCAACCTCCGGAATGCTGCTCACATTCCACGACGCACTGTCTCCGTAATACATCCGCATTCTGGAAAATGCATTATGAAGGCCGATACTTGACTTGTCATCCCGGCACGCCCTTTCCGGGTCGTTAAATGTCTCCGCTATCCGGCGGGGAATTCCTTTTCCGTTATCCTCAATAATAATATCCAGCTCATCCCGGGACTCTGAAAGCATCACGTCCACCCGAAGGATTCCCCCGTACTCAATCTCCTTAAATCCATGAAGGATTGCATTTTCCACAAAGGGCTGGAGCAGGAGCTTATGGATGTACAGCTTTTCTGTCCCCGGCTGCACATGAATCTCACAGGTAAATGCATCGTTAAACCGCATACGCTGGAGGCTTACATATTTCTCCAGCCAGTCAGCCATCTCTGCCACCGTCGCCATCTTATTGCTTTTATCCACGCTGTACCGCAAGATCACTCCTAAGTTCCTTACCATCCGGCTGATTTCATATTCTTCCTTCTCAATCGCCATCCAGTTGATCGAATCCAAAGTATTATACAGGAAATGGGGATTGATCTGCGCCTCCAGCGCACGTATCTCCGCCTCCTTCTGCTTGACTGTCACTTCCTGTACTTCCTCGATCAGATCCTGTACCTTTCCTGTCATCGTATTGAAGTTCCCGGCAATCTGCCCCATCTCATCTCTGCTCTCCACATGAACCTGCACATCCAAGTTCCCCTTCTGCACTTCCATGATGCCCGCGACTATGCTGCGCGTAGAGTTCTCTATAAGCAGAACGGTATAACGAATCAGAAAAACAGACACCATAAGCAGCAGGATGCCTATGGCAATGGTCAGATATTGGATATGCCTGACATCCCGCAGGATATAATCCTCATCATACGCATTGTAGAAATACCATCCCAAATCCTCATTCTCATATTGGTTAACGGCAATCTTTTTCCCGTCAAGCACTCCCGTCTTTTCCACAAATTCTTTCACCGTCCTGCCTTCGGACAGTGCGATACCGGAATAAAAGGAGCCCGGATAAGTCAGGATATTGCCGTCCTTATCCATGATAAAATTGATCGTGTACAATTCGCCGCCATCCTGCGCCCCGCTGCACACGGCATTCAGCACCGACTCATTGATACTCATGACCACCGTGCCGACCGTGCCTTTCTGTATATCCGAAAAATCATACATCTGCTTGGAGATATGGAAGATCCGCTCTTCTTCCCCTCCCCTCTGAACTCGCTGCGTGGGCGAGACAGCCAGATTCGCAGATTCCTTCTGCGCCAGTTTGTAGGGCACGATGCTTTTCTTGTCCGCATACCCTTCCCACAGGTTGTCCACCGCAGATGCCATCCCAAAATCGTAAGTAATATCCTGGCCGTCCTCCAATATGATGCTGATGCACTCAATCCCGCCGGCGGTCAGCCCGTACTGCTGCAGTTTCCCGCAAATCTCCCTGTATGCGCGCGCCCGTATTTCGGAAGACGCATTCTGGCAATCTGCCATATATTCAATAATCTCATCATCCGAGTAAATCTGATAAACCAGGTTCGTATACACGTCAACCGTCAGGCCTGTCCGCTCTGAAATCTGCACAAGCTGGTTTACCATAAGGTCATCCACCTTTTCCTTCATGTTATTGGAAATTACATACAGCATCAGAACCTGTGAAAGCAGCAGAGGAATGACTGATGTCACAATGAACGTATACATAATCTTCTTTCCTACTTTCTGGTCCGCAAACCATTGCAGGAATCCTTTGTTCTGTGTACGACTCCCTTGTCCAGCACGCATCATCTCAAAACTTCTTCCGTTATCCTGTCAACATCAAAATCCGGCGCATAGCGGAGCGCGATATCATATATCCGCTGCACTTCATCCACATCCTCTTCCAACTGCTCTGCTATCTCCTCTGCCGCCATATCCTTTTTCATCTTCCGGCAGATTTGTTTTACTAAATGATATTTTTCCCCTTCTGCTTTTCCCTCTGCCTTTCCTTCCGCTCTGCTGACCCGTCTCGTCTCCTGCACATCATACGCCTCAAAACTGTCAAACAACATCGTAAATTCCCTCCGTTCAATCTTCCCGGTAAATTCTCCAATCTCTTCCTTTGGAATATTTAATTTTGCGAGAAATACTGTGATAATCTTACTGATTACGCGCAGCAGGTATTCAGGGGTGTTCTCGCTCAAGTTCTCAAAATTCAACAGGTCGATATCCACATACCCCCGCAGAAACTCCGCGCACAAAACCGGGTCATCAAAAATCAATTTCGCCCCGTTATCCCTGACCTTCGTGTTGCCAACTGCTGCATTTTTCTGTCCGTTTCCCATATGATTCTCCTTTCTTGTCCGCTGAGAATCTATGAGAAATGCCTTTGTTATAAGAGAATTATAACAATGATAAAGAAGAATGGCAACGCATATGTTCTCAACATTTTAATTTTAATCTTTCATTATTGCTGATTTTGGAATTCCTGCCGAACGGCATTGAAATTCAGAATTTTTGATACATAGACAGTATAACACCCAAAACTCCATATAACAAGAAGAATTTTCTATCTGTACAACATCTGTGCAGTTGGAAAAAATTCTGCGGAAGTAGTTTTGCTGCAGCATCCCCACTCCCGCAGAAATTCGCCGGAACTTTTCCTACCAAAGTTTCACCGCTAAAGCCTCAAAGTCTTCCCCGGGCCGGACCTCAAGGTTTCCGGCCTGTACACAGACCCGATGTCCGGCCTGCTTTGGGTATACGCTCCGAATCCTCTCCGGGCATCCCTCGGGCAGCGGTATTTTGATACACGATGGCACTTCGCCGCCGAATACATGCACCACCGCATATCCCTCTCCATTTGCGCCGACGCGGACCAGGCACTGCCACCCTTCCGGATGTCTTGCGCTTTTCACCTTCGGGCCGAACCGGTAAGACTGCCCGTTCCGGATTACCGGTACGATTGTCCGGTAAAATGCCATCCCTTCCTCAATCATCTCCCACTGCCCGCTGCCAAGTTCCGTCACATCCCCGGAGATACACATCCGCCCGAGAAATGTAGCGGCTACAGAGTAAGCAATCCTCTTCAAAGAATCCTCTTTTCTGATTACCGCCCAGATCTGGCTCTGCGCCGGATGGACAGCCCGGTGGACATTGGCCGCGATAATCGGAATCTCCGGGCATTCATGTGCGTCGGAAAATGATGCCATGCTCATCTGTGCCATCAGACCCGGCGCCAGCCTGTGCCCTCCGGAAGAACAGTTTTCCAGTACAATCCCCGGAATTTCTCTTTTCACCTTCTCAAAAAATGCCGAGGATGCCTCCATATTCCTTCTAAGTCCTTCGCCCAGAGATTCTGCGCCGTCACAGCCGATTCCAATCGTCTCATTATAATCAATCTTCATGTAACCGAATCCGTATTTTTTCAGTGTGCCGATTACTTTCTTTGTCAGATATTCTTCCACCCACGGATCGCACATATCCCAGAAACGCCTGAAATAACTGGTAAGCGGTTTCCCGTCTTTCTTAAGCAGGTACTCTGTCATGCTGTATGCTTTTGCCGCCTTCCCGACAGTCTCAATCTCAAACCAGATTCCCGGAATCAGCCCCGCAGCCTTTATCTGCCGGACCGTCTCCTCCAGTCCTTCCGGGAACAGTGTATCGGATACTTCATAATCTCCCATACTGATATCCCACGGAACTCCCTCCTGCCGATACCATCCGCAGTCAATGACAAAGTATCCAAAGCCCTTTCCCTTAAGTACATCCAAAATCCTGCATATATTTTCGTGGGAAGGATCGCCCCATGTCGTACAGTACTCGTTGAAAATAATGGGCAAGCTCTTTTCTGTCTCCGGGGCGTCCGCCAGGCTCTCCTCTGCTGCCTTTGTGAGCCTCCCGGTAAAAATATCCAAAGAATCCGTACGGCCTGTGCTCACGATTGCCTCCGGTGTGCAAAATTCCTCTCCCGGCTCCACGGTCTTCATCCAATGCCCGAAATCCCGGTCTGCCAGCCCACCGCTTACACATAAGCCATCATCTTTTCTGTAGATTTCCATCTGCCACGACGCGTTGTGGGCAATCTGCGCGCCCCAGAACACCTGGCTTTCCCTGTCCTCTATCGCCGCAAAAGGAAAGAACTTATTAACCGGCATAGAACCTGTCTGTCCGAACTTCTCACACCGAACCGCGTGAGGATCCCACGCCGGCTCAAGCTGCAGGTCTTCGATAGGGATGCACTCCGCCCGTCCTTCCTGGCTCCACACACTGCGGAGCCTGTGAAGGTAAAGACTGTTGTATCCGTCTCCTTCAAGGTAAGGAGATATGGCACTTAACGAAAAGCTCTCAAACATTTCCAGAGAAAAAACTTTCTTTCCCGTATTTCTTACCGCACAGCGTATCCGCACATAAGGCGTATCTTTTTTCCAGGTCAGTGTATGTACTGTCTCGTACTGTTCCTGTGCGGCCAGAACTGTTGTGATGATAAGCTTTCCCTCCCGCTCTTCTGCCTTCTGCTCTTTAAACTCCATCCGGTTTATGGTCTCGCTGTTACGCATGGAATTGCCCATGGCGTAAGCTTCATTGTAGATATCCCCGGAAATTTTAATCTGGATCAGGGAATCAATCTCCTGATTTTTTACCATCGAATCATCATACGGCATCTCCGCCGGCAATAGGATAAAACCAACCTTTTTCTTTTTCTCGTCTGTCAGATATACAGCGGCCATATCTCCAAGCTGATATTGTTTTAATAACTGCACTGCCATCTTCTCTCTCCTTTACCTGTTACTTTTTGTCTAACCTTTGACGGCTCCCACCGTCATTCCTTTGATGAAATATTTCTGCAAGCTCAAAAACAGAATCGCTATCGGCAGTACGGATATTACGATTGCCGCCATCGCCGTCGTATAATCACTGCTCTGAGCCGAGAACAGCGACTGAATCGCAACAGTAAGAGTCTTTAACTGCTTTTTGCTCACATAGAGGCTTGCCAGCAGATAATCATTCCAGATCTGGAACGCCTGCATGATGACCAGCGTCGCCATCGCAGGTTTTAACAGCGGCAGCACCACGGAAAAATAAGTACGGAAGACCGAGCATCCGTCAATCCTCGCCGCCTCCTCAAGCTCTAAGGGCACCGTTGACATAAAACTGTTCATCAAAAATACCCCGAAAGAAATTCCCGTCGCCACATACATAAAGATAATCCCGAATCTTGTATTCGTCATATGCATCCTGTACCCAATCATATAAATCGGGAGGAACAACGCCTGATACGGAATCAGGATTCCGACGATAAAGTAAATGTAACAGAACTTGAAAAATTTTCTCCGGCACCTGGCAATGGCCCACGCGGTAGTCCCGCACAGAATTGCCAGGATCAGTACGCTGATCGCCGTATAGATAAAAGTGTTCGTAAATGTAGTCGCCAGGTCAAGCTTTTTATATGCCGCGATATAATTATCGAAATTCAGTTTCTCCGGCAAAGACAGCGGATTATTCAGATACAGCTCCCGCTTTCCCTTGAAGGAATAGTTAAAGATAATAAAAATCGGAGCGATAAACAAAGCCGCCGCAATGGTCATGATAATCTGTACGATAACTGAGCCTTTTGTGTACTGCTGTACCTCAGCCTCCAGTTTTTCTTTTTTCTTTTTCATCTATGCCTGCACCTCCTTACTCTTAAGCCCCTTTACCTGCACCAGCGCCACCAGGAGGAGCACGATGACCAGCGTTACCGACATCGCGCAGCCGTAACCATACTGGCGGCCGTTAATCGCCGTTGTGTACGTCTGGTAGATCATGGATGTTGATGCCCTTCCCGGGCCGCCTTTTGTGGAGGATACAAGCAAATCATATACTTTCAGCGAACCTGTCGTGATTCCTACCACGCAGATAGTGATCGCCGGCGCAAGCATCGGGATTGTAACATTGAAAAACCGCTTTACCGCCCCGGCGCCGTCTACCTTCGCCGCCTCGTAAAGGTCTGACGGAACAGATTGCAGCCCAGCCAGGTAGATTAACATCCAGTAACCGATCCACTGCCAGTTATTGGCAATGAGCAGTCCGGAAAGCACGGTCTTCTTCTCTCCGAACAGGAGGAAATTAATATTCGTCCCCAAAAAGTCATTGAGCGCCGGGAGTACGTTGGAAAACATCTTAAGCCACACGAAACCTACCACAAGAGCGCTTATCAGGCATGGGACAAAAAGAATCGTCCGGTAGATCTTCTGCGCCTTTATCCCGCTGTCTAAGGCTATGGCAAAAAGAAGTGCCACCACATTCTGGATAATGGTATTTCCAATCGTGAATTTCAGCGTGAACCACCATGCATCCCGGAAATCAGAATCCTTCATCAGCTCCACATAATTCTGGAACCCGACAAATACTTTCTCCGGAGACATGCCGTCCCAGCTCGTGAACGAGTAACGCACTGCCATAAAAAGCGGGATGATCAGGCCGATGGTAAAAATGATGAACCCCGGCAGCACCAGTGCCAAATACTGCCTTGACATCCTCCGCTCCATATAATTTATTTTATTTGCTTTCATGAGATTTTACATCCTTTCATAAAAGAAAGGGGGAAATCCTCTCTCCCCCTTTAGCCTTGTGGTTAGTTAATTCGCGGTGCTTGCATCTACCCTGTCGTCCGATGCCTTAAGACATTCCTCAAAGCTTTCGTCTCCCTGGAGCCATGCCGCGATATCCTTCGCATTCTCCTCCTGGAAACCGCCCCATACTAACTGGTTGTTGCCGAGCGTTACGTCCACGATATTTCCTTCCGCCGCATATTTATCAATATCCTCCTGGCTTGGATTCGGGAAAGTCGGTGTCACATCCTTAAGCATGGATGCTGTCTTCGTATAATCCAGAATCTCCACTGCCAGATCCTTATCGCTGGTAAGAAGGTCAAGTACTTTATCAACCGCATCCTGATGCTCTGTCTTTGCACTTGTCATCACGGTAATGTTCGGCTCAAAGATCAGCTTGGAATCGCCTGTCTGATTCGGGAACGGGAAGATACCGAACTCAAAGTTCTCATCGATGTCAAGGAAGTTCTGGATGGACCAGGAACCAGATACCTTCATGGCAACCTCACCCTGCACCATCTTCGCATCACAGTCTGTCTGCTCTGTAGAGAATGTCTCCGGGAATGTATTGTCAAAGATCAGCTTGTTGTATTCGTATGCAGTCTGCGCCTCCTTGCTGTCGGAGAAAGATGTCTGTCCGTCGCGGAACTTGTCGCCCCACTGCGCGTCCTTGTTGAACACATCGTTCATCATAAACTGCATCGTCACATTTCCAATAGACCATGTATCTACCATATGGCTGCCGAAAGGTGTAATCTTCTTTGCCTTGCAGTCATCGATAATCTTCTTTAAATCGTCCTGGGTCTTCGGAATCTCCCAGTTATTGTCCTTGAACATCTTCTTGTTGTAATAAACGCCCTGGTACATTGCGTTATATACAAGACCGTAAGTTTTCCCGTCAAAGGTTACGTTCTCCCTCGCAGCGTCCAATCCTCTGTCAAGGTAGTCGCCCTTAATCTCCCCAAGCACTCCCTGGGGTGCGTAAGTCGCTACATCCTGCGCTTTCCCGATCATGATATCCGGCAATCCCGACTGCATGTACTGCTGCATCTTCGGCTGGAAATCATTGCCCCAGTCTACGCATTCCCACTCCAGGGTAATCTCCGGATATTTTTCCGCCAGCGCCTCGTCGATCATGTCCTCAATCCCGGCATCTGTCGTGGACTGTCCGGCAAGAACGGTAAGGGTTACCTTCTCATCGGAACCGCCGCCTCCCTCGCTCTTCTCCCCGCCGGATGTTGAACCGCATCCTGCTGCCAGTGATGCCGTCATCGCCGTTACCAGCATGAGGCTGACTAATTTCTGCTTTCTCATGTTATTTTTCCTCCTCGTGATTTATTTGATAATTCTATTATAGAGAAGAAAAAATTTTACAAATAGGACAGTTTTGAACTTTTCACTTGTACTTTTTTGCATTCACATTTTCGAATTCGGCAAATACATTCCTGAAAAAATAAGACTTCACATAACTCAGCAGTGCAAATCCTGCCGTCAGCCAGAAAAAAAGCATTTTCGCCGTCATCCGGGGGGTGCAGACTGTCACTGCCGCTGCCGCCGCCGTGATAAGAAACAGCGCTATCGTATGGCCAATCCTGCTCCCGCCGATGATCAGGGAATTTTTCATGCACACCCAAAGGCTGTCCCGGAATCTTGCCATATAGGGGAACACATACAAAAAAACTACCAGTATTATGATTCCTATTGCAAAGGTACTGGTAAGAAACAATCCTTTTAGCCCCCCGTGAAATGCCCGGACTGCCTTAATATCCAGAATAAAGACTGTTCCCGCCCCTGCCATCGCCATCCAGCAGACTGTTCCCTGACGGAAATTCTGCACAAATTCCTTCCAGTATCCTCTGAACACATACCCTTCCTCACCCTTCACCATCTTAAGATTGACGCTGTAGAGAGCGGTAAGCGCCGCCCCTGCCGTCACAAGGGGAATGCAGCTTACCAAAAAGCAAAGGTTAAGTATCACCAGATTCACAAATTTATTCAGCGCACCCATCACCGGGCTGTCCATGCCGGAAAATCTTTCTGCCATCATCATTCCTCCTTATCCCCGGAACCTTTTTTTAATCCGCTGCCGGCAAGCACCTCCGCCTCTTCCGCCAGGGCATAGCCGCTGAGCTGGCGGTTCTGGTCTGCGTATGCGAGAATCTCATCAAGAGATTTCCCGCCTTTCATCCAAAGTAACTGCTGCTGCGCCATCATGTTCTGAAAACGCCACACAAGCTGTGCATTTCCCACAGTCACGTCGATGACCTTTCCCTCCTTTTCATATCGGTCAATATCCGCCTGTATCCGATTCCTATACACCGGCTCAATTCCCTTCACCACCGACGAGGACTGGGTAAAGCTTAAGATTTCCTGCAAAAGCTCCTGGTCTTCAAGCAAGGAGAAAAAGATATCGTCAATCAGCTCCTCCTGGGAGGTATCCGCACTTTTCATGAACGTCATGTTCGTTTCCCGGATCAGCTTTGCATCCCCGGCCTCATTGGGATAGGGAAATATGCCGAAGTCAATATCATCCCCGTACTGGTTCGCGAACTGCATCGACCAGGAGCCGGTCAGATACATAGCCGCCTCCCCCTGGGTAAAACGGTCGTCACTTTCAAACTGATCGATCTGGAGTGCGTCCTTCCACGAATGTTCCAGAATAAACCGATTATTCTCATAGCTTTTGATCACTTTTTCGTTTCCGCCAAAATCACTCTTTCCACTCCTGAAATCATCGCCCCAGGCAGGATTATCCGTAAAAATATCATTCATCATATACTGCATCGTCATATTGGCCACTTTCCAGCTCTCCTGATAGTGGGAGGCAAAAGGCACGATATGATTCTGCTCCAGGACAGCGATAATATGCTGCAGCTCCTCCGTCGTCTTTGGAGGATGCAGGTCATAGGCTTTAAACAGATTTTTATTGTAAATCACACCCTGATACCATGCGTTGTAGGGCATCCCGTACACTTTGTCGTTGACACTTACGAGCTTACGCGCCTCGTCTTCTGTCTTCCGGCTGCAGCACTCCGGGATGGTGCCAAGATTCCCCAGCCTGGCGTACGTCTGCACATCCTGTGCCTTTCCGATCATAATATCCGGCACATCGCCTGCCGCAAAGCGCCCCTGCATCTGCTGGTGGAACTTGTCTCCCCAGTCCACACATTCCCACGACAGCGACACCTGCGGATAATGCTGCGCCATCCATTCATCAATCATATCCTCCACCCCGGCGTCCGATGTGGACTGCCCCGCCAGGACGCTTAAGGTGATTTTTTCCTCATCGTTTTCCCGGGGCTGTATGGACGTACAGCCGGCAAGGGCTGTGGCTGCAGCCGCCACCAGCAAGACTTGTCTTATCCTTCTCAACTTAGCTCCTCCTCACAAAAGCTCCGGTATTCTCTTGGGCTCATTCCCGTATTTTTCTTGAACACCCGGCTGAAATAGGTATAATCATCGTATCCCACCAAAAAAGCTACCTCGGCGAGATTCATTTCTGTATTTTTCACATACTCTTTCGCCTTCTCAATCCGTTTATTTGTGATATAAAAGATTAGATTCTCTCCAATCTCCTGCCGGAATACTTTGGAAAAATAGGAACTCTCTACATGGTACTGCTCCGCCAGCGAGCCTAAGGACAGCTCCTCAGAATAATGCCCGTCAATCCATTCCGCCGCCTGACGCACGATACCCCTCATCGTGTCCGTCACCGTCTCCTTCCTCTCCGGCGTGCAGTATTCAATCATCTCCTCAAACGCCTCGCAAAGAGCCGCTGCGTCAAGGCTCTCCGTAATCTTCTCCACAGATTCCGCCACACTCTCCATATCCCCGGCTTTCAGATAGCCTTTGCTCTGCACGGAATGATCCAGCATCAGATTCAGGATCTGGCGCACTGTCTGCTTTACCTCCAGATAACTCCATCGATTTTTTGCACAGGAGCGAAGACCTGCTTTTTCAAATATGATCTCCCTGACCGTCTCCATCTTCCCTGCCCTTAATGCGCTCTTTAGCTGTTTCTCATGATCATGGGTAAAATGGCACTTCACCTTGTCGCCGCCGTGGCTGTCTCCCTGGGATGAGAGCACTTCATCCTTTTTATCGTAACCCCGCGTCATCAAAAGCCCTACCGCCTCCACATACGCCCTATGGATATTTTCCAGGGAGTAAGAATGGCCGCTGACGCAGATCGTGACGCAGGATTGGAGCGTTACAGACAACCTTGCCTTTATCTTTTCCGCCAGCTCAAGGAGCTCCTTCCCAAGCTTTTCTGTCACGACGATAAATTCATTCAGCCGGTAGATATAGTTGAACACGATCATATCTTCCTTCCCGAATATTTTTTTCATCTCTTTTTTTATCCGATAGGCCAGCAAATCTATGTCGCCGCCCCTGGCCCGCACAATCTTCGGGAAATTATGTATTTTTACAAGCATAAGGCTCATGCTGGTAAACTCTGGAAAACCTCCTTCCGGCGCAGACGGCATGATCAGCGTTTCATTCTGCTGCAGGATCTGGCTGAACTCCCGGTCCTGCATGACCGATGCCGCCTTCAAAAGCTCAAGCCGCTCGCTCTCATGCTCCGCGATGATCTCCAGGGCTTTCGTGACTGCATTGACCAGATCGATTTTTGCAATCGGCTTGATCAGGTAATTGATGGCTCCCGACATAAATGTTCCCTTTACATAGTCAAAATCATCGTAACCGCTGATGACAAAGGTGACGATATCCGGATAACGTTTCTGCACGGTCTGCAAAAGATCCACCCCGCCGACAAAAGGCATATTTATATCTGTGATCAGAATATCCGGCCGGTTTTCTTCTATCTTACGCAGTGCATCCTCTCCGTCCGCCGCCGGTTCCAAAAATTCCAGCATATATTCCTCCCAGCGTATCATATGCCGGAGCTTTTCCCTCGTCCAATATTCGTCATCTGCAATTAAAATCGTATACTTTTTCTTATCCATCTCTTTCTCACTGTTCCCTTGGTAATGTCATCCGTATACTGGTTCCTTCTCCTAACCGGCTTTCCACAGAAAGGCCGTAGCTCTCCCCGTAAAGCATCTTCAAACGGGCATTGATATTGTAAAGGCCTATGGAATTGCCTTCCTCAATATAGGAAAGGTCATTCCTCCTTAACCTCTCATTCAGCTCGTCCGCCTCCATGCCTACCCCGTTATCTGCGATGCAGATCTTTAAAAGCCCTTCCTCCGCCTCGGTTTTTATCTTAATCTCCTTATCTCCCCGCTTATTCCTCAAGCCGTGGTTCAGTGCATTTTCCACAATAGGCTGTAAGGAAATCCTCGGAATCTTATCCTGCAGCGTCCTTTCATCTATCTCGTAGATGTAATTCACATGATCCTGCATACGGACGCTCATGACTTTTCCTTATCGGTTGTCTCCCCCAGGGAAACTACCGGCCGGTCCCGCTCCGGCTGCAGCCAGATATACATCGTATTGTCTGTCCGGTACTTTTCCATGATGGAGACAAATGCTTTGCTGTCCACGTCACAGACAATATAGCCAATCTTATCTCTGGGATTGCTGTTGCCGTAGAGCTTTAGGACGAACCGGATGATATCCTTTCCTCTGTGGGGATTAAAATAACTGGAGATCAGCATCGCCGTCTCGTCAGACTCCACATAATCCATAACTGTGCCCGCATTCTCCTGTTCCTTATCCGCGTAGATATCTGTCTGGTAATTATGCCGGGGCGTCACGGCTCTGCGGTACGTACTGATAATCTCGTGGTCCGTCGTATACAGATAGAGGGAAACCACGCTGTCCGCCGACTCAAACTTGCTGACCGCGATGTCATATGCCTTCCGGTAAAATTCAGCCCTTAAGATATCAATATCCTTTTCCTGCCTTAATTCCTTGATAAAGGAACTCTCTGTATAGATTTCTATAAGGTTATTCTCAATATTTTTCACAAAAGCATAGAGCTCATTCTGCATGTTCTGCAGAGAATTTTCGCTCTCTTCCTTCGCCTGGCGGTAAATAAGCTTTGATGAAGTCTCCTGAAATAATATAGTCTGCAGGATAAGCGCAAACAGAATGCTGCCCAGACACATGACAAGAATTTTTGAACGCAGTTTCATAGATTTCCCTCCTTTGGCAGCAAAATGTGACTCCTGTATAGATATTATAACATGAGGGAGCGGTAATCTATTTGACCTTTTTAGAAAAAATAGTTGGATTTATTTGTAGTAAACCAAAATATATCAAAGGAGGCTGCACCGCCATGTGTACAACCTCCCCGACTATTCAATACTTTTCACTTTTTACTCAAAAGACTGCTCCGTCCTCTCGATAATCTCATCCTGCAGCGGTTTATCCAAATTGCGGAAGAAGTCGCTGTACCCCGCCACGCGCACAATCAAATCCTTATACTCTTCCGGATTATTCTGCGCGTCAATCAGTGTCTGCCTGTCGATGACATTGAACTGGATATGGTGTCCGTCCATGGAGAAGTAGGAGCGGATTAAGCTCGCCATATTGTCAAGCCCTTTCTCTCCGGCAACTACGTTCGGCGTAAACTTCTGGTTCAACAGCGTTCCTGCTGTTGCCAGATGGTCCATCTTGGAGCAGGACTTGATGACTGCCGTCGGGCCGTTCCTGTCCGCGGACTTCTCCGGGGAAATGCCCTCGGATACCGGCTTGTGCGCTTTCCTTCCGTTGGGTGTCGCAAGGATTACGTCTCCGAAGTATACATGGCAGGTGGTCGGCAGCATATCTACGCCATACTTGCCGCCCTTCATGTTCGGGCGTCCGGTAATCTCGCTCCGGTAAAGCTCGAAGACTTCCTGCATGATACCGTCCGCGTAATCGTCGTCATTGCCGTACTTCGGCGTCTTGTCATGGACCATGCGGTAGATAGCGTCGTATCCTTCAAAATCGTGCTCCATCGCCTCAATCAGCTCCTCCATGGTGAAGTTCTGCTTGTCGAATACGTTATATTTTACAGCCGCGAGACAGTCGGTCACGGTGCCGATGCCCACGCCCTGGATATAGTTGGTGTTGTACCTTGCGCCGCCTGCGTTGTAATCCTTCGCGTTGGAAATACAGTCGTTGGTCACTACGGAAAGGCACGGTGCCGGCATCTCCTGGGCATAGAGCTGCTCAATCACATTGTTGCCGCGAATCTTGATGTTTACGATGTGGGCAAGCTGCTTTTTAAATGCCTCCCAAAGCTCATCGTAAGTCTTGAAATCTTTCGCATAGCCAAGCTCAAGCCCGATCTGCTTTCCGGTATACTGGTCAAATCCGTTGAACAGCGTGAGCTGGAATACTTTCGGGATATTTAAGTATCCGGTGAGGATATACGCCTCGCTGCCCCACGCGCCTGTCTCCACGCAGCCGGAAGAGCCGCCGCGCCTTGCATCCTCGAGATTCTTTCCTGCGTTGATAAGCTCCATGATCTGCGCCTCGGTGTTGTAGAACGCCGGCTGGCCCCATCCTTCCCTGGACACCTCGCAGGCTCTCTTTAAGAACTTCGCCGGAGTCTTCTTGCTGATGGTCACATTGGAGTTGGGCTGAACCAGTTTCATCTCATCCATGCAGTCAAGGATTAAGTAGCTTACGTTATTCACGCCGTTGCGCCCGTCCGGGGTAACGCCGCCGGTATTGATATTTGCAAAGTCCGTATAAGTCGCGCTCTCTTTTAAGGTAATGCCTACCTTCACCGGAGCCGGCTGGTTGTAGAACTTCACCCACAGGCACTCTAAAAGCTCTAACGCCCGCTCGTCGTCTAAGATGCCCGCCTCTACGTCTCTCTCATAGTACGGGTTCAAGTGCTGGTCAAGCCTTCCCGGGCTGAACGCATCCCACGGATTTAACTCGGTGGTGACTGCAAGGTGGGTGAACCAGTAAAGCTGGATTGCCTGCCAGTAAGTCTCTGGTTTGTGCGCCGGAACGACCTCAAGGTTTGCCGCAATCTGTAAAAGCTCCGCCTTCCTTGTCTCGTCCGTCTCCTTTTCCGCCATCTCAAGGGCAAGCTTGTGGTAGCGCTCGCCGAGAATAATCACTGCGTCACAGGCGATATCCATCGCCTTTAACTCTTCACATTTATTCACCGCGTCCGGGTCATTGATATAATCCAGCGCGTCCATTGTGCGTTTAATCTTTTCTTTGTAGTCCAGATATCCTGTCGTAAATACCTGTTCGCCGCCGCATGTATGCCCCGGGCCTCTCTGCTCCATGAACTCCGTAAACATCCCCGCGCTGTAGCACTCGTGCCACTCCGGGGTCATCCTTGCAAGGATTTTCTCCCGCATACTCCGCCCTGTCCAGTAGGGGATGATTTCCTCTGCCTGGAGTTTGCGGTCTTCCTCCGTCGTCTTGAAGGACACAAGCTCACGCTCGCTCATGACTACCATATCCTCTACGCTGTGGCAGCAAAGCTCCGGGAACGTAGGAGACGCCTGGGGGTCTTTTCCCTTCTCCCCGACAATCAGCTCGCCGTCCCCAAGGTAGAGCGTCTTCTTCGAAAAATACTCCTTAAGGACCATCGAGCGCATAACCGGAATGGAGTATTTCCCGTCATTTGCCTTGTAAAAATCCGTCTCAATCTTTGCCCGCTCCAGGTCAATGTGGACAGGTGTCGTCACACTGAGTTCCCGGAGTTTTTGAATTCTTTCGTTCATCCCACGCAGTTTCGCCATCTTTTTACCCTCCTATTTTGGTGTTCTGGAATCCGGCGTCGATGAAAAGCTTTCTTAATTCCTCCATCTTCGCCTTATCCGGTGCATGTAAGTTTTTACCCATATATTCCATATCCAACTTCCGATATTTGCCGCTCCCCGTATCATGGTAGGGCAGCAGGTTAATCTGAGGCGGATGGATATCATGTTCTTTCAGAAACGCTATGGTCTCCTTCATATTTTCCGCGTTGCCGTTCACTTCTTCGATTGTCGGAATCCGAATGTAGATCCTCGCCCCGTCCGCAGACAGGCGGACAAGGTTTTCCAGAATCAGCTTGTTATCCGTTCCGATATACTGCTTATGTATCTCCGGGTCCATCACCTTCACATCATAGAGGAAAGTATCCACATAGGGCAGGAGCGCCTGGAACTTTTCATAAGGCACATACCCGCATGTATCGATGGTAAGGTTGATGTCCTGCCGCTTAAGCTCTTTCGCCACCGCCAGGATATAGCCTGTGTCCATTGCCATCACTTCCCCGCCGGAAAGCGTCACCCCGCCGCCGGATTCCTCATAAAACATCTGGTCCTTTAAAAGCTCTTTTACAAGCTCTTTCACCGTATATTCCCGTCCGATGATTTCCCTTAAGCCTGCCGGGCAGAAATTCTCGCACCGCCCGCACAGCGTACAGAGCGACGGCTCCAGCACCGGCTTTCCCTCCTTCATGGAAAGGGCGTTGCTTTTGCACGCCTTCACGCAGGAGCCGCATCCGGTACATTTTTCCGCGTCAAACTGCATCTCCCTTACGTACCTCTGTGTCTCCGGATTGTGGCACCACTGACACTTTAACGGGCATCCTTTAAAAAATACGGACGTGCGGATTCCATCCCCGTCATGGATGGAAAACTTTTGTATGTTCGTGATATTCTTCATCCCGATTTCCTCTTGGTCATACCTGATACTATATTATTTTGTTACTGCATTATAGTTGGATATTACATGATATTTCATCCGGCGCCATGCCTGATGCCTAATCTTACCTGACACCGCATATTCTGCCCGCGTGATCTAATTCGGAAAAATCGTCGGCGTCTTTATCAGACTCGCTTTTTAGACTGCGGTACATACTATAGTCTAATCTTTATATTAATATAGCATTTTGCTAATATTTTGTCAATATATTCTACACGAGATTACGCGGAATCAGGCCATAAAATCGTGCGGATTTTACAAAAGGAACTCCCGGAGCTTTCTGCCGTCTCTGGGAGTTCCTTTTTAATCATTATCTTATCCAACATAGGGCTTTGCTATCTCGGCAAACCGTTCCGGGTATTTTTCATACCACTCGTCATACTTCATCCCTGACGCTGAAATTTCTGCCCCAAGCTCCTTTAAGAAGGATGGGATATCACTTTCTAATATCGTACCGATCTGTTCGCCGAACCGCTCTTTCCCTTCTGCGTCCTCGCCGTTTACCGTGAGCACAAATGCCGGCTGCATCGCGCCGTCCGCTTTCTTCACTCCTCCGCGGAAACCAATCCTTCCGATCTGGTGCGTCCCGCAGGAGGACGGACATCCGGAGATATGGATCCTCGGAAGCACACCGTCGGCGTAGCCCCATTTCTGCGACTCCTCAACAAGTGTCTTAAGGAGCTTCTGGGAATCTCTCACGCCCACCTGGCAGATGGATGCGCCAATGCACGCCACGGAAGACGCAAACGCTGTCGCTGCGCTGTCCGCCGTGATATCCAGAAGTTTCTTCGCCTCGCTGCCGGTACAGTTGACAATATAAACCGTCTCATCCGGGGCTATCCGAAGCTCTATCTGCTCCATCTCCTTCATCGCCTCATAAAGCTCCTTAAGCTTTGACGGCTCGGGACATCCTCCGATGGGATGATACTCTACGGCGTAAAGCCCTTCCTGCTTCTGGGGAATCGCCCGCTTATCGTCTGCCGCTGACCCGTCAGGCTTCTTGGTGATCTCCCTTGCCTGAACCTGAATATCCAGATTCTCCTCCTTCTTCACCTGCTCAAGCTTTTCCTGGAAAGCAGATGCATACTTTTCTCCAAGTACGTCCTGCATATAGCGTGTCCTGGCCTTGGCACGGTTTTCATAATTGCCGTAAGCCACGAACATGTTCACCATAGCCTTGATATAATATAAAATCTCGCTTCCGTCCACAGCCACCGCAACCTTCACGCCCATCTTCGGATTATTGCCCAGGCCGCCGGCGCTGTAGACATCAAACTTCCCGTCCTTCCTTGCCACGAAGCCCAGATCCCTGAACGTCGCGTGAGGCTCATTTTTCGGGGAATTAGAAAAGCACACTTTTAATTTGCGCGGAAGCTTCACTGTCTTTATGAAGCCCATCAGATAATCCGCTGCCGCCTCCGCATACGCGGACACGTCAAAATATTCTCCCTGTTCCACGCCGGATAAGGCGGATACCATGACATTTCTCGGGAAATCCCCGCCCCCGCCTCTCGTCACGATCCCGTAATCCAACGCTTCTACCGCAAGGGCGCACACGGCATCCGCATCCAGATTATGAAGCTGTATGGTCTGGCATGTAGTAAAATGCACTTTATCAATATGGTATCTTCCCACCGCATCTACGATAAACCCAAGCTTATCTAAAGTCACTCTGCCGCCCGGGAGCCTGAGCCTTAGCATGCTCGCTTTGCCGCCCCGCTGGGCGTAGCTTCCGAAACCGCCGGAGAACCCTTTATACTTCTGTGCCGGAACTTCTCCCGCATAGAACTGCCTGGTCACTTCCTCGAATTCCTCGTAGTCTTTTTTCCATTCAACTGCCTGCATATCCCTTCTCCTTTACCCTTTATTTTCCCTCGATGGCCATGATCATATCGACCCTGGTCTGATGGCGTCCGCCCATAAATTCCGCACCGAGCCACTCATCAATGATCATCTTTGCCATCTCTATACCGATCACCCTCGCCCCGAAAGCCAGCACATTCGTATTATTATGCTGTCTGGAAAGTTTCGCGGAATACGGCTCCGAACAGACGACCGCCCGGACACCCTTCACTTTATTTGCCGCAAGGGAGATGCCCACACCTGTCCCGCAGATCAGTATCCCTAAGTCTACCTCGCCGGACACCACAGCCCGTCCTACCTTCTCGCCGTACTCCGGATAGCTGCAGCTTTCATGGGTATCAGTCCCGTAATTCACCACCTCATAGCCCTTCTCCTGCAGATATGCTTCCACCTCTTTCTTCATCTCAACCGCCGCATGGTCGTTGCCAATTCCAATCTTCATCCTTAACTACCTGTCCTTTCCTGAATAAATGTACTACCTTCTATTATAATCTCCCGGACGCCAATTCGCAATGACAAACCCGCGCTACCTCCATAGGATATACATAAAGAACGCCGCATATACTGCCAGGAACAAAGCTCCTTCCATTCTTTTTATCTCGCCCTTGCTGCGCGCCGCCCCATAGACGATCATGCTGGCTATGATCAGGATCACCGTATCGTAAACAGCCGTGATATCCAGGTGGATCGGCGTGATCACGGAAGAGATGCCAAGGATCAAAAGGATATTAAAGATATTGGAGCCGACCACATTGCCGACAGCCAGATCATTCTCCCCGCGCCCTGCCGCCACCATAGAAGTCACCAGCTCCGGCAGGGACGTCCCGAGCGCCACGATCGTAAGGCCGATAAATGTCTGGCTCATCCCGAAATATTCCGCGATATTACAGGCACTGTCCACCACAAAATCGCCGCCAAGTATGATCCCGATAAGGCCGCCGGCAATATATACCGCACTCTTAAAAGGCGTCATCACCTCATATTCCTCGATATCCTCCGGCTGCTGTGCCCGCGACGACATCGCTGCCTTTACCGTCGCCAGTAAAAACACGGCAAACAGCACTAAAAACAAAGCGCCGCCCATCCTCCCCAACACAAAAGTACCTTCACCACCCAATACCTTTGCCACAGAAAAATCCGAATTCAGGAGCAGGAGTATCACACTGATAAATATAGAAAAGGGAAACTCTTTCTTAAGAAGCGACTCCTTCGCCCGCACAGGGTGGATGACCGCGCAGCAGCCAAGCACCACCAGCAGGTTGAAGATATTCGAGCCAAGCACATTGCTCACCGCAAGATCATTATTCCCCAGTATGGCCGCCGTCACACTCACTGAAAGCTCCGGCATACTCGTCCCGAAAGCGACCACCGTAAGGCCGATGATGATCGACGGGACCTTAAGGAGCTTCGCCACGCTTGAGCTTCCGCCCACAAATAAATCTGCACCCTTGATCAGCAGTACGAAACCCAAAACCAATACTACATAATCCATCTGTTATCCTCCCAAAAGCAATTTATGTTTGCATCTTTTTACTCTCTATGTTTAAATGATAAAAGCGAATAATTATAAAGTCAAGGAGATTTCTTATGCACCCGCAATCTTTAACCATATTATATGAAGACAGCCACATCATCGTATGTGTCAAGCCCTCCGGCACTGCAACCCAGAGTAAATGCATCAAAACCCCGGATATGGAAAGCATCCTGAAAAACCATATCGCAAAAGCAGGTTCGCCGAATGCCATCTCCAAAGAGCCGTATCTTGCCGTCATCCACCGATTGGACCAGCCGGTCCGGGGGATCATGGTCTTTGCCAAAACATCCTTTGCGGCAGGCGAGCTGAGCCGTGAGCTTTTAAGGGGCGGCTTCGGGAAATATTACCGCGCCCTTGTCTGCGGCAGGCCGCCGAAGCCTTCCGACACCCTCTCACACTTTATTCAGAAGGATGCAAGATCCAACACCTCGCGCATCTGTCCAAAAGACGCTGCCGGGGCGAAGAGCGCAAGCCTGACCTACCGGACCGTCCCAGAAGAGCAGCCATACTTTTCCCTGCCTGCGGATATCCGCGGGAATACTCGGGAAACTTCGTTTACCGAGCTTGATATCCATCTGCACACCGGGCGGCACCATCAGATCCGCGTACAGCTCTCCCATATCGGCTGCCCCATCGTCGGGGATACAAAATATAATCCCGCGGCAAAGGAAGCTTCGGGTTTCCAGGAACTAAAGCTCTGCTCCTACCGCCTTGATTTCACCCATCCAAAGACAAAGAAAGCGATGCACTTTTCACTTATCTGAAAAGATTTCCTGATCTTTGGAAAAACTGCCTGGCCAGAAAGAAGAAAGGATGCCCGGAAGCTATAAAAAATATAGCTTCCGGGCATCCCCCAACTTTCGATAAATATTACACAGCATCTTCTAACAGCGCTTTTTCGTATTCCTCGAGAATAATACTCTGAATGCGCTCCCTGGTGCCTGAATTAATCGGATGTGCAATATCCCGATATTCGCCATCTACCGCTTTCTTGCTCGGCATTGCAATAAACAAGCCTTTCTCACCTTCGATAACCTTGATGTCGTGTACTACAAATTCTCCATCCATAGTAACTGATACGACTGCCTTAAGTTTCCCTTCTTTTGCCACTCTGCGTGCACGTACATCTGTGATCTGCATAGTCATGGCTCCTTTCTGTCCAATCGTTGAACTATAGTGCATATCTCTCGTTTTTTTCAACGACCACTTTCACACCATTTTCCCCAACGTGACGCGTATTAGCTCGAATTGTGTCACGACTTTCTACAATACAGTTTTCCACATACGTATTGTCCCCGAGATAAACGTCGTTAAGAATTATTGAATTCTTGATCACACAATTGTTGCCGACAAAAGTCTTCTTGAAGAGAATCGAATTTTCTACAGTTCCATTGATGATACTCCCACTCGCTATGATGCTGTTTTTAACTACTGCCCCCGGATTATATTTTGCCGGCGGCAAATCGCTGACTTTGGAATAAATCGCCGGTAGCTCTTTGAAAAAATAATTTCTTACTTCAGGCTTTAGGAAATCCATATTTGTCTGATAGTACGCTTCCACCGTTGAAATGTTGCTCCAGTAATCTTTTATTTTATAACCGTATATCTTTTTCAGATTCTTATATCTGATCAAAATATCGGTCACAAAATCATGCCTGTCCTCTTCTGCGCAGTGTTCGATCAAGTCAATGAGGAGCCTTCTCCTGATCACATAAATCCCGGTAGAAACTACACTCGAATTAGCCACCATCGGCTTTTCCTCAAACTCCTCAATGCGCATAGATTCATTCATCTTAATTGTTCCAAACCTGCTGGCCTCCTCATAGGAATCCAGCTCTTTATATCCAACTGTAATATCCGCCTTCTTCGCGATATGATATTCCAGTATCTTGTTGTAATCCATCTTGTACACGGCATCGCCCGAAGCGATGACCACGTACGGCTCATGGCATTTCCTCAGGAACTCCAGATTTTGGTAGATCGCATCCGATGTTCCTCTGTACCAGTTCCCGTTATCCGCCGTAATGGTCGGGGTAAATACATAAAGCCCTCCGTGCTTTCTTCCGAAATCCCACCACTTGGAAGAATTCAGATGCTCATTCAGCGAGCGGGCGTTGTACTGGGTCAGCACCGCCACCTTCTGAATATGGGAATTCGACATATTGCTGAGCGTAAAATCAATCGCCCGGTAGCTCCCTGCCATCGGCATGGCCGCCACTGCCCGCTTCCTGGTCAGTTCGCGCATCTTATGGCTGTTGCCGCCTGCCAGTATAAGTCCTACTGCTCTCATAAACGCTCACCTGCCTTTATCAAAGTCTCTCCGCTCTCTAGTATGCTGTCCGGATAGTCATACTTCTCTGTAACGCCGCTTATGGCTGTATTCTTACCGATCTGTACACCGTCCGGTATTTTGGAATTCTCCCCGATGGTCACAAGCCCGAAAGAGTATACGGACGGTTTGAGCTTATTGGGGATCTCCTTGCCGATACCAAGGGTACAGCCCTTGCCGATCTCACTGTTCTCTGCGATGATCGCCTTATCGATCACACAGCCGTCCCCGATCTTCACATCCTGCATAATGATGGAATCGCGGACCACAGCACCTTGTCCGATCGTCACGCCTGCACCGATCACACAGTTATGCACCTCTCCGTAAATCTCACAGCCGTTGCTGATAATACTCTTCTCGATCACGGAATTCGCGGAAATATACTGGGGCGGCAATATACCGCTGTTCGTATAGATCTTCCAGAATTCCTCATAAAGGTTAAACTCCGGGATGATGTCAATCAGCTCCATATTCGCTTCCCAATAAGAACCAAGAGTCCCTACATCCTTCCAGTAGCCGTTGTACTCGTAAGCGAATAACCGCTTCCCCATCCCATGGCAGTGCGGGATGATATGCTTGCCGAAATCACAGCCATGCACTTCCCTAAGCGAAATCAATGCCTCTTTAAGAACCGGCCAGCTAAAGATATAGATGCCCATCGACGCCAGGTTGCTCTTCGGCTGCTCAGGCTTTTCCTGGAACTCTGTGATCTGCCCGTCCTCCTCCGCCACGACGATACCAAACCTGCTGGCCTCCTCCATCGGAACCGGCATAGCGGCAATCGTAACATCCGCCTGATTTTCCTTGTGATAGTCTAACATGACCTCATAATCCATCTTATAGATATGGTCGCCCGAGAGAATCAACACATAATCCGGGCTAAATGTCTCCATATAATCAAGGTTCTGGTAAATCGCATTGGCAGTGCCCGTATACCACTCGCTGCTCCCGCTCTTCTCATAGGGGGGCAGGATAGATACGCCGCCGAAATTGCGGTCTAAGTCCCACGGAATACCAATACCGATATGTGTATTCAAACGCAGGGGCTGATACTGCGTCAGCACCCCAACGGTATCGATTCCAGAATTAATACAATTACTGAGCGGGAAATCGATAATCCGGTACTTTCCTCCAAATGCAACTGCCGGCTTCGCAACTTTTGCTGTAAGAACTCCGAGTCTGCTGCCTTGTCCGCCGGCAAGCAGCATGGCAATCATCTCTTTTTTTCTCATCTTATCACCCCTTCTCAGATTTCTTTAAAGCCATTATAGCACACTTTTTTGCCATAGTGAACGATTTTTACAATATTTTTATCTTTTGCTTCAACTTTTTATGGAAAAATAACAAACAACTTAATCTTGGTTTTTTCTGCATATATGTTTATAATAATATGACAGAAGCATATATTATATGATATATTGTAAATCATTATTAACAGTAAATGTGTATAAATTCTTGGCACTAGTGCCATTATATGGAACAGGAAGGTGTTTATGTATAAAATAAATTTTGAAAAACCAATTCATGTGCATTTTATCGGGATCGGCGGCATCAGCATGAGCGGCCTGGCAAAGATTCTCCTGAAAGAAGGCTTCACCGTCTCCGGCTCCGACAACAAGCGCTCACCCCTGACCGAACAGCTTGAGGCCGAGGGTGCCACTGTCTTTTACGGCCAGAAGGTTTCTAATATTATTGA
Organism: uncultured Lachnospiraceae bacterium; assembly: GCA_947363565.1. GTDB lineage: Bacteria > Bacillota > Clostridia > Lachnospirales > Lachnospiraceae > MD308. The sequence continues at coordinate 31,446 of CANAPP010000008.1, read as the reverse complement.
CGGTATCGACGTGGTCGTCTACACGGCGGCCATCCATCCTGACAATGAAGAATATAAGGCTGCCATCGAAAAAGGGCTTTCTATGCTGACGCGCGCTCAGCTCCTCGGGCAGCTTATGACCAACTACGATATGCCGATCGCCGTCTCGGGAACCCACGGCAAGACGACCACCACCTCCATGCTGGCGCACATCCTTTTGGCTGCCGGCACAGACCCTACCGTCTCCGTCGGAGGGATCCTCCATGCCATCGGGGGCAATATCCGGGTCGGGAATTCCGAGATATTTTTGACGGAAGCCTGCGAATATACCAACAGCTTTCTTGAATTTTTCCCGAAGATCAGCGTCATCTTAAATATCGACGAGGATCATCTGGATTTCTTCAAAGATCTGGAGGATATCCGCCATTCCTTCCGACGGTTTGCAGAACTTCTCCCGCAGGACGGATATCTTGTCATCAGCGGGGACATCGAGCGGTTCGAAGGCATTACCGACGGCCTTAACTGCAAGGTCATCACTTACGGCAGTGACAGCTCCATGGACTACGCCGCTGTCAATATCCTGCACAATGAGCTTGGCAACGCTTCTTTTGATTTTGTTAAGAAAGGAACCTTCGTACGGCGAATCACCCTGTCCGTCAACGGCGACCACAATGTATCAAACGCACTGGCCGCACTGGCTGTCGCAGACCTTCTTGATATTTCCGCCGAGGATGCCTGCGCGGGACTTAAGAAATTCCGCGGCACAAAACGGCGCTTTGAATATAAGGGCGAGGTTGACGGCATCACCGTGATCGACGACTATGCCCATCATCCGACGGAGATACGCGCCTCCCTTTTAGCTGCGAGACACTATCCCCACCGGGAGATCTGGTGCATATTCCAGCCCCATACTTATACAAGGACCAAGGCTCTCTTCCATGATTTTACCGACGCCTTATCCTACACTGACCATGTGATTCTGGCAGATATTTATGCAGCCAGGGAGACTGACACTTTAGGTGTCTGCTCCGAAGACCTGGCGAAGGAGCTTTGTGAAAATGGCGTGGATGCATACTACCTGCCCTCCTTTGAAGCCATCGAGTCATTCTGTCTCGAAAAATGTCAAAAAGGCGATATGTTGATAACTATGGGCGCCGGAGACGTTGTAAATATTGGAGAAGCGCTTTTGAAACCGTAGTTATCCACATTTTCCACAGAATTTTATCCACAAAAAACCTCGTTTTTGGCTCAAAAATTTCTTTTTTTGTCAGCCCTGTTAGGCTATAATAAGTCTTGCATAACGGGGGAGGACATCCCCTTCATCATTATTTATCTGTCTTGGAGGACTGGCAAAACTATGACAAAGTTAACCCTTACAAACCATGTGCAGACGAACACGACCGTACTGGAGAACGAGTTTATCGACGAACACATGGCGAATGCTAATGGGGAGTATGTAAAGGTTTATCTTTTTTTGCTGCGCCATCTGAAAGGGCCAGGCGGCATCCCGACGATCTCACAGATTGCCGATGCGCTTGACGACACAGAGAAGGATGTTATCCGCGCACTGAATTATTGGAAAAACCAGGGGTTATTAGACTACGAGATCCGGACAGAGGCAGATTGCCCGGCAGCAGTTCCTTCTGCTGAGCTTCACGCCTCGGACGTGTCCGACATCGAACGTTTCCGGTCACGCAAGGAGTTTAGGGAAATACTCCATGTAACAGAGCAATATCTGCAAAAGACACTGTCTCATACAGAGATGGATGCTATTACATACTTTTATGAGTCTCTCGGCATGTCCGCAGACCTGATCGAATATCTCATCGAATACTGCGTCGAGAATAATCATAAAAGCATCCACTATATCAGGAAGGTAGCATTATCCTGGCATGAGCAGAACATTACTACCGTGGCACAGGCCAAGTGCAATACGGTTTTCTACAACAAGAACTATTATACTGTTTTGAATGCTTACGGAATTAAAGGGAGGGCGCCTGCCGCTTCGGAGATTTCTTTTATCAAAAGATGGTACGAGGAATACGGCTTTTCCTCTGCGATGGTCATAGAAGCGGTAAACCGCACGATGGATGCCATCCACCAGCCAAGCTTTGATTATACCGAATCAATCTTAAAACGCTGGTTTGATAAGGGTGTCCACAATCTGGAGGATATCGCCGCCGCTGATTCTGACTATCTGAAGGCAAAAGAACAGAAGGCGGCAAGCCGCGAGAACGCGAAGGCACAGAGAAATGCTAATGCAGGGCGTAAGACGAATAACAAATTCAACAACTTTGACAGCCGTTCTTATGACATGGACGAGCTGGAACGCAGACTCCTGCAGCAGTAATCGGATAGTATAAGGAGAATGCTTTTATGGCACTTTCTAATTCACAGTACGACCAGTTGATGCGTACTTATGAACTCAGACAACTTGATAATGAGCACAGGCTCCGTAAGCGGTACAAAACTGCCTATGCCCGTATTCCCGAGTTAAAGGAATTAGATGACACTATCTCCTCGCTGAGCGTTTCCAAAGCCCGCCATCTTCTTGAAGGCGATGACTCTGCTCTGGGGCAGTTAAAGGAACAGTTGTCGTATCTGTTTACCAGGAAAAAGGAGCTTCTTAAGTCTGCGGGACTGCCCGCAGATTACCTGGAGCTTCACTATACTTGTCCGGACTGCCGGGACACCGGATATATCGGAACGGATAAATGCCACTGTCTGCAAAAAGCAATCGTGGATTTATTATACATGCAGTCTAATCTGCAGGAGATACTTGAGCAGGAAAATTTTTCTACGTTCTGCACAGATTACTATTCCAGCAATTATATCGACCCGCTTACGGGCAGATCCTCGCGGGAATCTATGCAGACTGCACTGAGAGTCTGCCGCCAGTTTGCAGACCACTTTTCGGAAGAATTCTGCAACATATTACTATACGGGGACACCGGCGTCGGGAAAACCTTCCTTACCCACTGCATTGCAAAGGAACTGATGGATAAGTCTAATTCTGTCATTTACTTTTCAGCAGTACAGCTTTTCGATTATTTTGCGAAGAGCACTTTTGGGAAAAAGGAAGAGACGGATGCCGATGTTTTTCGTCATGTTTATGACTGTGATCTGCTTATTATCGATGATCTCGGAACAGAACTTTCTAATTCTTTTACCGTGTCACAGTTATTTGTATGCCTGAACGAGCGTATCCTGCGCAGAAAACCGACTGTTATTTCTACAAACCTTACACTTGACGACATCAATTCTATTTATTCGGAACGGATCTTTTCCCGTATCAGCAGTAATTATATGATACTGCGGCTTATCGGTGACGACATCCGTATCCAGAAGAAACTATTAAATTTGGGAGGTACGAATGATGTTACGCCGTAATGAACGTGTTCTTGAAAACATTCCCGTAGGCGCACTTGGGATCATCGCTCTGGATGGCTGCAAGGATATGGGAAACCGCGTGAATGATTACATCGTGAAATGGCGCCACGAAGACGGGCACACGTTTAAGGACGATGTGGTCTTCAATGGCTACGAGAAGGACACCTATCTTATCGACGCAAAAGTTCCCCGCTTTGGCTCTGGGGAGGCCAAGGGCATTATCGCTGAATCCGTCCGGGGGCGGGACATCTACCTCATGGTAGATGTCTGTAACTACAGCCTGACCTATTCACTGACAGGCTGCACAAACCATATGTCGCCGGATGACCATTATCAGAACCTTAAGCGGGTCATCGCCGCCATCGGCGGAAAGGCACGCAGGATCAATGTGATCATGCCGTTCCTTTACGAGAGCCGCCAGCACAAACGGAGCGGCCGTGAGTCCTTAGACTGCGCGCTGGCACTTCAGGAGCTGGTCCGTATGGGCGCAGATAATATCATCACCTTCGACGCCCACGATCCGCGGGTACAGAACGCTATACCGCTCAGCGGTTTTGAGACTGTACGCCCGACCTATCAGTTTGTCAAGGGGCTTCTGCGCAAATATAAGGACCTTAAGATTGACAGTGACCACATGATGGCCATCAGTCCTGACGAGGGCGCTACCGGACGTGCCGTCTATCTTGCCAATGTGCTGAACCTGGATATGGGGATGTTTTATAAGAGACGTGATTACACGAAGATTGTCGATGGGCGCAACCCAATCGTAGCTCACGAGTTCCTCGGCTCCTCCGTAGAGGGGAAGGATGTCATTATCCTGGATGATATGATATCCTCCGGAGACAGTATCCTGGACGTGGCGCAGCAGCTTAAGAACCGAAAGGCAAAGCGCATTTTTGCCGCCGCAACCTTCGGCCTGTTCACCAACGGCCTGGATAAATTCGATAAAGCATACGAAGAAGGATTGATTGATGGGATCTTAACTTCCAACCTGATCTATCAGACGCCGGAGCTGCTTGAGCGCCCATATTATATCGACTGCGACATGAGCAAATATATCGCACTGATGATCGACACGCTGAACCATGACGGTTCTATCAACAGTATACTGAATCCGAGTGAGCGGATTGTCGATATCGTAGAACGGTATAACCGGGGAGAAGAAGTTTAATTTCCTCTTGCCCTTTATGCCAGAATATGGTATGCTGATTATGTAACAGGATAAGCATGACTTATCCAAAAAATATTATTAATTTAACCTAACCCTTAACATTCACCGCCATTACACCCGTAATGGCGGTAATGTTTTCTTGTGATATTTAATCATCCTTTCATATTTTGATCACATCTTGATCATATCTTAATCTTCTGATACTTTACCCCAAGCGCCTTAAGCGCCTCCTCCTCTCTGTTCTGACAGGTAAAGAGAATCACCTGGTTTTTATTGCTGCCTAACCATCTCAGCGTATTTTTAAGCCTTACATCATCGTAATACGCAAACGTATCATCAAGCAGAACCGGCAGCTCTTCCTCCTGAAAAACTCTTGCCGATACCATACGGAGCGCCAGATAAACCTGCTCCGCGGTTCCGCGGCTCAGATATTCTACAGGAATCCGCCGCCCATCCCGTATAAGGCACATCTTTAACCCGTCCCCAATGACGAGGCGGGTATACTTCCCTCCGGTAAGCTCACTGATCATCTCGGACAGAAGATCATTCATCTTCTGCTCCATCTGCTTCTGGAGTTTGAGGGACAACTCATCGATCTTATCCATCGCAAGATCCACCGCTTCCCGCTGCCGCTCCTGCTCCCAAAACTCTTCGCCCATCTCATCCATCTCTTCCAACTGCTCGCGGAGATTATTGTACTGTACCTGCTTTTCCCCGAGTTCCTCTTCGCTCCGCTCAAGCTCCCAGTAGAGCTTCTCCAACGGTATCTTTTCCTCCTCCGGCGTAATCTCCTCCAGGAGCTTCTCCGGCTCGCTCTTTTCCTGCTTTTTACTTACCTTTAAGCGGTTCCACGTATAGATCAGGCATAAAAGCGCAAGCACAATCGCCACAAGATAATTCCAGGGCCTTTGGATAAACATAAATACCAGCACTACCACTATGACAAAAACAAGTATCTCCAGCGGATGGATCCGCCATTTCCCCGGGCGCAGCTCATCGATCACCCGGTTATTTTCCGGCTCTTCCCTCTGGGGCTGATGCGCCCTGCGGTATGCGATCCTTTCCTTCAGGTTATCACTCTCCGTCTGCAGCCTGTGCATCTCCCGCCAGATATAAGATGCTTCCTGCTCAACCCTCTCCCTGTCTGCCTGTTTTTTACGGAAATCCTCCTTAATCTGCCGGTCGATCTCCTTCCTTCGCTCCTTGAGCCGTAAAAGCGCCGCGTCAAGATCCAGATCTCCGCCGCCCGACGCGTAATAATTCGTCGCATAGTTGCGAAGAGCTACTGCCAGCGCCTCTCCCGGACGTGCATTAAGCTGCCCCACAGACACCGTATTACAGTATACACCCTCGGAAAATTCTCCGAGAAGCATCTGAAGATCCCCGTCACCTACGGATAACTCTTCTCCGTCATCCTCACAGAACAACTCCGTCTTCCTGGAATATCTGTCAAAGTTCCGGTCAAGCACAAAGGTCCTGCCGCCGCATGCAAACCTCACCGCACCGGAATACTGCCCCGGATTCTCCCACGGCTCATAAAGACTGTAAGTGTCGTATGCCGCCGCCCTGCCCCTCGCCCGCTCAAGGCCGAAAAACATCGCCCGGATAAAGGTATGCACCGTAGACTTCCCTGATTCATTTTCGCCGTACACCAGATTGATCCCCTCGGACAGTCTGATCTGCCGATCCTCCAGTTTGCCAAAATTTCTGATCTTCAAATCCAAAATCTTCATCCGGTCAGTCCCTTCTCGTTTCCATCAGCGCCTGCACTCCCTCACACATCGCCCTGTACTGGAGCGAATCCTCGCCGCAGCCTTCAAGCTGTCTGATAAATTCACCCAATAGATTATCTTCATTCTGCCGTTTGATCTTCGCAAAATCATAAGAAGGCTTCGTATCGTCAATCAGCTCGATGATATTGCCGTACACATCCATCGCCCTAAGATCGAAACGGATATCCGGGCTCCTGAAGCCTGTAATCATAATCTTATATATATTCTCCCTGCCGCCGCGCTCGATGACAGCTTTGATCTTTTCCTTTAATTCACTGCCGCTCATGCCGCCCTCTGCCCGGACTTCGGTATGGATATACTGTCTGGCAGCAGACGGAACAAACTTTATCCTGCACTTCTTATCTGTGATCTCCCCGCAGATATATCCGTGCTTTCCCGTATCATTGCAATCAACCGGCTCTAAGGCGCCGCAGTATGCCATCTTCCCCGGGACGATATTCTGGGGCTTATGGATGTGGCCGAGAGCCACATAATCATAGCCAAGCGCAACCGCCTCATCCTTCTTCACCGGCACATGGCGTTCATCACCGCCATGGATCATAAGAATCTCTGCCGGCTGCAGTCCCTTAGCCCGCTTTCCTTTATAAGGTTGCGCCTGCATTTCCCTGGACATATAGCTGAATCCATAAACGGCCGCGCCGATCCCCGGCAGCTCCACCGCCTCAAGCTCACTGCCGAGGATCATATGTACATGCTCTGCCCACGGAAATGTCCGGTAATAAGAATCCTTTTTCAGATAATCGTGATTGCCCGCGCAAAGTACGACCTGCGTCTTCTCAAGCCTTAAAAACAGCCCGTTCACTTCCTTAAGTTCCCGGAGCAGCGGCTGTCTGTGGAACAGATCCCCGGCGATCAAAAGCAGCTCGATCTCTTCATCCCTGCACAGGTCAACTATCCTTTCCAGGCTTGTCCACAACTCTCCCGCGCGCAATGGTGCGTACGCGCTTCCTGCGTCCGGGCTTGCCCCCAAATGCACGTCTGCGATGTGTATGAATCTCATCTGTCTCCCTTTCCGTTTCCTCCTGTACCTTAGACGGCAGCGTTACGATAAACTGCGTCCTGAGATCGTCGCTCTTAGCCATAACGCGCCCGCCGTGAAGCTCTACAATTTCCTTTGCAATAGCCAGCCCAAGTCCCGCTCCGCCCGTACCGCTGGATCTTGATCCATCCACGCGGTAGAATTTTTCAAAAATCGTCTGGAGCATCGCTCCCGGTATCTTATCGCCCTCATTGGTAACTGTAATCTCTACATCACGCCCTTTTCTCCTGGCTCCGATAAGGATCTTCGTATTCGCGTAGCAGTAAGCAATGGCATTTCGCAGGATATTGTCAAAGACTCTGGCGAGCTTATCCGGGTCGCCGTAAACTTCCAGATTCTCCTCCACCTCAACCTCGCAGGAGAGATGCTTTTCAAGCAGGACGCCGTAAAGCTCATCGGCAAGCTGCTCCAGCATCAGCGAAAGGTTGATCTCCACCGGTTCAAGCTCGATATCCTGCAGATTGTAGCGCGTAATATCAAAAAACTCATTGATCAGATCCCCAAGCCGCATAGATTTCTCCAGAGCAATGTGAATATATTTTTCCCGCTCCTCAGGATTCATATCCGGATGGCCGTTGAGCATAGTAAGATACGCTACTACCGATGTCAGCGGCGTCTTTAGGTCATGGGCAAGAAAAAGCACCAGATCATTCTTCTTCTTCTCACTCGCCTCAGACTCCAGTTCCTGTCGGCGAAGCGTCGCCTTAATCTCATTGAGCCGTATCTCGATGGGCTTAAGCTCTGTGATCAGATGCACCGGTTCGTTGGAATCCGAGATAATATTCTCAATGCCGTCGCCCACCTGGTCGAGATATTTGGTCATCTTCGACAGCGCCACATAGAAGAACAGCGCAAATAAAAGCAGGAAACCTACAATCATAAAAAATGTCTTATTGTTGCCGATCAGGCTCCAATACAGCCGGATGGCCGTCTCCTCTTTTATGTGCAGAGCCATCAGTGTACTCACAAAGGTCTTCGCAAAGCTGTCATTATATATACCGTCGACCACATAGTTCAGCAGAAAACCGCCGACCAGGACGGTAATCGCCGTGACAAGGACAGTCTGCAAGAGTATGCTGAGCTTTAATTTCAGATAATTATTCTTCAACCTTATAACCTACTCCCCAAACGGTCTTGATGAAATCGGATTTCCCCATGGGGCCGCTCATCTTCTCCCTGAGATGCCTGATATGTACCATCACCGTATTGTTGCTGTTTTTATAATATTTCTCGTGCCAGACCTTTTCAAAAAGCTCCTCGGAGCTTATTACCTTCCCCCGGTTCTCACACAGCAGCCAGAGCACATCGAACTCTATAGGCGTCAGTGTCAGCGGGATCTCATTATAGACACACTCGTGGGAAGTTCGGTTAAGAAACAGCCCGCCGATGTCGATGATATCCCCCGTCTCCTTCCCGCCGTCATTGTACTGGGTGTAGCGCCGAAGCTGCGCCTTCACCCTGGCGACCAGCTCCAGCGGGTTAAAGGGCTTCGGCATATAGTCGTCAGCCCCAAGAGTCAGCCCGGTGATCTTGTCCATATATTCTGTCTTCGCTGTCAGCATGATGACCGGAAATGTATATTTTTCCCTTATCTGCTTGAGAATCTGAAATCCGTCCACATCCGGCAGCATGATATCAAGGATCGCAAGATCTATCTTCATGCTCCGCACACAGGCAAGGGCATCCTCGCCGGTATAAAATTTGTATACATTATACTGGTCGTTCTGAAGATAAAGTTCAATAACGTCTGCAATTTCCTTTTCATCGTCTACAACTAAAATGTTCATTCCAGGTTCCTCCGTAATCAAATCATTTTACAGATCACAATTGTTCACCGTTCTCGGGAATGGGATGACATCGCGGATATTGCCCATGCCGGTCAGGTACATAACGCAGCGCTCGAAGCCAAGTCCGAAGCCGGAGTGTCTTGTGGAGCCGTATTTGCGCAGATCCAGGTAGAAACCGTAATCCTCTTCCCTAAGTCCCATCTCTTTCATCCTTGCCAGAAGTTTCCCATAGTCGTCCTCCCTCTGGCTGCCGCCGATGATCTCACCAATGCCCGGCACCAGGCAGTCAACGGCTGCAACTGTCCTGTTGTCATCATTCATCTTCATATAAAAGGCTTTGATATCCTTCGGGTAATCCGTTACGAATACCGGGCGCTTATATACCTGCTCGGTCAGATACCGCTCATGCTCGGTCTGCAAGTCTGCGCCCCAGGACACTTTATATTCAAAATTATCATTATGCTTTTCCAGGAGCGCAATGGCCTCCGTATAGGTCACACGGGCAAAATCGGAGGACGCTACATTCTTAAGGCGCTCGATCAGCCCCTTGTCCACAAAAGAATTGAAGAAATTCATCTCCTCCGGCGCATGCTCCATCACATAGTTGATGATATATTTTAACATATCCTCCGCCAGCGCCATATTGTCATCAAGATCCGCGAATGCCATCTCCGGCTCGATCATCCAGAACTCCGCCGCATGTCTCGTAGTGTTGGAATTCTCCGCCCGGAAGGTCGGCCCGAAAGTGTAGATATTGCGGAATGCCTGGGCGTAACTCTCCCCGTTAAGCTGCCCGCTCACCGTAAGGTTCGTCTCCTTCCCGAAGAAATCCTGGGAATAGTCAATGCTGCCGTCAGCCTTTTTCGGCGGATTATCCAGATCAAGTGTCGTAACCTTGAACATCTCGCCCGCCCCTTCACAGTCGCTTCCAGTGATCAGAGGGGTGTGCACATATACAAAATTCCTCTCCTGGAAAAACTTATGGATCGCATAAGCCGTCAGCGAACGCACGCGGAACACCGCCTGGAACGTATTCGTCCGCGGCCTTAAGTGGGAAACCGTCCTTAAATATTCAAATCCGTGGCGTTTTTTCTGCAGCGGGTAATCCGGTGCCGACGCACCCTCTATCTCCACGCTGTCTGCCTGGATCTCAAAAGGCTGCTTTGCCTTAGGCGTCGCCACCAGCGCTCCCGTCACGATGATCGCCGCGCCTACATTCAGCCTGGAAACTTCCGCAAAATTATCAAGCTTATCGCTGTAGACAACCTGCAGAGGGCTGAAAAACGTCCCGTCATTTACCACGATAAAACCGAAAGTCTTCGAGTCGCGGATGCTCCTGACCCATCCGCCGACAGTCACCTTCCTGTCAATATAATTCTCCTGTTTTTTGTACAATTCCCTGATCGTTACCAAATCCATGTGAAATAACTCCTTTTCTCATTCCTTTTTATCAATAAGAGCAAAGCCCTGTCTTACCCGATATATCTCTCCATCCACTGCAGGCAGTCCGCATACACCTGCATACGGCCCTTCTCATTGAGAAGCTCATGCCGTTTCCCTTCATACAGGCGAAGCTCCGTGTCCGCAATCCCGGCCTTAGCATATTCCTTATGGACCTTCCGGACACCCTTGCCGAACGCCCCCACTGGGTCATCCTCCCCCGAGATAAGAAGCAGCGGCAGATCCTTTCTAATCTTATCTATATTCTTGCGCTTTTGCAGGCACTTCATACCTTCAAACATATGATAATAGCCATTTACCGTGAAAATAAAGCCGCAATGCGGGTCTTCGATATATTCATCCCGCTTCCTTTTGTCCGTCGTCAGCCAGTCCATCTCTGTCTCGCAGGGCATGAATCTTCGGTTAAATCCGCCGAATCCTGCAGCGTTCACCAGACGACTGCGGTACTTCCAGCCCTTAAACACCGCTATGGCCCTGCACAATGCCTGCCCCGCCATAACCTCAGGAACACTGTGATATCCGGTCCCCATGATCACCGCTCCGGCAAGCCCTGCACTTTCGCGGGTCAGATACTGGCGCAGCAAAAATGAACCCATACTGTGCCCCAGCATAAAATACGGAACCTCCCGGTACTGCTTTTTTATCCAGTAACGGAGCTTATGGATATCACCGATGACACAGGCATTGCCCTTCGTCTCATGGAAATACCCGTAATACTCTTCCCCCTGTACCGACTGCCCGTGTCCAAGATGGTCATGTCCCGCAACACAAAATCCCCTCTCCGCCAGATACGACGCAAAATCATCATACCGGCGAATATGCTCGGTCATCCCATGGCAGATCTGTAAAACCGCCCGGACTTCCCCGTCCGGAATCCACTCCATTGCATGGATCTTTGTCACTCCGTCACAGGACCTAAAGAAAAATTCTCTCTTTTCCATATCGCATTACCTCTGATTTTCTTACCGGTCGTGGATCGGCACATAATCCCGGTAAGGTGCAAGCGGCTTGTATGCCGGACGGATGATCTTGTCCACATTCTGCAGCTCCTCCAGCCTGTGCGCGCTCCAGCCCACAACACGCGCCGCAGCAAAGATCGGCGTATAAAGCGACTTCGGAAGGTTCAGCATACTGTACACCAGTCCGCTGTAAAAGTCCACATTGGCATTAACACCTTTATAAATCTTTCGTTTCTCTCCGATCACCTTCGGCGCAAGCTTCTCCACTGATTCGTACAGCGCGTACTCATCCTCCCTGCCCTTTTCCTTTGCCAGACGCTTCACAAACTTTTTAAAGATGTCCGCTCTCGGATCAGAGATGGAATACACCGCGTGCCCCATCCCGTAGATCAACCCCTTCTGATCAAACGCTTTCTTCTCCAGCAAGTCATAAAGATACTGCCGCACAGCATCCTCATCCTTCCAGTCGGAAATCTTCGCCTTCATATCCTCGAACATCTCCGTGACCTTGATATTCGCCCCGCCGTGCTTCGGCCCCTTAAGCGACGCCATGGCCGCAGCCATCGTAGAATAAGTATCTGTACCGGAAGACGTAACAACGTGAGTCGTAAAGGTAGAATTATTACCGCCGCCATGATCCATATGAAGCACCAGCGCCATATCAAGGATCTTTGCCTCAAGCTTGGAATACTTCCGGTCCTCCCTGAGCATCATCAGGATATTCTCCGCCATGGAAAGCTCAGAGGAAGGCGCGTAAATGAACAAATCCTCACCTCTGCGGTAATTATAAGCGTGATAACCATACACCATCATCATCGGAAACTGGCTGATCAGGTTCATGCACTGTCTGAGCACATTCGGAATCGTCGTGTCATCCGCCTTCATATCATAGCTGTAAAGATTCAGGATCGAGCGGGAAAGACTGTTCATCATATCACGGCTGGGTGCCTTCATGATCACATCCCGCACAAAATTCGGCGGCAGCGTACGTCTGTCGATCAGCTCCGCCTTAAATTCCTCATACTCCTTCTGCGACGGCAGTTCCCCGAAGAGAAGAAGATATGCGATCTCCTCAAAACCAAAATTCTTTTCTTTCAGAAAGCCATTTACAAGGTCTTTAATATTATACCCGCGGTAATAAAGCCTGCCCGCGCACGGAACCTCTTTTCCGTTCACCAGCTTCTTCGCACACACATCGGAAACGTTGGTAAGCCCGGCCAGAACACCTTTGCCGTTCAGGTCGCGAAGCCCCCTTTTGACCTCATATTCGGTATACAGTTCCTTGTCGATTGCATTATTCTTTACACACAATTCGGCAAAATGTTCAATCTCCGGTGTGATTTCAAATAACGCTCTTTCTACGTTGTTTGTCATCCTATCATCCTTTCTGTCTGCGTTATATAGATTAATTTTCAGTTACCATTTTAAATCCGGATCCCGGCAAGATGATTGCTCAGACTGGCAAAATCTTCAAGGGAAAGCACTTCCCCGCGCACCCCAGGGCCTTTTCCCAGACGCTCTATCGCTTCTATGATCATCTCCTTTGAGAAATCAAGCTTTTCCGAATTGTTAAGCCCGTTCGCCAGCGTCTTCCTCCTCTGGTTAAACGATGCCCGGATGATATCGAACATCAGCCTTTCATCCTTGACCTCCACCGGCGGCCTGTCGTGGCAGGTAAGACGGATAACCGCAGAACCTACCTTCGGCCTGGGCATAAAACAGTTGGGCGGCACATTCGCCACAAGGTAAGGCGAGGCATAGTACTGGACTGCCAAAGACAGTGCCCCATAATCCTTGCTGCCAGGCCCGGTCTGCATCCGGTCTGCCACCTCTTTCTGCACCATAACGGTAATACTCACCATCGGTATGTGTTCCTCGAAAAGCCCCATGATAATCGGCGTCGTAATATAATAAGGAAGATTCGCCACCACTTTGATGGGCTTCCCTTCATTCTCCTCCCGGACGAGCTTCCGGATATCCACCTTCAACACATCCTCGTTCAGAATACGGACATTATCATAGCTGCCCAGGGTATCCTCCAGGATAGGGATAAGATTTTTGTCAATCTCGACCGCAACGACCTTCCCCGCCGCCTCCGCAAGATACTGAGTCATCGTACCGATCCCCGGCCCGATCTCCAGCACCAGATCATCCTTCCCGATATCCGCCGCCTGGATGATCTTGTCCAGCACATGGGTATCGATAAGAAAATTCTGCCCGAATTTCTTCTGGAAAGAAAACTGGTATCTCTTCAATATTTCAATTGTGTTCTGCGGATTTCCAAGCGTCGGCTTTCCCATATGTCCACTCCCGAAAAAATAAGTATTAAGATATTATACAATAATTTGGGGATTTATGATATATAAAAAAAATTAAATAATCATTAAGATATGGCGGGAAGAATTTAATATTTTGCGGTGTCTGCAGGACGCCCGGTCAGCCCCATACCCCTTCGGAACCACGCTCCCGCTCGGGAAAAAACGTAGCAGTACTAAGCTCGGCGCATATGCCAGCCTCGTAAATTCGGCTGGTATATGCGCCGAGCTAAGTGCTGACGTTTTTTACGGAATTCCTTCAAGGGTATGGGACTGGCCGGGCTGGCTGATGAATGTGTGTGATATTAAATGCTCCGACAGGCCGCAGCAGCAGGCTTCACAAAAGTTTGTTACAATAATATTGAGACGATAAATCGCTGGGATAAATGTCAATTTATATCACTTGTTTGGGGGAATTTGCCGTGTTATAATAGGCGGAAGGACAAACTTCCAAGAAATTATAGCCTGCAAAATTATGCCATAATACTACACATACGGAGGATAATTCTATGAAAAAGATACATATCATAACTGCCATTATCGCATCTATCGCCCTTATCACCGTAGGCTTTATGGGGGCGCGCCTTTTGGAGAAAAATAACGAACCGAAGGTAACCGCCACCTCCATAGAGGAACGCCTGAGCAAATGCAGTGACCTCACTACCGCGAGGCTTGATTACCGGGGCATTATCAAATACGAAGAAGGGGACATCCAGTATATAAACAAAAAGAGCTTTTCCATGATCTACGATGCCCATATCAAAGCAGGCATCGACCTGTCACAGGCAAAAGTATCCGTAAAAGACAAAAAAATCACCGTATCCATCCCTGAACCCGAGATACAGGACATCTCTGTAGACCCGGACTCCCTGGAATTTTACGATGAAAAGCTCGCCCTTTTCAACTGGACAAAAAAACAGGACACCCAAAAAGCCATGGAAAAAGCAGAGGAAGACGCCACCGAAAAAGCCGCCAAGACCGACCTCCTAACCCAGGCCACCGACCAGGCCAAAACCCTGGTCACCGCACTGCTGACATCATTCACGGAAAATGACGAAGCGTATACCATCGAAGTAACAACTCATTAAAACTGTCACCCTCACGCCAGCCACCAAATAGACACGTCAACATGCCGCCTGACTCGCAGCCTGCGAAAATCAGCGTCTGCGCCCGGGGCGTCCTGATTAATACACCCCCGCAAAGACCGCCGCTCCTGCCACAGTACACAATCCACTTACCACTATCGCAAGGCTGCTCATCGCCCCTTCTGCTTCTCCCATCTCCATAGCCCTTGCCGTCCCAATGGCATGGGATGCCGAACCGATCGCTATTCCCCTTGAGATCGCATATTTTATCCGAAACACTCTGCACAAATGCTCTGCGGTCATATTGCCCATGACACCTGTGACGATGATCGCCGCCGTGGTGATCACTGCATAGCCGCCAAGCTCCTCCGAGACACCCATCCCGATCGCTGTAGTGATAGACTTCGGAAGAAGGGTCACATACTCCTCATGGGACAACCCGAAGACCACGGAAAGCGCCAGGATCGAGCCTAATGATGCCAGCACTCCGGCAAGGATCCCGATGCAGATTGCCGCCATATTTTTCTTTAGCAGCTCCATCTGCTGATAAAGCGGAATCGCCAGGCTGACTGTTGCCGGAGTCAGCAGATAGCTCAGATACCTGGCGCTTTCATTGTACGCATCATAATCTACATCGAACAACACCAGGAATCCGACCACCAGCACGATAGATATTAACAGCGGATTTAAGACCGCCCATTTCCATCTTCTCTTTATCTCCATCCCGGCAAAATAGCTGACAAGGCTTAAGACCACGCCTGCCGCCGCGGAATTAAGGAAAAATTCATTCATGCTGCTCCCCATCCTTCCTGCCAGCCACGCTGTCCGCCGAATCTCCCGCCCTGTCCAGCATACAATCCGTCGCCTTCCCTGCCGCAAACATGACAAAGCATGTGGTAAACGGCACGATGACGCACAGGGGAAGTAAGATACCCTTTATCTGCCCCCATGAGGTCACAAGTCCCGCTGCCGCCGGGATGAACATCAGCGGCATGATCTCGATAAGGAACACCCCCGCCTCTTTCACTTGTTCAAGACGGATGATTTTTAATGCCAGCAGCGAAAACAAAAGCACCAGCCCATAGATGCTTGCCGGAACCGGCAGCGGTATCAGGTGCTTACATGCCTCGCCTGCGCAAGTCACCCCGAGGATGATCCCGAATTGTTTCACGTACTTCATATCCTACTCCCCCGCAACCAGGATATTCTCACATTCTTCATATCCTGCGGCTTTTCTTTCGGTGATAAACGCCGTTCCATAAAAGGGCGCAAATGTCACGGAGCTCACCTTATCAAATTTGGAACTATCGCACAGCACAAAACATTCCCTGCACTGCTCCATGGCGGTCTGCTTTACCATCGCCTCATTGGCGTCCGGCGTCGTGCAGCCGCTCTTTCTGGCCGCGCCGTTTGTCCCGAAAAATCCTTTCGTAAAATGATATCCCCCAATCATCCGCATAGCCTGGTTGCCGATGACCGCCTCCGTAGACGCCTTTAACTCGCCGCCCACTAAGAGCACTTTCATGCCCATAGCCACCAGCCGCTGGGCGTGAGCGACTGCATTGGTCACAAAAGTCACTCTTCTTTCTGAAATATAATCCAGCATATACCCGGTAGTGGTTCCCGCATCCAGATAGACGAAATCTTCCGGCTCAATGAGCGACGCCGCGTACTTCGCAATCCGCATCTTCTCCTCGCGGTTTAAATCAAGCTTTTGGGCGACGGTGTACTCATGGGCTGTCACCGCGCCCTCCTTCGCCGCCACCGCGCCGCCGAACACCTTGACAAGCTTTCCTTCTTTGTCAAGCGCTGTGATATCCCGCCGCACCGTAGATTCTGAGGCATCTAAAAGATCCTTTACCTCCGTCACTGTGACACTTCCGTTTTCCTCCAGAAGTTTTAATATCAGTTCCTGCCGCTGTTTTGTCAACATTTACCTTCCCGCCTTGTACTCTTCCACATTCGTCTCCAACACGATCTTGCGAATCGGGAGAATACTTCCCGGCGATACCGACAGCTCATCCACGCCCATTGCCAGGAATTCCCGGGTCAGGCTCTGGTCTGCGCCCAGTTCGCCGCAGATGCCTGCCCAGATACCCGCCTTTTGTGCATTTTCCACCACCATCGAGATCATCCGCAGAATCGCCGGATGATGTGCATCGTAAAATTCATCCAGTTTCGTATTCTGACGGTCGATGGCAAGGGTGTACTGGGTCAGGTCATTGGTGCCGATACTGAAGAAATCAACCTCCTTCGCCAGCTCGTCACTGATGAGCGCCGCCGCCGGAGTCTCGATCATAATGCCCTGCTCCGGCTCGCCGAATTCAATCCCCTGGTCGGTAAGTTCTGCTTTTACTAACGCCGCGATTTCCCGAATCCGCTTTACTTCCCTGACGCTGGTGATCATCGGATACATGATGGCGATTTTCCCGTAAGCACTGGCTCTGAAAAGCGCCCGCAGTTGTGTTTTAAACACCTCCGGCCGCGTCAGGCAGATGCGGATTGCCCGGTATCCAAGAGCCGGATTCTCCTCATGCTCCATCTGGAAATAATCGCACTGCTTGTCAGCGCCGATATCCAGGGTACGGATGATCACCCGCTTGCCCGCCATCGTCTCTGCCACCTGTTTATATATCTGGAACTGCTCCTCCTCTGTCGGATAATCCTCTTTCTCAAGGTAAATGAATTCGCTCCGGAAAAGCCCGATTCCGCCCGCATCGTTCTGCAGAACTGTCGCAAGATCTTTTATATTACCTATATTAGCATACAGCATCACTTTTTTGCCGTCAAGAGTGACATTGTCCCTGCCCTTAAGGGTCTGTAAGAGTTCCTTTCTCTCTGTCTCCTGCCTCTGCCTTTCCTTCATGCGGGATAATGTCTCTTCATCGGGGTCAATGTAAATCTTTCCTTCCGCGCCGTCAACAATCCCAAGCCTGCCGTCCACCGTACCATCAAGGGGCAGCGGCGTGCCTACAAGCGCCGGGATTGCCATCGTCCGGGCAAGGATAGCCGTGTGGGAGTTTAAGGAACCATGGACGGTGACGAAAGACAGCACCATATCCTTGTCAAGCTGCACGGTCTCTGACGGCGCAAGGTCATCCGCCACGATGATGGACGGCTCCTCCGTCACCGTTCCGCCGCCGTCCGCGCCAATTAATATAGTAAGGACACGCTCGGAGATATCCCTGACGTCCGCCGCCCGCTCCCGCATGTAATCGTCATCCATCGCCGCAAACATCTGGGCGAAATTGTCCGCGGTGGATGCCACCGCATACTCCGCGTTGATTCCCTGGGTGCGGATCATATTTTCTATGGAGTCATTGTAATCGTCGTCTTCCAGCATCATCTGGTGAACCTCAAAAATTGCCGCATTCGCCTCCCCTACCTCGCGGAGCGCTTTCTCATACAGCCCGGCAAGCTGCTCAAGCGCCTTAAGCTTTGCCTCCTCAAAACGCGTGATCTCAGCCTCGGCGTCCTCCACTTTCACGCGCTTTACCTGTTGCTCACCCTTTTTATATACACGGATCTTTCCAATCGCGACACCGTTAAATACGCTCTTTCCTTCATATATATTCATATCGGTCTCCTTTACAAAAGGGGACACCTGCGGCATCCCCATGTTCACTATGTTTCTCAGCCGCTCCCTAGCTCCGGACATTCAGCGCGCCTATTCGCAAAACGCACCTCCGGTGCTTTTCCGCTGCTTTGCAGCTCCTTTTGCTCATGTTCCCGGTGCTCCCTCAGACTGTCCGCCAGCCGGCAAATTCATGCCAGCATGATTGGCCGGCTGACGACAGTCTGGCTGAACTGACTGCTACAGGGTTTCTTCCATAAATTTGCTTACGGTCTCGTATGCCTTCTCTTCGTCTTCTCCGTCAAATGTAAGCGTCACTTCGTCGCCTTTCTTCGCGCCAAGCCCCATTACTCCGAAGATAGCCTTCGCGTTCATAGCTTTTCCGCCCTTTGCAATCTTGATGTCGCAGGCAAATTCCTTTACAGTCTTTACTAAGATTCCTGCCGGACGTGCATGGATTCCCTCTGGGTCTGTGATTACATACTTAAATTCTTTCATTTTAAAAATCCTCCGTTTTATATTTTTAATTTTAAATAATTACCTTTACTGAACTTTTTTCTTTAACAATCCTAAAAGCGCTGCCGATATTACCGTTCCTGCCACGAGTGCCACCAGATACATCAGCGCATTTTCCATTACCGGCACGACGAAGATACCGCCATGGGGTGCCATCAGTGTACATCCGAACGCCATGGAAAGCGCTCCCGCCGCTGCCGAGCCGATGATACAGGACGGCAGTACGCGGGCCGGGTCTGCCGCCGCAAACGGTATCGCACCCTCTGTAATAAATGCCAGCCCCATGATAAAGTTGGTCGGCCCCGATTCTCTTTCTTCTTTTGTAAATTTGTTCTTGAAAAGCAATGTTGCAAGAGCGATGGCACAGGGCGGTGTCATGCCGCCGATCATCACTGCTGCCATCACGTCATAGTTTCCGGATGCGATAGCGGCTGTTCCGAACACATATGCCGCCTTGTTGAACGGGCCGCCCATGTCGATAGCCATCATGCCGCCGAGAATCATCCCCAACACAAGCTTACTGGAGCCGCCCATGCTTGTCAATCCGTTGTTGAGCGCCGTATTGATCCCGCCCATCACCGGCTCTACCACAAAGGTCATCAAAAGCCCCATGATAAGGATGCCAAATACCGGATACAAGAGGACGGGCGCAATTTTTTCAATAGCCTCCGGCAGTTTCGCACATACAACAAACAGCATCTTGATGATATACCCTGCCGCGAATCCCGCAACCAAAGCCCCAAGGAACCCGGATGTGCCATTTGCCGCCATCATACCTCCGACGAACCCTACCGCGAGAGCCGGACGGTCGCCGATTGCCATAGCGATAAATCCAGCCAGCACCGGCAGCATAAACCCGAACGCCACGCCGCCGATATTTTTAAACAATGCCGCTACCGGCGTAATCGTACCGAAGTTTGCCCGCTCCGCCGCTGACAAAGCGGTCATATCCACGCAAAGTCCGTCAATCAGGAAGGAGACTGCGATGAGGATGCCGCCGCCCACCACAAAGGGGAGCATATGGGAAACGCCGTTCATGAGCTGTGTGTAAATCTGATGCCCCATGCTGCCGCCGGATTTCACGGATGATGCGCCTGCTGCCGCATTTGCGCTCTTAAAAACCGGAACATTTCCCGACATCGCAAGCTCTACAAGCTCATCCGCCTTGTTGATGCCGTCCGACACCTGCCGCTCAAGCACTTTCTTCCCGTCAAAACGGTCCATGGGAACCTGTGTGTCCGCCGCGATGATGATACAGTCCGCCTCGGCAATCTCCTGAGCGGTAAGTACATTTTTCGCCCCGCCGGAGCCTCTCGTCTCCACCTTCACAAAGCATCCCTTTGCCTTGGCAGCCTTCTCGATTCCTTCCGCCGCCATGTAAGTATGGGCGATTCCTGTCGGGCATCCGGTCACTGCAAGGATCTTTGTCTGCCCGGCCTCGGCCTCACCCATATCGGCAAGCCGCTCATCCACGCTCTTCTTCTCCTCGTCCGCCTTGTCGATGATAGAAAGGAATTCCTCCGCCGACTTTGCGTTTCTTAAGTTGGAAGTAAATTCTTCATCCATAAGCATCATCGATAATTTGCTCAAGACGTCCAGATGGACATTGTCCTCCGTGTTCGGCGCTGCGATGAGGAACATCAGCGTTACCGGCTCCCCGTCAAGAGAATCGAACTCTACGCCGTCCTTCACCACCATAGCGGCAAGCCCCGGCCGGTCCACCGCGTCACATTTCCCATGAGGAATCGCGATTCCCTCGCCAATGCCGGTTGTACTCTCCTCCTCCCTGGCGTATACCTGCTTACGGTACCCTTCCTCGTCATTAATCTTCCCGCTCTTAGCCATAAGTGCAACAATCTGGTCAAGAGCCTCGTTCTTGCTCTTCGGCGCCCCGTCAAGGGAGACGCTGCGTACATCAAGCAAATCTGTGATCCTCATGTCACTTCCTCCTTACCTTTCCGATATTTTCCTAACCTGTTTTTTTAATTCCTGTTAAAATTCCTTGATTCTTCCTTCAAATAGTTGTCTTTACATTTCCGCAAGCTGCCGGTACACCGCGTCTATCTCCGGCTTTGTGGCGAGATTTTCCGAAAATGCACTGGCACTTCCTGCCGCGACTCCCATATGGAACGCATATAGGTAATCCCTTTTTTCCATATAGCCCGCCATGAAACCTGCCACCATGGAATCTCCTGCTCCCACGCCGTTAACGAGTGTTCCTTTCGGCGCCGGGGTATCGTACACTTTTCCGTCCGCGCTTACAAGCACCGCACCTTCTCCCGCCATAGATACCAGGACATTCTGCGCGCCCCCATCCTGCAATTTCTTCGCGTAAGGCACGACGGCCTCCCGCGTCTTAAGCTCCGCCCCGAAGATTTCGCCAAGCTCATGATTATTCGGCTTGATCAGGAACGGATGATAGGGCAGGACATTCATCAAAAGCTCCTTTGTCGCATCCACTGCAACCTGCACATTCCTTCCGTCAATCATCTCCATAATCTTCTGGTATGCGTCGTCCGGCATCGACGCCGGTATGCTGCCTGACAGGAACAAAACATCTCCTTCTCCCAGCGTGTCAAGCTTATCCATAAGCATCTGTATCTTCTCCTCGCTGATCTCCGGGCCCATGCCGTTAATTTCTGTTCCATCGATCGTCTTAAGCTTTAAGTTGATCCGCGTAAATCCTTCATCAATCCGGATAAATCCATTCTTAACGCCCATCTTCTCCAGCCGCCTTACGACCTCTTCCCCCGTAAACCCGGCAACAAATCCAAGCGCCGTACTCTCGATTCCAAGATTCATAAGTACTGTCGAAACATTGATTCCCTTTCCGCCCGGGAGCAAAAGCTCCGAGTTCGTGCGGTTCGTAAGACCCAGCTTAAAATCATCAACCGCTACAATGTAATCCAGTGACGGATTAAATGTCACTGTATATATCATTACTGCGCCACCTCCTTGTTCTACACGTTTTTGCCCGTGTTTGACTTTCTGAACATAGTATAACGCCAAATTCATTCAAAGTCAATCAAACTATTTCACAAATTTCGTGACTGATTTTGGTTGAATTTGCACAAAAACGGTTGAACATAACAAGAAAGGCTGACCGTCTCTGCTCATGCTTTGACCGTCAGCCTTTCCTTAATTTATTATCTTTGATCATTTATTGTTGTAAAATCTTTGGATATTTATAGCCGATACAATCTTCTGGCATTCTCCTCCGTCTGCCTCACCACTTCCTCGCCATCCACTCCCTTGATCCGCCCGATCTCCTCCGCCGCATACTTTATATAAGAAGAATTATTCCGTTTCCCGCGGTACGGCTCCGGAGCGAGATAAGGGCAGTCTGTCTCCAGCACAATCGAAGTCAGCGGTATCGCCTCCACTGTCTCCTTAAGCTTTCTTGCGTTCTTGAACGTCACCACACCACCGACTCCGATAAAGTATCCCATCTTCACATATTCAAGCGCCATCTCCTTTGCATAGGAATAGCAGTGAATCACACCGTCAAGCCCCTTCCCGTACTCCCTTATGATATCCATCGTATCCTGCGCCGCGTCGCGGCTGTGGATATTTACCGGAAGATTTAATTCCCGAGCAAGGTCAAGCTGACGGACAAACCACTTTTTCTGAACGTCATGAGACTCATTATCCCAGTAATAATCAAGGCCGATTTCCCCTACTGCCACCACCTTTTCATTCTTAAAAAGCGCTTTCATACGGGAAAATCTCTCTTCGTCAAGTTTTCCCACTTCATCCGGATGGACGCCCACTGCCGCATACATAAACGGGTATTTTTCCGCCATCGCGATTACACGCTCACAAGATTCATATGCGGCACTGACATTGACGATTCTGCCGACACCATTTGATGGCATGGATGCCAAAAGCTCCTCTCTGTCTCCGTCAAACTGTTCATCATCATAATGTGCATGGGTATCAAAAATCATTGCGCGGCATCCTCCTTGGTCATCCTAATCTCATAATGCTGCGGGCTATTCCGCATTGCATCATATCATATTTTTATTGTAACATCGTGTTACTTTACTACAGCAACTGCGCCCTCAATTCCTCCGCCGTCTTCTGCGACAAAAGCCCCGGCGCGATATCAAACACGCTCTTCGCCCCGCTCTCGCCCGCTTTCGACAGCCTGTACGCCGCCCGCGCGTAGCACACAAGCACGCTGGCCGTAAACTCCGGATTGGAGTCCAGCCTGAGAGAATACTCAATCACATGCTTATTCCCCTCGCAGCCCGTCTCGCCGCTTCGGATAACAAACCCGCCGTGAGGCATCTTACTGTGGTTCGCCTTTAATTCTTCCTCTGTGACAAATGTTACCGTCGTATCATACTCGTCAAAATAATTCGGCATCGTCTTGATCGCCTGCTCAATCGCCGCCTTATCAGCCCCGTCTTCGGCAACCACATAGCACTCCCTCAAGTGCTTATCCCTTGTCGTAAGCTCCGGCTCGCTGCCGCTCCTTACCTTGTCAACCGCCTCCTCAATGGGAACGGTATACTGGATAGCATTCTTCACCCCGTCAATGCGGCGGATGGCATCCGAGTGACCCTGGCTCACGCCCTTGCCCCAGAACGTATAGGTGCTGCCCTGCGCCAGGATAGACTCCGCGTACAGGCGGTTCAAAGAGAACAGCCCCGGGTCCCAGCCCACGGAAATAATGCTCACATTGCCGCCGGCTCTCGCCGCCTTGTCCACATTTGCAAAATACTCCGGAATCTTCGCATGGGTGTCAAAGCTGTCAATCGTATTAAAGTTCGCCGCAACCTCCGGCCCGATCACCGGAAGGTCTGTAGCCGAACCGCCGCAAAGCACCATCACGTCAATCTCATCCTTCATCGAAAGCATGTCGTCAAAATGCTTTACCAATGCGCCTTCCGTCTTTATCGCCACAGCCGCCGGAGCCCTCCTGGTAAAAACAGCCTTTAACTCCATATCCTCATTGCGGGCAATCGCCTGCTCGACGCCGCGCCCGATATTGCCATATCCTACGATACCAATTCTAATTTTTTCCATAAATTATATCTTCCTTTCCTAATTATACCTTCTTAACAAATCTCCGCCCCTGCCGGCATCTCTTTCTCCGGCGTCACAAGCGCCAGATTCCCGTCAGCATCTTCCGCGCAAAGGAGCATCCCCTCAGACATCACTCCGGCCAACTTCGCAGGTTTTAAGTTCACAAGCACCATTACTTTCTTGCCTACCATCTCTTCCGGCGTATAGTGCGCCTTGATTCCTGACACGATCTGCTTAACCTGGCTGCCAATCTTCACCTGGGAACAAAGCAGTTTCCTTGACTTCTTCACTTCCTCGCAGGCAATGATCTCGCCCACCTGGAACTGCATCTTCCCGAACTCCTCAAAAGTAATCTCCGGCTTTGCCTCAATATCGATCACTGCATCCTCTCCTGACGCCCCGTCACTTCCTGCTGCGCCTTCGGATTCTTCCACCGGCGGATGAAGTTCCTCCACTTTCTTAAGCACTTCCTCCATATCCAGCCTTGCAAATAATATCTCCGGCTTTTCCGTCACTTTGCCGTCGCCAAGCTGCTCCAGAATTTTTTCTGATGTCTCCGGCATAAACGGCGCCAACTGCCTTGCGCCGGACTTGATGCTCTCAAGAAGGTTGTAAAGCACCGTCTCAAGCCGTTCCTTTTTCTCCTCCTCCTTGGCAAGCGCCCAGGGCATCGTCTCGTCAATATACTTGTTGCACCGCTTGAACAGATTGAAAATCTCCGTAATCGCATCCGCCACCCGAAGGTCGTCCATCTTCTTTTCCACAACCTGGGGCGTACGCTCCACAACCGCCTTAAGGTCAGCGTCAACCGCAGCGTCCCCGGCACTTAAAGCCGCGCCCTTATCCGTCACCGTGCCGCCGAAATATTTATTCGTCATGGAAATCGTCCGGTTCACCAGATTGCCAAGGGTGTTCGCAAGCTCTGAATTAATCCGCTCCACCAAAAGCTCCCAGGAAATCACCCCGTCATTGTCAAAAGGCATCTCATGGAGCACGAAGAAACGCACTGCGTCAACGCCGAAAAAGTCAACCAGTTCATCCGCATAAAGTACATTTCCCTTAGACTTGCTCATCTTCCCGTCGCCCTGCAAAAGCCACGGATGCCCGAAAATCTGCTTTGGCAGAGGCAGACCAAGCGCCATCAGGAAAATCGGCCAGTATATCGTATGGAAACGGATAATGTCTTTCCCAATCAGGTGCAAATCAGCCGGCCAATTCTTCTTGAACTGCTCCGTACCCTCGCCCTCTGCGTCATAGCCGATTCCCGTGATATAGTTGGTCAGCGCATCCAGCCACACATATACCACATGCCTGTCGTCAAAATCCACCGGGATTCCCCACTTGAAAGAAGTCCTGGACACGCATAAATCCTGAAGGCCAGGAAGAAGGAAATTGTTCATCATCTCATTTTTCCGCGACACCGGCTGGATAAACTCCGGGTGGGTGTTGATGTGCCGGGTCAGGCGGTCCGCATATTTGCTCATCTTAAAGAAGTAAGCCTCCTCCTTCGCAGGTTTCACCTCACGCCCGCAGTCCGGGCATTTCCCGTCCACAAGCTGGGATTCTGTCCAGAAGGACTCGCAGGGCGTACAGTAAAGCCCCTCATAAGAACCTTTATAAATATCTCCCTGCTCATACAGTTTCTTAAAAATCTTCTGCACTTCCCGCTCATGGTCCGCATCCGTCGTCCGGATAAATTTATCATGGGAAGAATTCATCATCTTCCAGATATCCTTCACCTGGCCCGCCACGTTGTCCACATACTGCTTCGGCGTAACACCCGCCTCCTGAGCCTTCAGCTCAATCTTCTGCCCGTGCTCATCCGTTCCTGTCTGGAAGAACACGTCGTATCCCTGGCTCCTCTTATATCTGGCAATCGCATCCGCCAGGACGATCTCGTAGGTGTTGCCGATGTGAGGCTTGCCTGATGTGTAGGCAATCGCCGTCGTCATATAATACTTTTTCTTTTCCATATTCTCATCTCTCCTTTTCCTATTGTTTTCGCAAAATGTTTCACAAAAGTCCACCCATCCTTCCCGTAAGACAAAAAAATCTCCCCCGATTACAATAATCAGGGAAGACGAGCAAACCCGTGTTACCACTTCCATTCATCCGCACCTCGCGGCGCAGACCTCTTAAGGTGCCAAGCCAGCCCATTCATCCGCTGCTGTACCTGACATCTCGCCGCTGTAAAGGGCGGACCCATTACGGCTTACGAAAGTTCCGGCAGCACCTGAAAATCTCTGTTCAGATGCTTTGTTTCGCTCACCGCACCGCTCAGAAGCCATCTTCCGCATATCTCCCTCTCGTCCCTCTCAGCATCCTCCCTGTCTGCAGACAGCAGTCACATCGCCTGGCCCATGGCGGGCACATACCTCCCGTGCCGGATTCTTCACCTTGAGCCGCTGTCAATCTCATCAGGAATTCAGGACTTCTCTGTAAAGCATTCAATATGCATACTCTCTTCGTCACTGCGTTTGTACTATCTTCTGTTATTTCAAAAACTGATCATCAGATATTCTGCATCGTAGCACAAACACAGCGTACTGTCAAGGGGCGCGTAAAATTTCACCCGCCCGTCCAGCTTCACCCGCATAACTTCTTTTCCTCCCGCATATAAATTAAAAAAATACTCCGAGGCTTTCTTATGTCTAAAAAGCGCTCTGCGGTTATCACCGCCATATTTCTTGCGGTACTGTCCGTCACTGTCCTCAGCGTGCATCATTTTTATAAAAATGAAAATCAGCAGTTTGAGGAATATACCTACAATCTTTTCTGCCAGGAGGTTTCCGGCAACACCATCTCCCTTCATTATACCCTGAAAAATCCTGCCGCCTACGGCATTACCGACGCCCCTGTGTCCATCGGCTCATGCACTGCCGACACCACTTCCATCTGTGCCGCCGTCGAAAATGCGCTTGCCCTCCTGAAGTCCTACGACCGGCGCCGGCTGTCGGCAGAAAACAGGCTGACGTATGATGTCCTTGAGGATTATTTTACATCGGCTTTCGAGCTTGCCCCCTATTCTCTCTATGAGGAGCCTTTAGCGCCCCTCACCGGAACTCAGTCCCAGCTCCCGGTGATTCTGTCCGAATACCAGTTTTACCGCACTTCGGATGTGGATACTTACCTGAAGCTGCTGCGCAAGATCCCGGCCTACTTCGACTCTATCCTGGAATTCGAGCAGGCGCGGGCGCAGAAAGGATTCTTCATGTCCGAGGACTCCCTTAATGACCTGGTTGCCGAATGCCGCGCATTTGTAAAGCTTAAAGACAAAAATTATCTCTATTCCTCCTTCGAGGAACGGCTTGACGGGCTGGAAGATGAGCTGTCAAAACAGGGGAAGAAATCATTCGACCGGAAAAAATACAGAAAAACCCACAACAGATATATACAGAAATATGTCTTCCCGGCCTATAAAAATCTCGTCTCCGGGCTTTTGGAGCTTCGCGACGACTGCGCGGAGGATGCCGGTTCCGGCGGACTGTGCAACCTCCCGGGAGGCCGGAAATATTACGAACTGACCGCCGCCAGCGAAACTGGTTCTGACCGCAGTATCCCTAAGCTCCAGGAACTGGTACGGCGCCAGATCATGGAAGACCTGGGGACGATGCAGACTTCGCTGGCACAGCTTGGTGTATCCAATCTTTCCTCCGAAGACTCCGGCTCCCGCTCCTCTGATCTGTTTTCCTCCCAGGGCGCAATCCTTGAAGACTCCAATCCCGTCTCCATCCTGAACACTCTGGAAAATAAGATGAACGGCGATTTCCCCAAGCCCCCGGCCGTGGATGTCCAGGTAAAATACGTCCAGAAGTCCCTGGAGGAATATTTAAGCCCCGCCTTTTATATGATTCCCGCCATCGACAACACCGAGGCAAATGTTATTTATATCAATGCAGGCCACATCCCTGACGATCTGTCCCTCTTCACCACCCTTGCCCACGAAGGGTATCCAGGGCACCTGTACCAGAACGTCTATTACATGAACCTGCATCCGGATCCCATCCGCTGTCTTTTAGGCTACGGCGGCTACACGGAAGGCTGGGCGACCTACTGCGAAATGCTCAGCTACTACTACGCCCCCATTCCTAAAGCCGAGGCAAAGATCATGCAGAAAAATACTTCTATTCTTTTAGGGCTTTACGCCCTGGCCGACATGGGTATCCATTATGACGGCTGGTCCCTTTCCGACACTGTCTCCTTCTTCAGGGACTATGGGATCACCGACACGCAGACAATTTCCGAAATCTACAGCCTGATCGTGGCCGACCCGGCAAACTACTTAAAATACTATGTCGGATATCTGGAATTTTTAGAGCTTAAAAAATATGCCATTGACAAATGGGGCGAGAAATTCACCCAGGAGCGCTTCCACCGGGCTGTGTTAGAGACCGGGCCCGCACCCTTCAGCATCCTCCGCAGCCAGATGTAGCATAACGCCGATTCCATCAAAAAGCAAAAACAAAAAGGCTATGGATACTCCACCCCCATAGCCTTTCCCTGCGCCCACGCCGATTCCGCCGGCGTTACATCGCCCCGGCCAGCACCGCACTTGCCATAAGCCCCGCTAAGGTCGCGAGCATGGCTCCGGCCAGCGTGTACCTTGTCTTTGTCACCTTTGCCGTCATAAAGTACACGCTCATTGTGTAAAATATCGTCTCTGTGCACGACATGCTGATGGACGCCACCAACCCGATATACGAATCTGTCCCGTACTCCTTATAGGCATCCAGGAGCAGCCCCGTCGCTGCTGAGGATGAAAACATCTTCACCACCGTAAGCGGCACAAGTTCGCTGGGGAACCCAACATACTTCATTGCTCCGCCAATAAGCCCCGACAGATAATCCAAAAAACCTGACGCCCTCAATATCCCCACCGCCACCATAAGCCCGATCAGCGTAGGCATGATCTTAATTACGGTAAAAAATCCATCTTTCGCCCCTTTGATAAAAGAATCGTACACATCCACCCGCATCAGCACGCCGTAGCTCACCACCAAGAAAATCACCATCGGCACGATAAGATCCGCGATGTACAGCAACATTTTCACAAAACCGCCTCATTTCCGTATAAAATCTATTTTCCATTATATGTCCCGCGCTTTCCGTTTATTTCTGTTACTGTCCGGCTGCCGCGGTATTGACTCCTGCAGGTTGAAAATAAACGGCCGGCATTTTATACTGTTATTAACAGTTATCCTTACATTTTTTTGAAAGAAATGGTGATAGACAATGAAGCATTTTAAAAACACGGAAAAAGACTTTGGCAAAGGAAGCGTTGCGGCAAATATCCTGCGGCTGGCCGTCCCCATGACCCTGGCGCAGCTCATCAACGTACTCTATAATGTGGTGGACCGCGCTTATA
Source organism: uncultured Lachnospiraceae bacterium (assembly GCA_947363565.1). Classification (GTDB taxonomy): domain Bacteria; phylum Bacillota; class Clostridia; order Lachnospirales; family Lachnospiraceae; genus MD308. The sequence goes on along the minus strand of CANAPP010000008.1, from coordinate 1,981 downwards.
TCAGCCACATCCCGGGTACGTCGACAGATGCCCTCACCGGCATCGGGCTGACGCTGCCGGTCATTACGATCATCACGGCTTTTGCCAACCTGTTCGGCATGGGCGGCGCACCGCTGTTTTCCATCGCAAGAGGCGCGGATGAACAGGAAAAGGCAGAAAAGATCATGGGGAACTCCTTTTCCATGCTGCTCTTATCCGGGATCGTCCTGTCCGCCCTCTGCAGCATATTCCGCAGGCCACTTTTGTACCTGTTCGGCGCCAGCGATGTTACATACCCTTATGCCGAATCTTACGTCACGCTGTACCTTCTCGGAACTCTGTTTGTGATGATAAGCCTCGGCATGAACAACTTTATCAACGCCCAGGGGTTTGGCATCACCGGGATGCTCACCGTGTCTATCGGGGCGGCACTCAATCTCCTTTTAGACCCGCTGTTTATCTTCGTCTTTCACCTGGGTGTGCGGGGCGCTGCTCTGGCGACCATCATCTCCCAGGGGATTTCCGCCCTGTGGGTGCTTCGTTTCCTGATCGGGCCAAAGGCTCTGCTCCGGCTGTCGGCGAAGTCGATGTCGCTGTCCCTTCCTCTTATAAAGGAGATAACGGCGCTTGGCCTCTCCGGATTCGTCATGGCTGTCACCAACGGTTCCGTGCAGATTATCTGCAATGCCACGCTACAGCGCTACGGCGGCGACCTGTACATCGGAATTATGACGGTGATCAACTCTGTCCGCGAGGTCGTCACTATCCCGGTGACCGGACTTTCCAACGGCGCCCAGCCCGTCATGAGCTTTAATTACGGAGCCAAAAAATATGGCCGGGTAAAATCCGCCATCAGGCTGACCACCATATTCTCCATCGTATTTACCTTTGTGATGTGGGCGCTCATCTTTTTCTTCCCACATCTTTTCATCCGGCCATTCAGCAGCGAACCAGAGCTTTTGCAGGAAGGCGTTCCCGCCATGCATCTGTACTTTTTCGGCATTTTCCTGATAGCGCTGCAATTTTCCGGGCAGTCTGTCTTTGTCGCTTTGGGGAAATCAAAGCAGGCGGTATTTTTCTCGCTGCTGCGCAAGGCAGTCATCGTAATCCCCCTTACCCTGTGTCTTCCGGCTGTCGGCGGACTTGGCACTGACGGTGTATTTTTAGCCGAACCAATCTCCAACCTGATCGGCGGCGGCGCATGTTTTACGACGATGATGCTCACTGTGTGGCGGCATCTGGGCGACGGGAAAGAATAAGCCGCAGGCTGCCCGCATATGCTATTTTAAAGAAGCTGATAAAAATTAAGGGAATCTTATGCTGAATTACTTATGGGCCGGTATGATACTGGTTGGAATTATCTTTGCGGCATTCACCGGACGGATGCCTGACATCACCAACGCTGCTCTGGACTCCTCGAAAGAGGCGGTAGCTCTTTGCATCACGATGATGGGCGTGATGTCCTTCTGGGTGGGGCTTATGGAAATCGCAGCAAAGGCCGGGATCATCGAGAGCGCCTCAAAAAAAATCCACCCGCTGATCCGGTTTCTCTTTCCGAATCTCCCGGCCGGTCATGCTGCAGAAGAGCATATTACTACGAATATCATCGCCAATGTACTTGGGCTTGGGTGGGCAGCGACGCCGGCAGGCTTGAAGGCAATGGCGGAACTGGGGAAACTCGAGGAGGACCGCAGGTGCGGGCGGCTGCCGGGGCTTGTGAGACGGCGTGGGATTGCCAGTAATGAGATGTGTACGTTTTTGATCATTAACATATCTTCGTTACAGCTAATCCCGGTGAATGTCATCGCATACCGCTCACAGTACGGGAGCGTGAACCCGGCGGCGATCGTGGGGCCGGGGATTGCGGCGACGGCAGTAAGCACAATAGTTGCTGTGATCTTCTGCAAAATAATGGATGGAAAACGGAGAGCGTAAAAAACTCTCCGTTTTTTATTTCATATCTATAACATTTTTCAAAAATATGGTATAATTTATTATATAT
>CANAPP010000007.1 GCA_947363565.1 uncultured Lachnospiraceae bacterium | reverse complement strand
ATGGGAGATACCGGTATTTTTGTTTTTAAGTGCCAGATTCGGAATGTTCTGGAGCATTTTCGCCGGCGTGATATTATCCGTCAGCGGTATTTTGACAGTTCCGGATACTTCTCTTTGGTGGCTGTATCCTGCCGCTGTTCCTGTACGCCTGATGTGTCCTGTGCTGGGCGTGATGCCCAATGGGCTATCTGTTCCGGCGGGAAGTGAGCTTTTGGATACGGGTGTGATTCTGCCGGGCATACTGCTGTCGCTGATGTGGTTTTTGATATTCGGCATTGCAGCGTCGGTCTGGTTTGGGTGCTGGGAGGACAGGCGATGATGATCTTAAAATGTATTGCTGCGGATTACAGAAAGACGAAAGGTTTGTATTTCCGGACGGCTCATCTGGTGATACCGGTCTGCGCTGCGGCTGTATTTCTTGCTTATTACGCGAATGTGATCTGGGATGTCCGGGAAAAAGCAGAGGCTTACTATCAGGCATTAGGCTGCGGGTTTCCTGTGCTGATTGGGGTGTTTGGCGCAATGCTGGCGGAGCAGGAGGCGTCTGTCTCTTTCCAGGCCATGCTGTCAGCGGTCAATAAGCGCCGGATGTTTTACAGCAAGCTTATGCTGCTCATAGCGGGCGGAACAGGTTCGGTGTTTCTGGCAAGCGTTTTGTTTGGGCTTGGAAATATCTATGTGCTGAAACAGTCCGTGGCAGGTATGAATCTTTATGTGCGGGCAGCATTTGTATTGATAACAGGAAATATTTTCTGCTATATCTTTCACTGGTTTCTGGCATTGCGTTTTAACAGAGGAGTGAGTATAATGGCAGGTATTACGGAAGGGCTTGCCGCCGCCCTTTTGCTGACCGGGCTGGGGGATGGCATCTGGTGCTATGTTCCGTGTGCGTGGGCGGCAAGGCTTACAACCTGTATGATTCTACAGTCTGCGGGGATACAGGCCATTGACGCAAAGTGCCGGACTGCGGTTTTCTTATGCGCGGCTCTGACCGTGTGCGGGCTTGTCCTGTTCGGTATCTGGGCAGACTGCTGGGAGGGGCAGCAGTCCGGCGACTGATACAGCGAAAGGAGGTATTATGGCGAATATTTTAGTAGTAGATGACGAGAGAGCAATCCTTGCGATGGTAAAGAAGATTTTGGAGGCGGACGGACACTGCGTTACGGCGGTAAGTAATCCCCGGGAAACTGCAGGGTTAAAGCTGCAGACTTATGACCTTATCATCCTGGATGTGATGATGCCGGAGACGGACGGGTATACATTGTGCAGGAAGATACGTCCTCTTGCGGACTGCCCCATATTGTTCCTCACTGCGAAAACAGAGGAAGACAGCCTTGTCTGCGGACTGGAGACAGGTGCGGACGATTATATCAGCAAGCCTTTTGGGAAAATGGAACTTCAGGCGAGGGTAAGGGCGCATCTGCGGCGCGAGCACCGGGAACACTCAGTCAGGCTGTCTTTTTCCGGGTGTTACTTCAACCTTTCGGCAAAACAATTAGTAGTGGGGGAAGAAATAGTTCCCCTGACAAAGAGCGAGTATCTGATCTGCGAATATTTAGCCCGCAATGCGGGGCAGGTATTTTCAAGGGAGCAGATTTATGAGAAGGTGTTTGGGTATGACGGGGAGAGCAGCGACGCCACGATTGCGATGCATATTAAAAATATCCGGTCGAAACTGGAGGGCATGGATTATGCTCCTGTAAAAACAGTCTGGGGGATTGGGTATAAGTGGGAGGAAAAGCAGTGAGAAAAGAAACGGGAATGCCGTTAAGCGTATTTTTCTTAAAATATTTTCTGTATGTGTCGGTTGCGGTGACATTCATCTGTCTCGGGGCGGTATTTATACTCAATGTGCTTGTTGCGAAAGACTTGATCTACCCTGCCAACTATGCACAAAAGCAGGCGGAGGCGGCGAGGGAGGGAATTGAGCGCGCCCCGTCTGTCAGCAGGGATTTGATTCCCGGGCTGTGCCAGTATGCCGTCTTTGACCTGGAGGGGAATATGACAGATGGGAATATAGGAAAAACCAGGCTGAAAGCTGCCTGGGAGGCGGTGTCGGGCAAGAGGGCATCCCGCGGGGAGAATTATTACAAAGTGGTCAGGCGGGAGAGGGAGTATGTCGTACTCCAATACCAGATCATCCCTCAGTACAAATCCGAAACGCTCCGCAGATATCTCTGGCCTCCGCAAAATCTGCTTATGCTGGCTGTGCTTTTTATGGCAGTATTCAGTGTGGCCGTGATTGCCCTCCGGTTTAGCCGCTCATTGAAGAAGAAGTTGGATTCTCTGATTGCGGTGACAGAAAAAATACAGGGCCAGGATTTGGATTTCTCCGTCGAAAAGGGAGATATCAGGGAGATTAATTCGATTCTGACGGCAATGGATAAGATGCGTCACGAGCTTAAGACTTCTCTGGAAACGCAGTGGAAGGCAGAGCAGGAGAGAAAGGAGCAGATTGGGGCTTTGGCTCATGATTTAAAAACGCCTTTAACGGTTATCCGAGGAAACGCAGAGATTTTATACGACACAGACCTTACGGAAGAACAGGCCGGGAGTGTGGGATTCATCGAAGAAAGCTCCTTAAAGATGCAGAATTATATAAAAATGCTGATAGAGCTTTCCAAGGACACGGAAACCTGCCGTCCCCGGCATCAGAAAAATTCTCTCCCGGCTTTTTTGCAGGATATCGGGGAAACAGCAAGAGGGATATGCTCTTCCCGGAAAATCCGGTTCAAATTAAAGGTCAGAAGTGAGCGGGAGGAATTCTTCGGGGATGCCTCTCTATTAAGCCGCGCACTGAACAATATATTATCCAATGCCGCGGAATATTCACCTTCCGGAGGCGCGGTTGCGATGGAGGTTTTTGAGGAAAATGAATATCTGGCCTTTTCCGTCAGTGATAACGGAAAAGGCTTTAGCAGTGCGGCGCTGAAACATGCAGCATCGCAATTTTATATGGAAGATGCCAGCCGCAGCTCGAAACTGCACTATGGAATCGGGCTGTATGCCGCGGACAGGATTGCAAGGCAGCACGGAGGACTCCTTGTCCTGGAAAATCAGAAAGAAGGCAGGGGCGCTAAAGTGACTTTGAAAATACCTTTGTGTTCAACAGCACATTCAAAGAAATACGCTGAACAGGTGTTTTCAAACGCCAGCATATAAAAATCACCCTGCCACGCCCCCCGGATACGGATGAACTTCGTTCCCTTGAATCGAGATGGTTTTTCCTGTCGCAGCAGAGGCCGTCGCAGTAAAGGGCGGTCTTTATCTCTTCGCCCGTCTCATCGTCGCAGATTGCAATGATCGCATCTGTTTTCCAGATACGCCTGCAGCAGCCGGTACGTATTCATCATCCCGTCAGTATGGCTGCGCTCATAGTTATGGGAGGCATACACGCCGGGGCCTACCAGGGCGAAACGGATATCACGGCCGCTCTTTAGCGCCGCGCCGGCATCGGAGGTGTAGTGCGGATAGATATCTACCGCAAAGTTAAGCCCTTCTTCCCTGGCGGTTTCTATGAGTGCTCCCGTCAGGCTATAGTCGTAAGGCCCGCCGGAATCTTTCGCGCAGATGGATACCATGTGCTCCGTACAGTCCAGGCCGTCTCCCACGCAGCCCATGTCCACGCAGATGATCTCTTCGGTGTCCGCCGGGATGGAGGACGCGCCGTGGCCAACTTCCTCGTACACGGTAAAAAGCAGGGTGACCTTTCGGTTCAGAGAGATTTTGCTGTCTTTACCGGCTTTTGCAAGCCCCAGAAGGATGGCCGCGGACAGCTTGTCATCTAAGAAACGGCTTTTGATGTAGTCGCTTTCGGTGATGACTGTGCGGGGCTCGAGGGCGATAAAATCCCCGTTCTGGATCCCCAGCTTTTTTGCTCCCTTTTTTGAGCAGATATTCTCATCCAGCAGGATTTCCATGTGGGATTCTTTCTTCGCTTTCTTCTTGTCCGCTACATGGGCGGAAGGCTCTGTGTTCAGCACGACGCCGGTGTAGGTGTGCCCGTCTCTGGTATGTACCGTGCAGTTCTCCCCGTCGCACGTATCCCACTGGTGCCCGCCGATAGTGGTCGGGCGCAGCCGTCCGTTATCCTTGATCTTCCTTACCATAGCCCCCAGCGTATCCAGGTGGGCGGAAAGGATGAGCGGCCGGCCCTCTCCCCCAAGAGTGACGGCGATATTTCCTTTATTCGAGATCTTTGGCAGGTATCCCATGCCGCTTAACTGACCGGATACATAGTCAGTGATCTCCCGGGTATATCCGGAGGGACTTGGAATAGAAGTAAGTGCCTTGAGCTGCTCTAAAATATAGTTTTTCATATAATAAATCCCCCTTTGCTTTGATAGAATAAAAATATAGCGTTTACTATAATAATCCGAACCGATGAAATATGCAAGTGTTGTTGAAAAAAAATAAAATAAATAGTATAATTTTGTGCAGGAAACGATAGAAAGCGGGGGGAAAGCATGGATACCGACATCATGGCCAATATCAGCCGATGCTATCCGAAGATGACAAAAAAGCAGAGGCAGATTGCCGATTATATCAGGGATAATGCCGACACCATGACCTTTATCACGTTGAAGGAGCTGAGCAGGGAGCTTGGGGTAACGGAGATTACCATACTCAATGCCTGCCGGATGCTGGGATACAACAGTTTTAATGAGGTTAAGTACGAGGTCAGGAAGTACATCAATATGAGAAGGAGGATCGGGCTTTACCGGCAGAATGATTATTTTAATACGGATGTGCCGGAGTACGAGCTTGACGATAAAGAGCAGCTCCTCACCGAGATCTGCCGGGAGGAGCGGGAGCTTATGGAGGAGTACGCGAGGAACTTTGACAGCCGCCGTCTCATGGATGCTGCCAGGCTTTTTTTTCAGTATCCGAAGGTGGTGCTGTGCGGCAGGGGGATGTCTTACATTGTCTGCCAGTGGATGGCGTCCGACCTTGCGGGGGCGCAGATCGGGTCGGTGCTCGTGAATACGGAACTCAATGAGAGCATCTATTCCGCACTTCCTGTCGTTGACAAAGATACGCTCCTTGTGGCGGTCTCATTTCCGGACCATTATTTTATGACAGAGAAGATCGCTGGATACGGAAGGAAGAAAGGGGCAAAGGTACTGGTGGTCACGGACACTTTGGAGGCGGAGATCGCGCAGCACGCCCATGAACTTCTCACGGTGCGGAGTACGACCCGGCTGTTTTTGAACACGGCGTCGGCGCCCATGGCGCTTGTCAACCTCCTGATGTCGGCGGTGAAGATCGAAGGGAACATGGAGAAGGAGAATATCGGAAAGGAATTCGGAACGCTGTTCTGATTTTTGGTAAAAATATAACAAATACTATAATGAAAAATATGCAGTTTCTACAAAATTGCATATTTTTTTCTGTTTCTCTATTAAAATATTGTAGTATTTGCTATAATAGATAAAAATGATGGGGGATATAGAAAAAATGTATATCCCGAGAATATTCATGTGAAGACAGGAGGTTGCAAGCTATGAAAAAGAGATTAATTGCAGCAATACTTACGGCAGCGATGGCGGTATCGCTCACCGCATGCGGCGGAGGCGGAGGGAACAAAGATTCCTCTTCAGGAGGTGGAGAGCAGTATTACAACATTTACCTGCAGACAGAGCCTTCCACCCTTGATTCGATCAAAGGCAACGACAATTATAGCTGGAAGATACTGATGAACACGATGGAGCCGCTGACACGTCTTGCGGAGAAGGACGGTGAGCAGGTGAGAGAGGGCGCCGGGGCGGAGACCTGGGAGTCTAACGAGGACGGAACGGTCTGGACCTTTAAGCTCAGGGACAACAAATGGTCGGACGGAAAGGCCGTGACGGCGGAAGACTATGCTTATGGTATACGGCAGACGCTGAATCCCGAGGCAGGTTCCCCTAACTCTTATTTTACTGCGGACTTTATCAAGAACGGGAAGAAAGTCGTTGACGGCGAGGCGTCTGTGGATGAGCTGGGGGTCAAGGCAGTGGACGACAAGACGCTTGAGATTACCCTTGAGGCGCCTACGCCTTACTTTATGTCTCTGACCGACACCCGGGCATGCTACCCGGTGCGCCAGGATATTGCTGAGCAGCACGGAGAGACTTACGGCTCAGAGGCGGACAAGTATGTAAGCAACGGACCGTTCAAGGTAGAGAGCTGGACGCACAACTCAGAGATCAATCTGGTAAAGAACCCGGACTACTGGGATGCCGAGAACGTAAAGCTTGACAAGGTAAAATACGCGATCATCAACGACGAGACGGCGGTATTCAACTCCTTTGACAGCGGGCAGTTAGATTGGTGCTCTACAGGAAGTGAAGAGTGGGTCGGGCGGTTTGACAAGAAGGACAATGCGGAGCGGGTGGACACAGTGATTCCGTCCATGCGGTTTGATTTCTTCAATGTAAAAGATAAATTATTCAGCAACATCAATATCCGCAAGGCTTTCGTCCTGGCGGTGGACAGAGAGGACATGGCGAAGACTATTTATCAGAATATGCACACGCCGGCATACTGGTGGGTGCCACAGGCCATCTCCACCGGAGAGCTAGGGGATTACCGCGACCAGGTAGACGCTCCTCTTGAGAAGATGGCGAAGGAAGAGGATGCGAAGGAGCTGCTCCTTAAAGGCATGGAAGAGCTTGGCCTTGGCACCGACCCGTCAGCGATCAACGTGAAGTATTCTCTCAGCGCGACAACCCAGTGGGCGCGCAACTACGGCGAGTACGTACAGCAGAAGTACAAAGAGATCCTGGGTGTGAACATCGAACTTGACTTTAACGAGTGGACGACTTTCCAGCAGAAGACCAACAGTGGGGAATACCAGATGGGCAATATGACCTGGAGCACGGACTATGACGATCCGATGTCCATGATCTCCCTGTTCACGACGGCGAATTCCGGCAACATCCCGACCGGATGGACCAACGAAAAGTTCGATGAGCTGATCGCCAAGGCAGGAAGAGAGATGGATGAGAAGACGAGAGTGGATCTCTACCATCAGGCAGAGGAGCTCCTGTTTAACGAGGGCTGCAACATCTGTCCGCTGGTCAACGAGATGGAACATTCCTTCCGTTACAATTACGTAAAGAATCTGAATAAGAAATTTACATCAACTTCCGGACTGAAGTATGTATATATCGAAGGTAGATAGGTAACCGATACCGCCGTCTGGTTTTGACGGCGGTATTTTGCAGTTTCTGAAAAAGGAATCAGGAAAGGAAAAAAAGATGGCAAAATATATCGTAAAACGTGTGGCATATATGCTGGTCACGTTATTTATCGTAATCACCGCGACCTTCTTTCTGATGCACAGCATTCCCGGCGACCCGCTGGCACATATGGCCAGGAACCTGCCGGAGGAGACGAGGGCGAATTATTATGAGAAATACGGCCTGGACAAATCCACGCCGGAGCAGTACGTAATCTTTATGAAAAACCTGCTGAGCAAGGGGGAGATGGGGGAATCCTTGCGCTACCCCGGTCGCCAGGTTACCGATACATTAGTTGAAAATTCCAAAGTGTCGGCAGTTCCGGGCGGGATGGCGCTGATCATCGGTCTGGTGATCGGTATCCTGCTTGGAATTGTCGCCGCCCTCCACAAGAACAAGTGGCCGGACTACATCGTGATGTTCATCGCCATACTGGGGATCACAGTGCCGGTGTTCGTGCTGGCCTCGGTGCTCCAGTATATTTTCAGCGTCAAGCTGATGGTGCTGCCCACCACCGGATGGGGGAGCTATAAGAATGTGATCCTCCCCACCATCGTACTCAGCTTTGGAACCATCGCTACATATGCCCGTTACGTGAAGTCCAACATGCTTGATGTCATGGGGCAGGATTATATCCTCACCGCAGAGGCGAAGGGTGTCAGCAGGATGAATGTCATAAAAAAGCATGTCCTTAAAAATGCGTTCCTCCCTTGTATGACGCTGCTTGTGGGGCAGGTGTCCGGGATATTTACCGGTTCCTTCGTCGTAGAGAAGATCTTCGGCATCCCGGGGCTTGGTTTCTACTATATTAATTCCATCAACGACAGGGACTATACGATGATCATCGGCACGACCATATTTGCGGCGGCGCTTTTCGTGTTCGTGCAGCTTGTAGTGGATATCGCGTACAGCCTGATGGATCCGAGAATTCGAGTGAAGTAGGAGGAGGTAAAGATGTCAGCAAATACAGAGAAAACTAAGATGTATATGGATATACCTGATGAAAAGTTTACCATCATCGGGATCGATAAAGATGCGGAGGCTCCGTCAAGACCCCGTGTCGGCTACTGGAAGGACGCGTGGCGCAGACTCAGGGAGAATAAGGTGGCGTTCGTAGCGCTCATCATCCTTCTGATCCTGATCTTTTTTATCATCTTCGGGCCGGCCATCAGCGGTTACGAGTTTGAGCAGATCGACGCAGACGCCATCAACCAGGGCCCCAGCGCCGAGCACTGGTTCGGGACAGACGACTTGGGCAGGGATCTCTTTGCCAGAGTGTGGCAGGCAGGGCGCGTGTCTATTATCATCGGTATCTTAGGCGCGGTCATTGCCAGTGTTGTAGGAAGTATCTACGGAGGTATCGCGGCGTATTTCGGTGGCGCAGTGGATGATATCATGATGCGTATCGTGGAGGTGCTCTTAAGTATCCCGTACCTGATCATTGTTATCCTGATCTCCGTCATCACCGACAGCAAGAGCCTGGGGACGATGCTGGTAGCTCTTACCCTCACCGGGTGGTGCGGCATTGCAAGGCTTGTGCGCGGGCAGATGCTGCAGTTAAAGACCCAGGAGTATGTCCTCGCGGCAAATGTACTTGGTGTCGCGCCCATAAAGATCATCCTTAAGCACATGATTCCCAACACCATTGGCATGATCATCGTAGCTATCACCTTTGACATCCCGGGATATATCTTCTCGGAGGCGTTCTTAAGCTACGTAGGGCTTGGTATCCAGCCGCCTTCTACAAGCTGGGGCGCCCTTGCCTCGGCAGCGCAGCAGAACTTCATGTTCTACCCGTACCAGTTGATGTTCCCGGCGCTGATGATCGCACTGACGATGCTTTCATTTACCCTTTTGGGCGACGGTCTTCGGGATGCCCTTGACCCGAAATTACGAAAATAGGAGAGACGGATATGGAAAATATATTAAAAGTTGAGAACCTGAATGTATCTTTTAATACATACGCTGGCGAGGTCAAAGCTGTCCGCGGCGTAAGCTTTGAGCTGAGCAAGGGTGAGACGCTGGCTTTTGTCGGGGAGTCCGGCTGCGGCAAGACGGTGACGGCCAAATCGATCCTTCGCCTCTTAAAGCCTCCTTTTGCGGTCATCAAGCCGGAGTCAGAGATTATCTGCAACGGAAAAGACGTGCTGAAGATGAGTGAGAAGGAGCTGTGTGAGTTCCGGGGAGACGAGGTGGGCATGATCTTCCAGGATCCCATGACCTCCTTAAATCCGACGATGACCGTGGGCGATCAGATCATGGAGAGCCTGATGATACATAAAAAGCTGGATAAGAAGGCGGCCAGGGAAGAGGCCATCGGCATGCTTAAGACGGTCAACATCCCGAGCCCCGAAAAGCGGATCGACAACTATCCCCACGAGATGTCCGGCGGGATGCGCCAGCGGGTGATGATCGCCATTGCCCTTGCCTGTAATCCCAATGTGCTGATTGCGGACGAGCCGACGACGGCTCTCGATGTGACCATCCAGGCGCAGATCATGGATCTGATGATGGAGCTTAAGACGAAGATGAATACGGCGATCATCCTCGTCACCCATGACTTGGGTGTAGTGGCGAATTTTGCAGACCGTATCCAGGTGATGTATGCGGGCGAGGTGGTCGAGCGGGGAACCACGAAGGAGATTTTTTACGAGAGCAGGCATCCCTATACGTGGGCGCTCCTCCGCTCTGTGCCAAGGCTCGGAACGAAATCCAAGGAAGAGCTCTACGCCCTTGGCGGAACGCCGCCGGATCTTCTGCTGCCTCTGGAACACTGCCCCTTCGCGGACCGGTGCGAATACTGCATGCCGGTATGTAAGGAGAGAAAGCCGCCGGAGACAGTGCTTTCGGATACCCACAAGGTGTCCTACTGGCTCATGCATGAGAAAGCTCCGAAAGTAAAATCATTTTATGACAGGGAGGAAGAGTAATGGGCGAATATATTGTTGAGGCGAAAAATCTGTGTAAATATTTCAAGGCCGGGAAGAATCAGGTTCTTAAGGCGGTGGACGGCGTAAATATAAAGCTTGAGAAGGGCGAGACTCTTGGCTTGGTGGGCGAGTCCGGCTGCGGGAAGACCACCTGCGGGCGCACCTTGGTAAGGCTTTACGATGCCACTGGCGGAACGGTTCTTTTTGAGGGGCGCGATGTGTCGAAGTTCAAGGGTAAGGAGCTTTTGGGATTTCGTAAAGATGCCCAGATCATTTTCCAGGACCCGTATGCCTCCCTGGACCCGCGGATGACCATCGGGGAGATCATTACCGAGGGAATGAATGTGCATTTTCATATCTCGGAAAAGGAGAAGGAGGAGCGGGTCAATGAGCTGCTCCACAAGGTAGGCTTAAATGCGGAGTATGCCAACCGGTTTGCCCATGAGCTTTCTGGAGGCCAGAGACAGCGCGTGGGAATCGCGCGGGCGCTGGCGGTAGAACCGAAGTTCATCGTCTGCGACGAGCCGATCTCCGCGCTGGACGTATCTATCCAGGCGCAGATTGTCAATCTGCTGATCAAACTGCAGCGGGAGATGGGGCTTACCTATCTGTTTATCTCCCATGACCTTTCCATGGTCAAGCATATTTCCGACCGGGTAGGCGTGATGTACCTTGGCTCCATGGTGGAGCTTGCGGGAAACAAGGCGCTTTACGACCATCCGATGCACCCCTATACAAAGGCGCTTATATCGGCGATTCCGGAGGCGGATCCGGACGAGGAAGAAGGAAAGGCGAGGGTACACCTGGAGGGCGAAGTGCCAAGCCCCATCAATCCACCGGACGGCTGTCGGTTTAAAGGGCGCTGCAAGTACGCCAAAGAAATCTGCGGAAAAGAGATGCCAGAGCTTATAGAGGCAGAGCCGGGGCATTTTGTGGCGTGCCATATGTGCGGGAAGATTTGACGAAAAAGACCAAGGAGGAAGGAGAGAGGATGCTTTCCAGACCATATATTGAGAAAATACTGGATTATGTAATCTCCCATGGAGCGGACTATGGGGAGGTGTTTTTCGAGGACGCATCCCGGACGAGGTTCAAGCTGGTGGATGAGCAGGTGATAAGCTGTGCCTGCGGGCGGAATGGCGGCATCGGGATCCGGGTATTTAAGGGGCTTTCCAGCGGATATTTTTACAGTGCGGATACGGATGAGAAAACGGTCTTCAGGCTTTTAAAGGAACGGCTTGGGAGCCGGAATATTCCGGGAGGGGGCGGTCCGAATCAGAAGAGCCAGGGGTTACTGGGCGAAAGGATGCCTTTGACAGATGTCCGGCCGCTTAAGATCATCGTATCTTATCCCGGAATGTCGGAATCCGGGGGAAGGAGCCTGGCGCTTGCGGGAAAGATTGCCCGGTTAAAGCAGGGGCTCAGAGCCGGGAAGGCGGCAGCGGACGGTATCGTGCAGGGCAGCGCCTGTTACACGGAGGAGGACCAGCGGGTGCAGATTGCCAATACCGCGGGCGTGTATGCCGAGGACCGCCGTCTGCGGACGAGAGTACGGTTTACCATGACGGCGAGGGATGAGAAAGATGAGAGCAGCCAGACCGGCTTTGCAGGGCCGGGAGCCATGAGCGGTCCGGAATTCCTCGGGACGGAGGCGTTTGTGGCCGGGGCGGCGGATGCAGCCAGGGCGGCAGGCTCCATGCTGGGCGCGAAGAACTGTCCGGTGGGCCGGATGCCGGTCATCATTGCCAATGGTTTCGGCGGATTATTTTTCCACGAGGCATGCGGCCATTCCCTGGAGGGAAATGCGGTGGCTGACGGCTGCTCGGAATTTGCGGGAAAGCTTGGGATGCAGATCGCCTCAGAGAAGGTGACGCTCATCGATGACGGAACGATGCCCGGGGAGTGGGGGTCTCTTGGAATTGACGATGAGGGTGTGCGGACCAGGAAAAATGTCCTTATCGAGAAAGGCATCTTAAAGGGCTATCTTCTTGACCGGATGAATGCGAGGAAGATGGGGCTTTCGCCTACCGGTTCCGGCCGGCGGGAGAACTACCGGTTTGCTCCCGCGTCGCGGATGACGAACACCTACATCGCTCCGGGGGAGGATGCGCTTGAGAAGATGATCGTTTCCGTGGACAAAGGCCTTTATGTGAAGGATATCAACGCGGGCTCTGTAGATCCGGCTACCGGAGAGTTCAACTTCAACACCGGGGAGGCTTACCTGATCGAGAAGGGCGAGATCACGGTGCCGGTAAAGAGCGCAACACTAATTGGAACCGGCAGGGACATCCTGCCGAGAGTGGATATGGTGTCGGATAATTTTGCGCTGGGACAGGGCTACTGCTATGCGGGCAGCGGACAGATCCAGGTCGGGGCGGGCCAGCCTGCGGTCAGGATCACGGAGATGACAGTGGGAGGGGAGGAACTATGATCAGTGCGGCGAAAAATCCAGAGATCCAGGCGTTCATGGAGGCTCTTATAGTTCATGGATTCTCCCACCGGAGACTTTCCGTGGACATTCGGAAAGGGCTGTGCCTTTCGGTGCAGCATCAGGAGATAAAGACCTTCGAGGAGGGAGAGACGCGGATGTATTTTGCGGAGGCAGCATGGAACGGCGAATACTGCTGTGCATATGCGGATTCTCTTGAAGACCAGGGGGAGATCTTCCGGCGGCTTAAGGAGACGGCAGGCGTGTTCGGTGAAAGAGACTTGCCGGAGCATATTGAGGAGAGTCAGGATCTCAGGGGAAGACGGTGGCGGGATATCGACCGGGATAAGGTGGCAGATATTTTAAAATACGCGGAGCGTAAGGCGCTTGCCTGGGAGAAGTCGGAGGCGGTGGAAATCTGCGAGTACCGGCAGTTTGAGGATACGGTGACGATCCTTGACGGACAGGGAAATTATCTTGCGGATGATAATGGCGACTGTACCTTTACCATCCGGGTCATTGCCCGGGATGAAGAGTTTGTGGCGGGAGCAGTAAAGCTTGGCATCGTGGATGCGGCGGATGAGGAGGGCTTTCGAAAGATTGCCGGGCGGCTTGCGGACCGCGCGGCAAAGTACGCGGGGTTCGGCCTCCATGCGGAGCCGGCTGTCTCAAGGAGCTGCCCGATCGTCCTGGAAAATTGTGTGGCGGCGGAGCTTATGGGATATTTCCTCCCCATGTTCTACGGCGAGAATATCCGCCACAGCTTAAGCGCCCTTTCTGACCGCGAGGGGGAACGGATTGGCTGTCCGGCTCTTCATCTGGAGGAAGATCCGTTCAGTGCCCGCGGCACCTGCCGGCGCAGGATTGACGACGAGGGTGTTCCGGTCACAAAAAAGCTGCTCATCCGGGGCGGAATCTTTGAGACAGCGCTTTATAATAAGAAAGACGGCGCCGCCGCCGGAAAGGCAAGTACCGGAAATGGATTTAAGCCTGATATCACTGCTGACATGGGCACGCGGGCTACCAACGTGCAGTTAAGTTCCGGGGATAAGATATTTTCCCGGAAGGAAATGATCGACGCGGCGGAGGGCGGCATCTATATCACCAGGATTGAAGGCGCGTTTGCCGGGACCGATATAAAGACTGGGGATTTTTCTCTTCTCGCGTCGGGGAACCGGATTGAGGGCGGGCGGGTGTGTACTGCCCTTAACCAGTTCACCATATCCGGGAATATCTGCGAGTTGTGGGCGGATATGGAGATGATCGGAGATGATATGGTGTATCGGATGGTGGACGGCGTGTGTATGCTGTGCCCGACGGTGAAGGTAAAGCACTTGGTGGTGTCCGGGAAGTAAATATATGTAAGCTTGTATAAGTTGATAAAAGAATATCGAGTGCAGATCACTTTGAAACCATCCTGCGGCGGGCAGGGTGTTTCAAAGTGATTTTTAAAGTTCGGCGCGGCCATGTTCTTTACGGCGATCATGGGGTTGCTTTTTGTAGGATATTATAGTATGATTAATCATACTAATAGTTTTAATCATATTTATAGTATAAATCATATTCTTATAATAAATCGTCTTCGGAGAGTAAAGTTGCCGGATGAAGGGAGAAAGGAGCAAAAGTTATGGAATTTCCGGAAGGAAAATATGCGTGGATGGTAAAGATCGGTGAGAAGGGCCAGTTTGTGATCCCGAAGGAGGCCAGGGAGTTATTCGGCATCCGACCGGGGGATTCGGTGCTTGTGCTGGCGGATCTGGAGCGGGGCATTGCGATTCCCACGAAAGAGACGCGGAATAAGCATTTTTCAAAGCTTTTTGAAGAATTGGAATGATGCGGCATTGCCAGGACCAGACTGAAATGAAATGGTAAAGAAACGGAGGTAACGATGAGCAGGATCTTGTTTTTTAATATACCCGCCCACGGCCACACGAACCCCACTCTTGGGGTGGTGCGCGAGCTGGTTCGGCGGGGGCATCAGGTGTGGTATTACTCCTATGAGCCGATGCGGGAGAAGATTGAGGATACGGGGGCAGCGTTTATCGCCTGTGACAGCTTTGACCGGGAGCGGCATCTGAGCGCGAAGGACGCTGCCAGGGTGGGGAAAGACCTGGCGTTTTCGGTGGAGATCCTTACGGATACGACCCTAGCCCTTAATGAAATGGTGCGTCGTGACGTCGGGCGTTTTAAGCCGGACTGCATTGTGGCGGATTCCATGGCGGTGTGGGGGAAGGCGGCGGCCTTAAAGTACGGCATCCCCTTTGTGTCGTCCACCACCACTTTTGCATTTAACCAGTATTCTTCGAAAATTATGGGGCGCAGGATGCGGGAGGCATTTGCCTTTCTGCTTGCCATGCCGAAGGTGGGCAGGCAGATAAAGAGACTTAAGAATCACGGGTACCCTATAAAGAATGTGCTGGACATTCTCCAGAATGACAATGACACCCATACGATCGTGTATACCTCCCCAGAGTTTCAGCCGTGTGCGGAGACATTTTCAGACAAATATGCATTTGTAGGGGCATCTGTGCGCCCGGCCAGGGAGGAGATTGTAAAGACCCGGGATAAGCTCCTTTATATTTCCATGGGAACGGTCAATAATGATATGCTGCCGTTTTACGAACAGTGCATCCGGGCGTTGGCGGGTACGGATTACCAGGTGGTCCTGTCTGTGGGAAATGCGGTGGATGTCCGTAAACTTGAAGAACTGGCGGAGTGCTTGCGGGCAGGTAACCTGCGGGCGGGGAGTCTTCGGGCAGACTCTCTGTCCGAAGAGATTTACGCAGACATAACGGTGTATCGGGAGGTTGACCAGATCGGGGTGCTTAAGAAAGCGGATGTATTTCTCTCCCACTGCGGGATGAACAGCGTGAATGAGAGCCTGTATTTCGGCGTTCCCCTTGTCCTGCTGCCCCAGACCTCCGAGCAGCGGGGCGTGGCAAGGAGGGCGGCAGAACTTGGCGCCGGGATTTTGCTTGAGCGCGCGGAGCCGGCGGCTGTCCTTAAGGCGGTAAGGCGGGTGATGGAGGAGAAGGCATTTAGGGAAAATGCGGGGAAGATATCGGAAGGGTTTAGAACGTGCGGCGGGGCGGAGCGTGCGGCGGATAAGATCCTGGAAGTCTGTGGGCAGTAAGGGGATATTTTGGGATTTAAATGCAAAGAGGGTGCTGCAAAATGCTTAAGTCTCACAAGATATAGCATGGCGAATTATGCGCCGACGCTATATACCGCGGAAATTCTGCATTTTGCAGCACCCTCCTTGCGTTCACTTCTTATTCATTTTCCGCAATGATTTTTTCTTTCATCTCCGGGTCGAATCTATTTTCAAGAAGCATCTCAATCTCATGTCTGTAGGGTGCGTAAGCTTTCTTCGCCTTCGTGGGGGAAGGGATGTAGGGCGTCTCTAAGATCTTCGGTACATCCTGAAAATCCGGATGGTGCACGATATAGGACAGTGCGTCGAATCCAATCTCTCCGAATCCGATATTCTCATGGCGGTCTTTTTTTGCGCCCACAGGATTTTTCGTGTCATTGATATGGAAGACGGCAATCTGATCTTTTCCGATCATCCGGTCGAATTCACCGATAACGCCGTCAAAATCGTGGATGATGTCATAGCCGCTGTCATGGGTGTGGCAGGTGTCGAAGCAGACGCGGAGCTTGTCACTAAAGGTCACGCCGTCGTAGATGCGTGCAAGCTCTTCAAAAGAGCGTCCAACCTCCGAGCCTTTTCCTGCCATCGTCTCCAGGGCGATGTAAAGATTCGTATCCTTGGTGAGTACTTCGTTAAGTCCTTTGATGATCTGACTTGTGCCGGTATCTGTACCTTCGCCTACGTGGGCGCCGGGATGGAGGATCAGGACTTTGCTTTTGCAGGCTTCGGTGCGCGCAATCTCCGTTCGCAGAAAATTCACGGCAAGCTCGTAAGTCTCCGGCTTGACTGCATTACCCAGATTGATGATATACGGAGCATGTACGACAACTTCATGGATGCCGTGCTTCTCCATATATGTCCAGGCGGCATCAATATTCAGCTCGCTGATATCCTTTCGTCTTGTATTCTGTGGTGCTCCGGTATAGAACATGAATGTGTTGGCGCCGTAAGAGACAGCCTCTTTTGCCGAGCCAAGCAGCATGTCCTTGCCGCTCATTCCTACATGGGAACCTATTTTCATCGGTGTATCTCCTTTGTTATGATTTGATCATGATCTGGTGATGCTGAAGCATCCGATTATTGCCGGATGCTTCTTTGCCGTGCATGGTACTGCGCGGCCACAGGCCGGTATAACACCGGGCCTGCATCCGGCCTTACGCGTAAGACAACCCTGGAATCCGGCCGGATCCGCTGCCACGGACAATAACATTATCTTAGCATGGGACAGAATATTTGGCAATAATAGTATGGACTTTTCCGGCAAAATATAATACGATGATGTAGATAGAAAAAGCTTTAAATTATCCGGATAACGGGAATGCATGAAGAATCAGGAGGAATGACATGAAAAAAATCATAGATTTTATTGAAGAAGAGCTGGGCGTGGCTTTTGAGAAGGCGGGGTATGACCGGGAGTTAGCGAAGGTTACACTGTCTAACCGTCCGGACCTGTGCGAGTATCAGTGCAATGGGGCTATGGCGGGGGCGAAGGCGTATCACAAAGCTCCCTTTATGATCGCGGATGATGTGATCGCGAATCTGACAGAGAAAGAATATATTGGGGAAATCGAGGCGGTGAAGCCGGGGTTTATCAATATGAAGCTTGAAAAGGAAGCGGTATCGGCATATCTTAACCGGATGAGGGAAGCGGGGGACTTAGGTGTCGAGAAGGCCAAAGAGCCAGAGATGATCGTCGTGGATTACGGTGGGCCGAACGTGGCAAAGCCGCTCCATGTAGGGCATCTCCGCTCAGCGATCATCGGTGAGAGCGTGAAACGTATTGCCAGAAAAGCCGGACATAAGGTGTTGGGGGATATCCACTTAGGAGATTGGGGTTATCAGATGGGGCTGATCATTACAGAGCTTAGAAAGCGTGAGCCTTCTCTTCCTTATTTTAATGAGGATTTTGCAGGAGAGTACCCAAAGGAGGCGCCGTTTACGATCAGTGAATTAGAGGAAATCTATCCGACAGCCAGCGCGAAGGCGAAGGAAGATGAGACGTACCGGGAGGAGGCGCTCCATGCTACTTATCTGCTTCAGAACGGGCACAGAGGATATACAGCGGTCTGGAAGCACATCATGGAGATATCCGTTACAGACCTCAAGAAGAATTATGACAATCTGAATGTAGAATTTGACCTCTGGAAAGGGGAATCAGATGCTCAGAGTGATATTCCGGACATGATCGAGAGACTTAAGGCAGAAGGGTTTGCCCATATGGACCAGGGGGCTCTTGTCATCGATGTGCAGGAGGAGTCTGACACGAAGGAGATTCCGCCGTGTATGGTGCAGAAATCAGACGGTGCGTCTCTTTACGGCACGACAGACCTTGCGACACTGGTTCAGCGTCAGAGGGACTACCAGCCAGATCAGGTGATCTATCTGGCGGATAAGCGTCAGGAGCTTCATTTTGTACAGGTGTTCCGTGCGGCGAAAAAATCAGGGATCGTGCCGGAGCATACAGGACTTTCTTTCTTAGGCTTCGGGACCATGAACGGCAAGGACGGCAAGCCTTTCAAGACAAGAGAAGGCGGGATCATGCGTCTGGAAAACCTGATTGCAGACATTGAGGAGGAGATGTATAAGAAGATCACCGACAACCGGACGGTAGAGGAGGGGGATGCAGCAGCTACAGCGAAGATTGTAGGTCTCGCTGCCATCAAGTATGGGGACCTTTCCAATCAGGCTTCGAAAGATTATGTGTTTGATGTGGACAGGTTTACGTCCTTTGAGGGGAATACAGGTCCTTATATTTTATATACGATTGTCCGGATCAAGTCGATCCTGAATAAATATACGGCAGATGGAGAAGGTCTTAGCTGTCTTAAAGTCATTGCGGCAGGAAGTGACGGAGAGAAAGCGCTGATGCTTGAAGCTTTAAAATACAATGAAGTGATGGCAGCAGCGTATGAGGAGCTTGCTCCCCATAAGATCTGTGCTTATATCTATGATCTGGCAAATGCGTTTAACCGGTTTTATCATGAGACGAAGATTCTCAGTGAAGAAGACGCAGAGCGTAAGAAGAGCTATATCGCACTGCTTGTGCTGGTGAAGGAAATCCTGGAGTCATGTATCGATGTGCTGGGCTTTGAAGCGCCGGAGCGGATGTAGAGAAGGAAAGCGGCGTCCAAGGTGCCGGAAATGGATGCAGAGATGCTATACAGGCAAGTGGAAAAGGAAGTGAAAGAATATGCAGGAAACTGAGAAGCTGTTTTATGCGGACAGCCATTTAAAAGAATTTGATGCTTTAGTGTGCGAATGTGTGCCGGATGGGAAGAAGTATAAGATCATTCTTGACCGGACCGCATTTTTCCCCGAGGGCGGAGGCCAGTATGCAGATACGGGGTATCTTGATAAAGTAAAGGTACTTGATGTCCGGGAGAAGGAGGATGTCGTATATCACATCACGGAAGAGCCGCTTTGTGAGGGAGTCAAGGTACACGGACGGATCAACTGGGAGGAACGGTTCGGGAAGATGCAACAGCACTCCGGCGAGCATATCGTATCGGGGATTGTCCACGAACAGTTTGGCTACAACAATGTGGGATTCCATCTGGGAAGCGATTACTGTACGCTGGATTTTGACGGACCTATTACGAAGGAACAGCTTAAGGAGATTGAGCAAAGGGCTAATGGAGCAGTCTTTGAAAATGTGGATATCCAGGTGTCCTATCCTTCTAAGGAAGAGCTTGCCGCGATGGATTACCGAAGTAAGATTGAAATCGAGGGACAGGTACGGATCGTGACGGTTCCTGGGTATGATGTTTGTGCCTGCTGTGCGCCTCATGTGAAAAAAACCGGGGAGATCGGGCTGATCAAACTGGTGAATATGATGAATTACAAGGGCGGTGAGCGTATTACTATGCTCTGCGGATACCGGGCCCTTAAAGATTATGACAGGAAAGAGGAGAGTGCTAAGGCGATTTCTGCGTCGCTGTGTGCCAAGGAGACAGATATCGTCCAGGCGGTGGAGCATCTTAAGGGAGAACAAGCATCGCTTAAAGGAAAGCTGGCATCGCTCCAGCAGAAGATGATCATATATCTGGCTCAGGAGATTGATCTGTCGGAGGATGTGGTCACTGTGTTTACCCAGGAGCTTTCGGGAAATGCGCCGAGAGAGCTGATGAACCAGCTTCTGACAAGAGGGGCGAAGATATGCGCCGTATTTGCAGGGACAGGAGATGACAGTTACCGGTATGTGATCGGAAGCCATACAGAGGATGTGCGCCCGCTGTGTAAGAGGCTGAATGAGATGTTCTCAGGCAGAGGCGGCGGAAAAGCAGGGATGGTGCAAGGGTCTCTTACAGGCAGTGAAGAGGCGGTAAGAAAGTTTTGTAAAACAGCAGGAAAAGAATGAATCCTAGAGCAAAGGGGTGATTGCAATGAGAAAATTTAAGAAACTTGTGGCGGCAGCGCCGGTGAACCTTGTCGGATGGGCGAGAGAAGAATTGAAGGAATATGCGGACGAGGTGGTGTTTTACGAAGAGGCGCCCGCGGATGGCCAGGAGTTGATTGAGCGGATCAAGGGCGCTGACGCGGTGCTGGTGGGATTCGCTACCCAGATGGGAAAAGAGATATTAAGGCAGGCGGAAAAGCTTGAATATGTGGGGATGATCTGCAGCCTCTATTCGGAGGAGAGCGCCAATGTGGATATTGCATTTGCAAGGACGAGGGACATTGTGGTAAAAGGCGTGCGCAACTACGGGGACAGAGGCGTGGCGGAGTACGCAGTCTATCAGCTTATCAAGATCCTCCACGGCTATGGAATGCCCCTTAAGGGAGAGAAGATGCGGGAGATTACCGGCCTTAAAGTGGGCATGATCGGCATTGGCGATTCCGGCGGGCTGATCGCGGATGCATTACACTTTTTTGGGGCAGAGGTATCCTACTTTGCAAGGAGTGTAAAGCCGGGACGGGAAGAGCAGGGTATCCACTATAAGCCATTGGCAGAACTGCTTCGTGACAGTGAGGTGGTGTTTACCTGCCTGAATAAGAATACGATACTTCTTTATGAGGAAGAATTTGAGGCGCTCGGCAATGGTAAGATCATGTTCAATACCTCCATCGGCCCGGCAGCAGATATGGGGGCGCTGGAAGACTGGATCAGAAAGCCCGGGAATCTGTTCTGCTGTGATATGACGGAGGCTCTTGGGGATATGTCAGAGGAAATAAGAAACCGGGAGAACGTCATCTGTATGGGGGCATCTTCGGGGATGACTTATCAGGCGTATGAGCTGCTGAGCCGGAAGTCTCTTGATAATATCAGGGCATATCTTGGGGAGGAGGATTCTCTATGAAAAGAAATCTGCTGTTGTTTTGCTGCATCATCACGTTATCCTGCTTACCCGGCTGCGCCGGATCAGGAACGGCCCATGTAAAAACGGCCGGGTCAGAATCAGAAACGGCCAGGTCAGAGACGGAACAGGCCAGTTCGGGGCAAGAAACAGACCAGTCAGAACCGGAGGCAGACCAGCCGGATTCCGGGGCGGATACACCAGACAGCGCCGGAAGTGACAGCGGCACCGTCGGCGGGACAGACGAAGGAGAGGCGGAGAATGCCGGCAGTCTTTTAGTAAAGGGCAAAGGGTTTTATCTCATGGAAGCGGATGCGGACACTACGGTGAACCCGGCGATAGAGCTTGACGGTGCTGACGGCACATTTATGTTTCTGTATGACATCCTGCTGTCGAACAACATACAGGGCAACTTTGAGATCAAGGGTGATATCCTGACGGCCAGGGCATCTGACGGCCAGGGCAGGTACCGGTTCAGGATCGAGAGCAGGGATGTGCTGCGGTTTGTGCAGAAAGGTTCGTCGAAGATCAGGCTGTCGGACGCGGAGGGCAGCGAAAAATTTCTGAAGGATAACGCAAAGTTTACTCTTGAAGCGCATGTTATGCCCACTAAAGAGGAAGTGTATGCCATGCGGAAAAAAGTCCTGGAGGGAATGGCCGACGAGGACATAGAGACGCTGACGGACAACATAAAGGCAGCCAATGAAAGCCTGGAGAGAAGCTGCATCGGCGGCAATCTTTTTGAACGGCTGTCAGATCCCGAGGATCTTAGCTGGAATCTTTTGGATAAGACCGGGCAGGTGCAGACCGGATGGGCGTTTGAGGGCGATAAGGAGTATGACAGTTCTTCGGGGATGACTTACGAGCAGTTTGCGAAGAAATATGGGGAGCCGGTCATGACGGATAATGAATATGACGCGGATGCCCTGATCAGCATCGTGCAGCAGATGAAGGACAGCTTAAAAAGTACGCTGCTGAAGGATGACTTGGAGAACATCATCCAGAATATCAACAGTGCGAAGGAGACACATGACGTGGAATATATCAGGCAGATCTACTATACCGTCCATGATATGGATTACTTCCTGCTGCGTTACGGGATCGAGGATATCGGGAAAAATATCCCGGATATGTCGGTGGTGTCCACATATTACGGGGTTTTAGAGGTGTATCGGTGATGTGCAAAAAAAGGTTCCATCTGTCCGTCGGGATTCTTGCGATGTTCCTGCTGGTGGTATCGCTGCTTCTTACCAGCTTCCAGGCGGCCATCTACGGGGATCCAAAGTATCGGTTCTACGAGAAAGAATATGTGAAATACAAGGTGACGGATTCCCTCGGCATGGAGCTTTCTGATGTGATGGCTGTGACGGATCACATGATGGACTACCTGATCGGGCAGGAGCCTGAACTTTCCGTCGAGACAAATGTGGACGGCAGGCAGCAGGATTTTTTCAACGCGCAGGACAGGCTCCATATGGCGGATGTGAAGAATCTTTTCCTTTGCGGCCTTAAGCTCAGGACAGGCTTTTTTCTGGCATCGTTACTTCTGCTGGCGTTTCTTTTCGTGCGGAAAGCGGATATGGGAAAGGTGCTGCCGGCGGCCTATGGCATCGCTATGGCGGTATTTGCGGCAGTCCTTATCTTCCTTGGAATTGCATTTACCGTTGATTTCACGAGGTGCTTTACGATATTTCACGAGATGTTTTTTACGAATGATCTGTGGATGTTTGACGAAAGTACGGATTATATGATCCGGATGCTGCCGGAGGGATTTTTTTCTGATATGGTAATCCGGATCGCGCTTTTCTTTGTGGGAGGTCTTGTGCTTCTCGGAGGAGCGGTCTGGCTTGTGCGTGGCTTTTATCGGCGGCGTGCAGGAGTTTTTAAGAAGCGTAGATGAATGTTTTGCGTGTGCAGAGGAAGGATTTGATTCCCCTTGCGGGGTAAATATGTTACAATGTACACATATGCACTGGCGGTAAAGTGCTGCGGCCTGCCGGTGTGGTAAGGAGGAGAATGAATGAGTAGTGTAAAGCGAGTATTTGTAGAAAAAAAGCCGGATTTTGCTGTGCAGGCGAAGGATTTAGAGCATGAGATCAAGGGATATCTGGGAATCAGTGATCTTGCGTCTGTGCGGGTATTGATCCGTTACGACGTAGAGAATGTGTCGGATGAGACCTTTGAGAAAGCGTGCAACGGCATTTTCGCAGAGCCGCCGGTAGATGTTTTGTACCGGGAGGAATTCCCGGTGGGGGATAATAGCAAAGTATTTTCCGTGGAATATCTTCCGGGGCAGTTTGACCAGAGGGCAGATTCCGCAGTGCAGTGTATCCAGTTTATAAAAGAAGATGAAAAACCAGTGATCAAGACAGCAATCGTCTATGTGATCGAGGGAGAGGGAAGAGAGATTTCTGATGCGGAACTTCTGGCGGTGAAGGCACACTGTATTAATCCTGTAGATTCAAGGGAAACCGGGATGGAAAAGCCAAAGACCCTTGTGACGGTATTTGATGAGCCGGAGGATGTTATTATCTTTGAGGGATTTAAGGATATGGAAGAAGGAAAGCTTAAAGAGCTTTACGGTTCTCTGGGGCTTGCCATGACCTTTAAGGATTTCCTGCATATCCAGAATTATTTTCGGAATGAGGAGACGAGAGATCCGTCGATGACGGAGATCCGGGTTCTGGATACTTACTGGTCGGACCATTGCCGTCATACGACTTTTTCGACGGAACTTACGGACGTTTCTTTTGGTGAGGGTGACTACCGGACCCCTATCGAGGAGACATACCGGCAGTATCTTGCGGATCACAGTGAGATTTTTAAGGGCAGAGAGGACAAGTTTGTCTGTTTGATGGATCTGGCGTTGATGGCTATGCGTAAGCTTAAGAAGGAAGGGAAGCTTAAAGACCAGGAGGAATCCGAGGAGATCAATGCCTGCAGCATCGTTGTCCCGGTTACGGTAGACGGCGTGGAGGAAGAGTGGCTGGTGAACTTTAAAAATGAGACACATAATCACCCCACAGAGATCGAACCTTTCGGCGGTGCGGCCACCTGCCTCGGCGGAGCTATCCGGGATCCGCTTTCCGGGCGTACTTACGTGTATCAGGCGATGCGTGTAACGGGGGCGGCTGACCCTACCGTCTCCGTTAAAGATACCCTTAAGGGTAAGCTTCCGCAGAAGAAACTTGTGCGCGAGGCCGCTCATGGATACAGTTCATACGGTAACCAGATCGGACTTTCCACGGGTGCAGTAAAGGAGATCTACCATCCGAATTACGTGGCGAAACGTATGGAGATCGGTGCTGTTCTTGGGGCGGCTCCAAGGCGTGCAGTGATCCGGGAGACTTCGGATCCGGGAGATATCATCATCCTTCTTGGCGGGCGCACCGGAAGGGACGGCTGCGGCGGCGCTACCGGGTCTTCCAAGGTGCACACCACAGAGTCTATTGAGACCTGCGGTGCGGAGGTGCAGAAGGGAAATGCACCGACAGAGCGCAAGATTCAGCGTATGTTCCGCAGGGAAGAAGTAAGCAGATTGATTAAAAAGTGTAATGATTTTGGTGCAGGCGGCGTCTCTGTTGCCATCGGTGAGCTGGCGGACGGGCTTAAAGTTGATCTCGACAAGGTGCCGAAAAAATACGCAGGGCTTGACGGTACAGAGATTGCGATCTCCGAGTCCCAGGAGCGTATGGCGGTTGTGGTAGACCCAAAGAATGTGGAAGAGTTCATGGGTTACGCGAAAGAGGAGAACTTAGAAGCTGTGGAGGTGGCAGTTGTCACTGAGGAGCCAAGGCTTGTCCTGTCCTGGAGGGGAAAGGAGATCGTCAATCTTTCCCGGGCATTTTTAGATACGAACGGCGCGCATCAGGAGACTGCCGTTGCGGTGGATATTCCTGACCGGAAGAACAGTATCCTTGTGCGGGAGGAAGTGGGAGATATACGAAGAAAATGGCTTTCTGTACTTTCGGATCTTAATGTCTGCTCCCAGAAAGGTCTTGTGGAGATGTTCGACGGTTCCATCGGGGCGGCTTCTGTATTCATGCCTCACGGTGGCAAGTATCAGGCTACCGAGACCCAGGCTATGGTTGCCAGACTCCCGGTGCTTAAAGGGGACTGTGATACAGTGACGATGATGAGCTACGGCTTCGACCCGTACCTGTCTACCTGGAGTCCGTATCACGGAGCTATCTATGCAGTGACGGAGTCGGTGGCGAAGATTGTGGCAAACGGCGGCGATCACCGGAAGATCCGCTTTACTTTCCAGGAGTATTTCCGCCGGATGACTGAGGAACCGGGCAGATGGAGCCAGCCATTTGCGGCGCTTCTCGGGGCATATAATGCGCAGCTTGGCTTCGGCCTTCCTTCCATCGGAGGAAAGGACAGTATGTCCGGTACTTTTGAGGATATTGACGTTCCTCCTACACTGGTTTCTTTTGCGGTAGATATTGCAAAAGAAAAGGATATAATCACGCCGGAGCTTAAGGCGGCGGGGAATAAATTAGTATGGCTCCGTATTCCGACGGATGAGTATGATGTTCCGGTCTATGACAAGGTGATGGAGCAGTATGGAAAGTTTACCGAGGATATCCGTGCGGGCAGGATCGTATCGGCGTACGCGGCAGACCGTCATGGTGTGATCGCTGCGGTGAGCCGCATGGCTTTTGGAAACCGTATGGGTGTGAAGATCGAGCACAATATGGATGCGAGAGATCTGTTCGCACCGGCTTTCGGCGATATCATCGCAGAAGTTCCCGACGGAAAAGTGGGAGAGCTTGCGATTTCGTATACTGTGATCGGTGAGGTGACAGGAGACGGATTGTTCTCCTACGGCAGCGTAGAGATTCCGGAAGCAGAGGCAGAAGAAGCGTGGAAGGCAACTTTGGAAAAGGTATTTAAGACGAATTCCGGCGCGCCGGGTCAGGAGGAGAAGATAGAAACAGGGCTTTACCATGCCTCGGATATTCATATCTGCACCCATAAGATTGCGCAGCCGACAGTATTCATCCCTGTATTCCCAGGGACAAACTGCGAATACGACAGCACAAAAGCTTTTGAACGGGCAGGTGCCAGGGTCGTAACTAAAGTGTTTAAAAATCTTGACGCGGCAGATATTATCGATTCGGTGAATATCTTTGAGAAAGCCATTGACGGGGCACAGATCATTATGTTCCCGGGCGGATTTTCCGCAGGTGACGAACCGGATGGGTCGGCGAAGTTCTTTGCGACAGCCTTCCAGAATGCCAAGATCAAGGAGGCGGTGGAGCGTCTGTTAAATGAGAGGGACGGTCTTGCGCTCGGGATTTGTAACGGCTTCCAGGCCCTTGTGAAGCTGGGGCTTGTGCCAAATGGCCGGATTACCGGGCAGGATGAGAAATCTCCGACACTGACCTACAATACGATCGGACGCCATATTTCCAAGATGATCTACGTGAAGGTCGTTACGGATAAGTCTCCATGGCTCAAAGGTGCCGAACTCGGCGGTGTGTACACGAACCCGGCATCTCATGGAGAAGGCCGTTTTGTGGCGGATAAGGAGTGGCTTGACCGGCTTTTTGCCAATGGCCAGGTTGCGACCCAGTACTGTGATATCGACGGGAATATCACGATGGACGAAGAGTGGAATGTGAACGGTTCCTACATGGCAATCGAGGGAATCACAAGCCCGGACGGACGGGTGTTTGGCAAGATGGCGCACTCCGAGAGACGCGGCCGGTCTGTGGCAATGAATATCTACGGCGAGCAGGATATGAAGATCTTCGAGTCCGGTGTAGAGTATTTCAGATAGAGTAAATGAATGAATCCCGAAGCCTTGCTGCATATTGGTAAAGGAAAATGGGAAAGAACTGGACGCCAAACAGGACGTAATGCAGGAATCGCAAAAGAAAATTGCAAAAAATAGAAAAATTTGCAAAAAAAATCTTGTGTTCCGGCCGGAAATCCTTTACAATGTTAAAGGACAAAAGCGCCAGGTGAAGCGGATGGACATTGTCCGTCCGCTTTTTTGAAGCTTTGAGGAGATTAAGGAAACAAGTTCTAGGAGGTAAAAGGATATGTCATATGTTGATGAAGTATTAGAGAGAGTTGTGGCGAAGAACCCGGCGGAGCCAGAGTTCCATCAGGCGGTGAAGGAAGTGCTGGAGTCACTCCGGGTTGTTGTGGAGGCCAATGAGGAACAGTTCCGTAAGGATGCCCTGCTTGAGCGTCTGGTGGAGCCGGAGAGACAGATCAAGTTCCGGGTTCCGTGGGTGGATGATAAAGGACAGGTTCAGGTGAACACCGGCTACCGTGTGCAGTTCAACAGCGCCATCGGGCCTTACAAAGGCGGCCTTCGCCTTCACCCGTCGGTAAATCTTGGGATCATCAAGTTCCTGGGATTCGAGCAGATTTTTAAGAACTCGCTGACCGGACTTCCCATCGGCGGAGGAAAGGGCGGTTCCGACTTTGACCCGAAGGGCAAATCAGACCGGGAAGTTATGGCATTCTGCCAGAGCTTTATGACAGAGCTTTGCAAATATATCGGCGCAGACACAGACGTTCCGGCCGGAGATATCGGTACCGGCGCAAGAGAGATCGGCTACATGTTCGGGCAGTACAAGAGGATTCGCGGCCTCTACGAGGGCGTGCTCACCGGTAAAGGATTAAGCTACGGCGGTTCCCTGGCAAGAACAGAGGCGACCGGCTACGGACTTTTATATCTCGTAGAGGAGCTTCTTAAGATCAACGGCAAGGAGCTTAAGGGAAAGACTGTTGCAGTGTCCGGTTCCGGAAATGTTGCCATCTACGCGACAGAGAAAGCGCAGCAGCTTGGCGCTAAAGTAGTGACTGTCAGCGATTCTACCGGATGGGTTTATGATCCGGATGGAATTGACGTGGCGGCGCTCAAGGAGATCAAGGAAGTAAGGCGCGAGAGACTGACGGAGTATAAGAATTACCGCCCGAACTCCGAGTATCATGAGGGCCGGGGCGTATGGTCGGTGAAAGTCGACGTAGCCCTTCCGTGTGCGACCCAGAATGAGCTTCATCTCGAGGATGCAAAGCAGCTTGCGGCTAACGGCTGTATCCTTGTGGCGGAGGGCGCGAATATGCCGACGACCATGGAAGCTACCGAGTACCTGCAGGAGAACGGCGTACTCTTTGCTCCCGGCAAGGCAGCTAACGCAGGCGGTGTTGCCACATCTGCCCTGGAGATGTCCCAGAACAGCGAGCGTTTAAGCTGGAGCTTTGAGGAAGTAGATGCGAAGCTTAAGGATATCATGGTCAACATCTGCCACAATATTGATGATGCGGCAAAGCGCTATGACGCGGAGGGAAATTATGTGATGGGTGCCAATATCGCAGGCTTTGAGAAGGTTGTGGAAGCCATGGCCGCACAGGGGATTGTGTAAGCTTTTTTGGAAAATTTGGAAAATGCAGAAAAAAGTGTTGACAAATACTGACAAAGGATAGTATAATAGCAAAGCGGGTTCGAGATAAGGACTCGCTAAGATATGGGATCATAGCTCAGCTGGGAGAGCATCTGCCTTACAAGCAGAGGGTCATAGGTTCGAGCCCTATTGGTCCCATACCGTATCTGGCGGGATAGCTCAGTTGGCTAGAGCACACGGTTCATACCCGTGGTGTCGCTGGTTCAAATCCAGTTCCCGCTACTTGGTTACAAAGGAGACAGTTGTTGACTGTCTCCTTTTTTTATATTATGATAAGAGCAGACAGCAGTACCAGGAGGAGAAAAATGACGAAATCACGGTTATATATTTATCTTATTGCAGGAGGCTATATTGTGCATACAGGGATTGGCCTGGCAAAGAGCGCGCTGGAAGAACGCCCGGAGAATTACCTGTTATATCTGGCCGTCGGCGTGCTGTTCACCATTATCGGCGCAATTTTCGCGGTGAAGAGTATCCTGAGGCTTTCTAAGGGCGGATACGGCGCCCCGTCTGATTTTCACGGGGAAAGTGATGAGAAGGAGGATAAAGGAGGGACGGATAATGAGGATAGGGATGGGATATGATGTCCACCGGTTAGTCGAAGGCCGGGAACTGATCTTGGGCGGAGTGAAGATTCCGTATGAAAAGGGACTTTTAGGGCATTCCGACGCGGATGTTCTTTTGCATGCGGTGATGGATGCGCTTTTAGGGGCGGCGGCCCTCGGGGATATCGGGAAGCATTTTCCCGATACAGATCCGGCGTATAAGGGTGCCAAAAGCCTGCGGCTTCTTAAGCATGTGGGGAAGCTGGTCGACGATAAGCTCTATGTGATCGGCAATATCGACGCCACGATCATCGCCCAGCGTCCGAAGATGGCGCCTTATATCGAAAAGATGCGGGAGAATGTGGCAAAGGCCCTTAACATCGGTGCAGATCAGGTGAATATCAAGGCGACCACGGAGGAGGGGCTTGGCTTTACCGGAAGTGGAGAAGGGATATCCGCCCAGGCGGTGGCATGCCTTGAGACAGTAGCAAATTACAGCTACACAGCGGCAGTGGATGAAAGCCAGGGGTGCCCCGGGTGCGGCGGCTGCGGGCACGGTATGGCCGGCAGGGAAGAGTAGGGATTAGACAGTACGGATAACAAGGAGGCGCAGGATGGAGATAAACATGCTCACCCAGGAGGAAAAGGCGCATACAAGGCCGCTTTACGAGGAAGTATTTCCCGAGGACAGCCGCGGGTTCGTGGATTATTATTATACGGAAAAGACAAAGGATAATACCATCTATACGGCGGAAAGGGACGGAAGGATTGCCGGTATGCTCCACCTGAATCCGTATATCCTTTCGGTGGAAGGAACGGAGAAGAAAGTCAATTATATCGTCGCCGTGGCGACGAAGGAGGAGTACCGCGGGCAGGGGATAATGACGGCGCTTTTGCATCGCAGCCTTCGGGATATGTATGCCGACGGGCAGTCTTTTACGTTTCTGATGCCGGCGGCGGAGAGTATCTATCTTCCTCATGGTTTCCGGACGGTGTATGAGCAGGAGAAGAGGTACTATGAGAAAGAAAGCGCATACCCCTATCCGATGGCACCGGCCTGCGGAGAGGACTGCGCGGATCTGGCGGCTGCGGCAGAGCGGTATCTGCGCGCCAACTATCAGGTGTATGCGAAGCGGGATGAGGCTTACTACCGAAGGCTTCTTAGAGAGTACGCAAGCGACGGGGGAAGCCTGATGGTCGGAAGGACGGACGGTGAGATCTCTGACTGCCGGATCTTCTGGCCGGACGGGGCAGAGAAGGAAAAGCAAAAGATCATGGTGCGGATCGTGGATGTGCGCAGGATGCTCATGTCGGTCAGGGTGAGAAGCCTGATCGGCGTCTGCTTTCAGATCACGGATCCTGTCATCCCGGAGAATAACCGTTATGTCGTCCTCATCGGGACGGAATTTTCCGGGGTAATGCTGATGGAGGGCAGGCCAGAAAACAGTGAGGGGACAATAACTGTCGCCGCGCTTTCTAGTTTCCTTTTCGGGGCTGAGAGTGTGGAGGAGCTTAGTGAAGAAGAGGGCGTCAGGATGTCGGAGCGGATGAAGGGCGAACTGAAAAAGATCGTGCCGCTTAAGCGGATTTATCTTAACGAGACAGTGTGAGGCCGGGGCGTTGGCGCAATCCGCAGCGGCAGGAGACAGATGTTTTTTGGCGCTTGTATGATGATAGAAAAAGATCACGGAGGTGACAGCATGAAAGAGACAAGACCATTTATCGGCTGGAAGCTGGCAGAGGATTTTATGGTCGCGGTATTAGAAAAATACGGGGTTCCCGCAGGGGATGCCGCCGTGTGCGCCGACGTGCTCCTTGAGAGCGACCGGCGAGGGATCGAGAGCCACGGATGCAACCGGTTCAAGCCCATCTATATCGATCGGATCGAGGAAGGCATCCTGAATCCGAAGACGGAGTTTGAGGTGGTGAAGGAGACGCCCACCACCGCTGTTGTGGACGGGCATAACGGGATGGGGATGGTCATCGGGACAAAGGCGATGCAGATGGCCATTGACAAAGCGAAAGAATACGGCATGGGCATGGTGGCGGTGCGCAATTCCACCCATTACGGGATCGCGGGATATTATGCGACCATGTGCACGGACAATGACATGATCGGCATCACCGGGACCAATGCCAGGCCGTCCATCGCACCGACCTTCGGCGTCGAAAACATGCTTGGGACTAATCCCATCACCTTCGGGCTGCCGACAGACGAGCCGTTCCCCTTCGTGCTGGACTGTGCCACGTCCATCTCCCAGCGGGGAAAGATCGAGTTTTACGCGCGGAACGGGATGGAGACGCCGGCGGGCATGGTGATCGGGAATGACGGAAATGCGGTGACAGACAGCGCAAAGATCCTTGAGGACTTAAACTGCGGAAAGGCTGCGCTGACGCCCCTTGGAGGCATCGGCGAGGAGCTGGCCGGCTATAAAGGCTACGGCTATGCGACGGTGGTGGAGATCCTCTCGGCGGCGCTGCAGGCGGGAAGTTTTTTAAAGATGCTGTCCGGCAAGGACGGGGAGGGCAATAAGATCCCTTATCCGCTGGGACATTTTTTCCTGGCTATCGATACGGAGGCGTTCATGGGTGCGGAGACGTTTAAGAAAACTGCCGGGGAGATCTTAAGGCAGCTGCGTTCATCCAAAAAGGCGCCGGGACAGGAGCGGATATTCACCGCCGGGGAAAAAGAATATGAGATCTGGCAGTTCCGGAAAGATAAAGGGGTTCCGGTAGGTGAGGCTGTCCAAAAAGAGTTTATCCGGATGAGGGATGACCTTGAGCTTACCCGGTTTACCTTCCCTTTTGAAAAATAGAACAAGGACAGACAGCTACAGTTTTGGCAAGGCAGCGGTATATATGGGCCGCTGCCTTGCTTTATGCCGGTTATACGGTCAGAATATTCCGTTATTCTTTAGAATTTCTTTCGTTTTTCCTGCCACCCGTCTTAAGCTTTCGGGGATATACTCCTGGTAAAGCATAAGGAGGGTGGCAGATGAACAAAGGCGTGTGCAAAAAAGCAGCGGAATGTGATAGGATATACTGGTGCCGGGTAAGGCCCGGCGGCATGGAAGCAAGAAAAGACAGAGAGGAGAAATTAAGCGATGGAGATAAATCATGTATTGGTTGTGGAGGATGACAAGGAAATACGCGAGGGCGTGAAGATCTACTTAAAATCCCAGGGATACGAGGTATTCGAGGCGGCGGACGGCATAGAAGGGCTTGAGGTCATCGAAAAGGAGGAGATCCATCTGGCGATCGTGGATGTGATGATGCCGAGGATGGACGGGATCTCCATGACGATCAAGCTCAGGGAAAAGCATGATTTTCCGGTGATCTTTCTGTCGGCGAAGTCCGAGGAGGTAGATAAGATCATGGGGCTAAATATGGGGGCGGATGATTACGTGACAAAGCCCTTTACCCCGATGGAGCTTCTCGCCAGGGTCAACTCCCAGCTAAGGCGCTATAAACGTTTCTTAGAGCGTCTGGGGTCTGCGGGGGATTCCGCGAAGATCCATACCATCGGCGGCCTTGAGCTTAACGAGGAGACGGTCGAGGTGACGGTGGATGCGGAACCGGTGAAGATGACTCCGATAGAATTTAAGATACTTCTGCTGTTCATGAAGAACCCGGGGAGAGTATTTTCCGCAGAGGAGATCTACGAGAGGGTCTGGAATGAGCGGGCGGTGAATACAGATACGATCATGGTACATGTAAGGAATATTCGGGAGAAGATCGAGATCAACCCGAAAGAACCGAAATATTTGAAGGTGGTGTGGGGTGTTGGATACAAAATTGAAAAACAGGCATAAGCTGGCAGTTGTTCTGATCATACTTATACTTATCATCCCGTCGGTCGTGATGATCGAGCAGTACGATAACTTATATTATGATATGTCGGCGGGCTTTGAGACGAGTGCAAGGGAGGAGCAGACCTCCGGGGATTTCATGGGAAACTTTGTGGATATATGCTATATCCTCTACAATACAGAGACAGACGGAAACCGCAGCGCGCATGCGGCGGAATTTACCGAGTTTACGGACGAAGAAGGCGGGTATGGCTGGTATCCGGAATACGATGAGACATTTATTTCGCTTTTAGACTACCGGGTGGTGGACGGAAGCGGGAATGTGGTCGCCAAGACGATGGCGTCAAGCGACAGCAGCTACCCGACGGAACAGAATATGGGCGATTATGCCGTCGGTATAGTGATCGCCTTTGACCAGGACGGCCATCCTTCGGCGCTGATCAAGGAAGGGGCGTTTAAGCGGGAGCAGAGCAAGGAACTTAACCGTATCCTGCACAATTTTTCGGATTACTCACGGCTTTCGCAGTGGTTCATGGCTATGGACTCGGAGGGGGTGTTAGAGACGCCGAAGGAGCGGACCTATTACCTTGCCATGCGTGAGGAAAATCTGCAGGAATATTTCCAGATCCGGGCGGACAGTACAATGCAGTATTATGTGCCGTCCAGATTTTACCTGATATTCGGGCTATTTATCGTGCTGGTGGCAGCGGCGGCGTTTTTGCTCCCTTTGCGCAGATCCCTCCATACCGGGGAGGAGAAGATCTTCCGTGTGCCCGTAGAGATCCCGCTGATCGTACTTTCCTTTGTCATCACCGGTGCTGTGAATATGGCGGAGGATAGGCTGTGCAGCTCAGAAGGTATGACCTCCGGGTTTGATCTATGGTTCTGGTTTGCCGTCTTTGCGGCGGTTTACTGGAGCGCGGCCTGCATAAGGCGCGTCTTTACGATAGGGCCGAAAACCTACATGAGGGAATGTACGCTGACCGCCCCGGCGGTAAGGTATGCAAAAAAAGCGTGGAACTTTTCCGTCAGGAAATGTAAGGACGGCTTGGATTATCTGTACCACTCCTTTGACAACCTGGATTTCGCCGAGAGGAACAACAAGACGATCCTGAAGCTGGTGCTCATTAATTTCGGCGTGCTCTTCCTTACGACGTGCATGTGGTTTGTGGGGATCCCGGTACTGGTCCTGTATTCCGTCGTCCTGTTTTACATCCTGCGGAAATATTTTAACGACCTGAAGGATAAATACGGGCTGCTCCTTGGCGCCACCAATCAGATGGCGCAGGGGAAGCTGGACGTAAAGATCGACGAGGACCTGGGCGTGTTCAATCCGTTTAAAACAGAGATCGCGAAGATCCAGGACGGCTATCAGAAGGCGGTGGAAAAAGAGGTCAAGAGCCAGCGCATGAAGACAGACCTGATCACCAACGTATCCCACGACTTAAAGACGCCGCTGACGGCGATCATCACTTACGTGAACCTGCTGAAAGAAGAGAAGGACGAAGAAAAGCGCCGGGACTATATCGATGTGCTGGAGAGAAAGTCTTTGAGGCTCAAGGTGCTGATCGAGGATCTGTTTGAGATCAGCAAGGCCAGCAGCAAGAATGTGACCCTTCATCTGGTAGACGTAGATGTGGTCAGCCTCTTTAAGCAGGTGCGCCTGGAGCTTGGCGAGAAGTTTGCGGCGGCTGAGCTTGAATTCCGTTGCACTTACCCGGAGGAGAAGGCGGTGGCGGTCCTTGACAGCCAGAAGACTTACCGGATCTTTGAAAATCTTCTGGTCAACGTAGTGAAATACGCCATGCCAAAGACCAGGGTGTATGTGAAAATCGAGAAGAGGGATGGTGAGATCGTGCTGGATATGATGAATATCTCCGCAACGGAGCTTGATTTTAACGCGGATGAGATCACTGAGCGGTTCGTGCGGGGCGATGCGGCGAGAAATACGGAAGGCTCAGGGCTTGGGCTTGCCATCGCGAAGAGCTTTACCGAGCTTCAGAAAGGGCGGTTTAAGATAGAGACGGAAGGAGATCTGTTTAAGGCACAGGTGGCATTTCCGGCAGGACAATAGAAAAAAATACAGAAGTTAGTTTGCTGATGCCGGGGGCAGGAGAGATTTTGCGCCCGGCAGTTTTTTGTTCATTTAGTTCTCGGCTGCCTGCTTTTGCTTTCGTTTTTTCTTGTAAATATGCACGTGATAGGATACAATAGGAATATAATATTGAAAGAAGAGGTATGCAGAAGGGGAGGCGATAAAGATATGAAGATTTTGAAGGTTTTAAGAGAAAAGTTCGCCAGGGTAAAAAAGGAAGAGAGCAAAGAGGAAGAGCAGCAGGAATCATTGCAGCAGGAGGAAGCACAGCAGGATTTCACCACCACATCCTCAGCGTCTTCGGCCAGTCTTGAGTTGTCCCATGAGCATCCGCTTTATCGTCTGTATGACATAAGGACAGACAAGTCGAGGAACACGCCGCCCCCTGAGATTGTGATGAAAGGGTGCGATGAGCTTACCGAGGAGCAGATAAGAAAGGAGCTTATGCGGTTCCGTATCGAGATGACGAAGGAGGCGGATGCGCGGCTGAAAGACGTACTGCCAAAGCTCGCTGTGGAAGAGGGCGAGGAGGAGAGTGAGACTTCGCATCTGGAGCCGTCCATGGATGCATTGCCCTTTGTGTATGTTTCGTCGGACAGGATGTATGCGTGGGTCATGGTCTTTCCGCCGACAGGCTGGGGCAAGGAGGTTGACAGAAAGATCATTTTTGAGGCGCTGGAGAAGAAAAAGGTATGCTACGGCGTGGACGAGGTGCTTTTAGATAATCTGCCGGAGGATTATAACCGCTATTTCCACCTGTTCCTCATCGCTAAGGGGAGCAAGGCGGCGAACGGGGATAACGGCTATCTGGTTGATTATTTCCTGAGGCATGTGGAGCGGCTGCCGGAGATGGACGAATTCGGCAACGTCGATTACATGTCCCTTGGTTCAGAGCAGAATGTAAAGCAGGGCGACCTGATCTGCGAGGCGATCCCGCCGACGGAAGGAATAGCAGGCCGGACAGTGCTCGGCCAGGAGCTGCGCTGCAAGAACGGTAAGAGTGTATCGCTTCCTAAGGGGAAGAATACGGAAGTGAGCGAGGACGGCAACAAGCTTATCGCTTCCATAGACGGACGTGTGGAATTTAGCGGGCGGTATTTTTCCGTAAGGCCGCTGCTTGAGATTCCTGGCAATGTAGATTACTCCACGGGAAATATTAATTTTGTCGGCGATGTGCTGATCAAGGGCGATGTATGCAGCGGGTTTTCTGTCCGTGCCATGGGGGACATCAAAGTAGGCGGCGTGGTTGAATCCTGCGAGATCGAGGCAGGAGGAGATCTGATCGTGGTCAAGGGCATCGTGGGAAATATGGAGACGATCGTGCGCTCACACCATAATATTTATTCCAAATATCTGGTGAACAGTATTGTCCACGCGAGACAGAATGTGCATACGGACTCTATCCGGTACAGCAATGTATACAGTGACGGCGAGGTTGAGGTCTGCTCGGGACGAGGGCTCATTGTGGGCGGACAGATTCGGGCAGCGCAGGGCGTTGTGGCAAAGACGGTGGGTTCCGTATATGAAAGCCCTACATCCGTTATTCTGGGCGGGCAGCCTTATACGAGCTTTGAGAAGGAGATTTTGTCGCGGAGCATAAAAGAGATGAAGGAAGAGATGGAGAAGCTTGAGCGCCAGCCGGACAGCCCGCACAGGTCTAAGCGTATGAGCAAGCTCAGGCTGGAGCTGTCGGTGAGCGGCATGAAGCTCAATAAGTTTGATCGGGATAAGGAGCGGATGGAGGAGGAAAAGGAGAAAGAGGAGAAGAAGAGCTGCCGCCTGAAGTGTGGTACGGCTCATCCGAGAGTATCCATAACCATAGAGGATGAGACGATCATCCTGGACCGCACCTGCAATTCCTGCAATGCCAGATTGGTAGACGGCGAGATATTCCTGATGTAACAGTTGACAAATTTCGGAAATTCACATATGATAATACAGTAAGAAAGAAAAGACAAAGAACGGAAAGAGTAGCAGAACCAAAGCCTTACAGAGAGAGGTTGCCATCGGCTGAAAGCAGCTTTTAAGGGGAAGTCCTGTGAAGTGCATCCGGGAGTTGATCAGGTGAACAGATGTTAAGCCATCTTAAGTAGCCGGATACGTTTGGCATACGTTACATGCATGGAGCGGAGGAGCGCTTAAGAGTATCAGAGCTTCTCTATAAGAGTGGAACCGCGGAGTATTAACTTCGTCTCTTGTTACGGGAACAGGAGGCGAAGTTTTTTGTCGTATTAAGGGAACTGATCCGGTATAGGTCGTTCCCCGGCCGCAAAGAGGAAAGGAATTAAGACAGATTGATATGATTAAGGAGAATGATTATGGGTATGATATCCTACATTAAACAAGAGATACAGGTCATAAGAGAACGTGACCCGGCGATTAAATCCAACATGGAAGTATTTTTGTACCCCAGCTTTAAGGCTATTATCGCCTACCGTGTGGCGCATAAGCTGTATGTGAAAAAGCACTATTTCCTTGCCCGGTGGGTATCCCAGAGGGCAGTGAGAAAGACCGGGATTGAGATCCATCCGGGAGCGAAGATCGGGAAGGGGCTGTTTATCGACCACGGGAGCGGAGTCATCATCGGTGAGACGGCGGAGCTTGGGGATAATGTGACGCTGTATCAGGGAGTGACTCTCGGCGGTACGGGAAAGGAGCAGGGAAAGCGCCATCCGACTCTCCGGGATAATGTGATGGTGAGTGCGGGGGCGAAGGTTTTAGGCTCCTTTACCATCGGAGAGAATTCAAAGATCGGCGCGGGTTCTGTGGTGCTCAAGGAAGTTCCGCCCAACTGTACGGTGGTCGGTGTGCCGGGGCGCATCGTGAAGCGTGATGATGTAAAGATTCCCCGCTCAGACATGGATCAGGTTCATCTGCCTGACCCCATTACCAGTGATATCCGTGAACTGCAGGCGGACAATATGCGCCTCCACAGGCGTCTCAGAGAGATGGAGAAGCGCAGAAAGACAGAGGATAATGAAGGAAAATAAGCAAGAAGAATAAAGAAGATAAAAGGAGAGACGGCAATGAAGATATTTAATACACTGTCAAGATCAAAGCAGGAGTTTGTCCCTTTAGAGGAGAACAAGGTCAAGATGTATGTATGCGGCCCTACCGTATATAATTTTATCCATATCGGGAATGCAAGACCGATGATCGTATTTGATACAGTCAGAAGGTATTTTGAGTACAAAGGTTATGACGTGAACTTTGTATCTAATTTTACCGATGTGGATGATAAGATCATTAAAAAAGCCATCGAGGAGTGCGTGACTTCCGACGAGGTATCTAAGCGTTTTATCGCAGAGTGTAAAAAGGATATGGAAGGCATGAATATCAAGCCTGCCACGAAACATCCGCTGGCGACAGAGGAGATTGACGGTATGGTGGAGATGATAAAGACCTTGATCGATAAAGGATTTGCCTATGAGAAAAACGGTACGGTCTATTACCGCACAAGGAAATTTGAGGAGTACGGCAAGCTCTCCCACAAGAATCTCGACGACTTGCGCTCCGGTGAGCGTTCCCTGCTGGTGACAGGGGAGGATGAGAAAGAAGATGCCCTTGATTTTGTGCTCTGGAAGCCGAAGAAGGAGGGGGAGCCTTTCTGGGTATCGCCCTGGAGTGAGGGGCGGCCGGGCTGGCATATTGAGTGTTCCGTGATGTCGAAAAAGTATTTAGGTGAGCAGATCGATATCCATGCCGGCGGTGAGGATCTGGTGTTTCCCCATCATGAGAATGAGATCGCTCAGAGTGAGGCGGCGAATGGAAAGGAGTTCGCCCGGTACTGGATGCACAATGCATTTTTAAATATTGACAATCACAAGATGAGTAAGTCGCTTGGCAATTTCCGGACAGTGCGGGAGATTTCCGAACAGTATGACCTTCAGGTACTCCGGTTCTTTATGCTCAGCGCCCATTACAGAAGTCCGCTTAATTTCAGTGCTGATCTGATGGAGGCGTCAAAGAACGGTCTTGCCCGTATGGTGAATGCGGCGGACAGCTTAAAATTCCTTATAGGGAATGCGAAAAGTGACGCTATGAGCCTTGCGGAAAAAGAGCTTTTTGCGAAGACAGAGGAATTCGTACAGAGCTTTGAGCGGGCTATGGAGGATGACTTTAATACCGCAGATGCAGTGGCAGCAGTGTTTGATCTGGTGAAATACACCAATACCAATACGAATGAGGAGAGTTCTAAAACGTATTTACAGATGCTGCTTGACCGTCTCGTGAAGCTTACGGATGTTCTTGGACTGCTTGTTGATAAGGAAGAGGATATTCTGGATGCGGAGATTGAAAATCTGATCGAAGAGCGTCAGGCTGCCCGCAAGGCAAGAGATTTCGCGAGGGCAGATGCAATCCGTGATGAACTACTGGAGAAAGGTATTATTTTGAAGGATACCAGAGAAGGGGTGCAATGGAAGAGAGCGTAATCTGGCAGTTTGATCTGTGTATGAAGGAGATGCTGGGGATGAAAGAGGTGGATGTGAAGGAATATTCACCTCTCACTCTGGCATATATCGGTGACAGCATCTATGATCTGATCATCAAATCTCTTGTAGTAAATGAGGGAAACCGTCCGGTTAAGGAACTTCACCGGCAGGCCAGCCGTTTTGTGCAGGCTTCTGCCCAGTCCCGGATGATGCGCGTCCTGCAGGAGGAGCTGACCGAGGAGGAGCACGGAGTCTATAAGCGGGGAAGGAATGCGAAAAGCGTCTCTCCGGCCAAGAACCAGTCGGTCACAGACTACCGGAGGGCGACGGGCTTTGAGGCACTCATGGGATATCTTTATCTTAAGAAGGAATGGAAGCGGATGCTTGAGCTGATAAAGGAAGGCTTGAAAAGCTTAGAGGAAGCCGAAGGAGAGGTATGAAAGAAGAGACGAAGGTTAATGAAAATATGGTCGAAGGGCGCAATGCAGTGCTGGAGGCATTTCGCGCGGGAAAGCCCATCGACAAGCTGTTTGTGTTAGACGGGTGCACGGATGGCCCTGTCCGTACGATCCTGCGGGAGGCAAAAAAGCATGATGTGATCTTACAGTTTGTGTCGAAGGAACGGCTTACAAAGCTCTCGGAGACGGGCAAACATCAGGGAGTGATAGCTATTGCCGCTGCGTATGAATACAGCTCCGTGGAGGATATGCTCGCTCTGGCGAAGGAGAGAGGGGAAGATCCTTTCTTGATTCTTTTGGATAATATTGAGGATCCGCATAATTTAGGAGCGATCATCCGTACAGCCAACCTGGCCGGAGCTCACGGAGTCATCATTCCGAAACGGAGGGCAGCAGGACTTACGGCGACGGTGGCAAAGACATCGGCAGGTGCCCTCAACTACACACCGGTTGCCAAGGTGACCAATCTTAAAAAGACGATGGAGGAGCTGAAGGAGAAGGGCTTGTGGTTTGTCTGCGCCGATATGGATGGGGAACAGATGTATAAGCTTAACCTGACAGGTCCCATTGGGCTTGTGATCGGCAGCGAGGGAGAAGGCGTGAGTCGGCTGGTAAAGGAAACCTGTGATTTTGCCGCGGGTATTCCTATGAAAGGAGAGATTGATTCTCTCAATGCATCTGTGGCAGCGGGAGTGCTGGCCTATGAGATCGTAAGACAGAGGCTGTGCCGATGAATTATTATAAACAGATGACGGATGAGCAGTTGATCAAAAAGCTCAGAGAAGGAGATTCAGGGATTATCGATTACCTGATGGATAAATATAAAAATACGGTTCGCAAAGAGGCCAATGCCATGTACCTTTTAGGAGGGGAGAATGACGATCTGATCCAGGAGGGGATGATCGGCCTGTTTAAGGCAGTGCAGGATTATGATCTGAAACAGGGTGCTTCTTTTTTCAGCTTTGCCAAATTGTGTATTACAAGGCAGATGTATTCAGCCATCGAGGCATCCAGACGAAAAAAACACGGGCCGCTCAATAGTTATGTTTCCTTTTATGAACAGGGGGAAGACGAGAGTACTCTTGAGGATACGATGGCGGCGAGTGGGGAGAGCAATCCGGAAGAGCTGTTTGTCAGCCAGGAATATGTAAGGATCTTGCAGAGCCGTCTTGAGGAGAGCTTAAGCGACTTAGAAAACCGGGTGCTTTACCTTCACCTGATGGGGACAGATTACAAGACGATTGCGAGGCTTCTGGATAAGAGTCCGAAGACGGTGGACAACGCCCTCCAGCGGATCAAGACGAAGACGGAAAAAATATTGGAAAAAGAGTCATAATTATATTGACAAACGACCCTTTTGTATTGTATAGTATTAATGTTGCAAATCGCATCAGCGACATGGTTTGCTTCTAAGCTGCCTTGGCGCAGCAGGTAGCGCGCATCCTTGGTAAGGATGAGGTCGGCGGTTCAAATCCGCTAGGCAGCTTTAACAAGTGTTTATGTTCAGAAAAACTCTTGATCATTCAAGGGTTTTTTTGTGCGTGATGATAGGGGAGGAATACAGATGAAATTACAAAAGACAATGACAGAAGGGCCGATCTGGAAGAATATCCTGGCATTTTCGGTCCCTCTGATCTTGGGAAACCTTTTCCAGCAGCTTTATAATACCGTGGATTCCATTATCG
Source organism: uncultured Lachnospiraceae bacterium (assembly GCA_947363565.1). Taxonomy (GTDB): domain Bacteria; phylum Bacillota; class Clostridia; order Lachnospirales; family Lachnospiraceae; genus MD308. Next base: position 37,553 of record CANAPP010000007.1, on the reverse strand, counting down.
TAGGGAACTATATCGGAAGCGAAGCGCTGGCAGCGGTAGGCTCAAGCGGCGCGATCATCAATCTGCTTGTGGGATTCTGCATCGGCGCGTCGGCAGGCGCAGGCGTGGTGATCTCTCAGTTTTTCGGGGCAAAGGATAATGAGGGAGTGAGAAAGGCGGTTCACACAACTGTTGCGGTTGCGGTCTTTGCGGGAGCCATTGTGAGCATAGCGGGTATCTTTTTATCCCCGGTGATCCTGCGGGCCATGGGGACGCCGAAAGAAGTGCTTGGGCCGGCGGTCACCTATCTGAAAATATTTTTCGGCGGGATGATATTCTCCGTTATCTATAATATGTCTGCCGGTATATTGAATGCAGTGGGGAATTCCAGGCGGTCGCTGATGTATCTGGTGATCGCCGCGGTTTCTAATATAGTTTTAGATCTGCTGTTCGTCGTTGGATTTAAGATGGGAGTGGAAGGTGTCGCCCTTGCGACTGACATCGGGCAGCTCATTTCCTGTATCTTTATCCTCCGGTTCCTGGTTAAGAGTCAGGATGTCTACCGGCTTAAGCTTGGGGACGTCCGGTTTTACGATAATCTGCTTGGGAAGATCCTAAAGATCGGATTGCCGACGGGAATCCAGAATATCGTTATCTCTCTGTCTAACGTGGTCGTCCAGTCCAGTGTCAACAGCTTTGGGGCAGCGGCCATGGCGGGATTTGCCGCGTACATAAAGATTGACGGGTTCAATATCCTTCCGGTATTAAGCTTTAGCATGGCGGCGACTACATTTGCCGGACAGAACGTGGGAGCGGGAAGGTATGACCGGGTGAAGAAGGGAATGTATGTGTCGGTGGCCATGGGTGTGTGCTACACTATCCTTACCGGCATCCTGCTGATCCTGTTCGCGCCGCAGGTTATCGGTGTGTTTTCGGGAAAACAGGAAGTGGTGGCTTACGGGGTATATATCCTGAAATTCTTCTGCCCCTTCTACTGGATGCTCGGCATCCTCCAGGTGCTTGCGGGAACTATCCGGGGCGTAGGGAAGACTTTCCAGGCGATGATGGTATTTTTATTCTCCTTGTGCATTTTCCGGGTGATCTGGATCTTTGGAGTGCTCCGCATCTCCCATGAACTGTTCGGCGTGATGACAGCGTATCCGGCTTCGTGGTGCGTGGGCATGATCATGATCCTTCTGTATGCATGGAAGGGAAAATGGATGCCCGGGCGATGAAAAAAGTGTTGCAATCCTTCCCCGAAAGGTATATCTTTAAAACAGTTTCATGCAAATGATACATACTATGAAGGAAAGAGAGTTAAATATTTATGAAGAGAGAGGGATTTAAGTCCCGCCTTGGCTTTTTGCTTGTCAGTGCGGGATGTGCGGTTGGTATTGGAAATGTATGGCGGTTCCCATACGTCGTAGGAGAAAACGGCGGAGGTATCTTTGTACTTTTGTATTTGTTATTCCTGGTTGCTATGGGAATGCCGGTGCTCACCATGGAGCTGGCGGTGGGACGTGCCAGCAGAAAAAGTGCGGTGCTTGGTTATCAGGCGCTTGAAAAGCCGGGGAGCAAGTGGCATATCCACGGGTGGTTCTGCATCTTTGGATGTTATATGCTAATGATGTATTACACGACTGTCTCCGGGTGGATGGTCAGCTACTTTTTTAAATTTGCAGCGGGGACATTTAAGCCGGCCATGGGCGCGGAGGAAGTGGGAGCAGTATTTTCAGAACTTTTGTCCTCACCGTCGGAGATGGGTGTCTGGATGGGGCTTACGGTTATTTTGGGATTTTTTGTCTGTTCCAGAGGCTTGCAGAATGGGCTTGAGAAGATCAGCAAATTTATGATGGCGGCGCTCCTTTTGCTGATCCTTGTACTGGCAGCCCACAGTCTGCTTCTTTCCGGGGCAGCAGAAGGTGTTTCTTTCTATCTTGTGCCGAGTATCGAAAAAGTAAAGAGCGTCGGGATTACGAATGTCATCACAGAGGCCATGAATCAGTCGTTTTTCACCTTGAGTCTTGGAATCGCGGCGATGGAGATCTTCGGAAGCTATATGACAAAGGATCACACGCTGCCCGGGGAGGCGCTTAGAATCTGCGGGTTAGATACTTTTGTGGCGATCATGTCGGGACTTATCATCTTTCCTGCCTGCTTCTCCTATGGGGTGCAGCCGGACGCAGGCCCGTCGCTTATCTTTGTGACGCTGCCGAATGTATTCGTGAATATGGCGGGAGGACGCGTGTGGGGCGCGCTCTTCTTCTTGTTTATGACTTTTGCAAGTTTTTCGACGGTTATGGCTGTATTTGAAAATATCATCTCTTTCGCGGTGGATATGTTCGGGACCAGCCGGAAGAGGGCAGTACTTATCAACGGAGTCATCGTACTGATCGCAAGTCTTCCATGTGTGCTGGGTTACAACGTATGGAGCAGCCTGCGGCTTATCGGAGGGCGGGATGTATTGGACAGTGAGGATTTTATCGTCAGCAATCTGCTTTTGCCGATCGGTTCGTTAGTATATCTGTTGTTCTGTGTGACCAGGTTTGGCTGGGGCTTTGAGAAATATTATGAAGAGTGTAACCAGGGGGAAGGACTTAAGTTCTCCCGAGTGCTCAAGCCGTATTTTCAGTTTGTGTTGCCGGTGCTGATCGCGGTTATTATCGTGCAGGGGCTGATCCGGTAGCGCAGGGCTGCGCTGCGGGGATACCCGGCCGTTTGATGCGCCGGGAGCGGGAGAGAAGAAGCCGGCCGGGGAAATGAACCGGAAGCTGCGAAGGAAGGAGGTGCGGGATGGACTATGAATCCTTATTGAATGAAGTGCTGAATATCGGGAAAGAGATGATCAAGAGCGGTGCGGAGACAGACCGCGCCGAGGACAGCATGTACCGGATGCTTGAGAGCTATGACCTGGAGCAGTGCAGTATTTTTGCCATCCAGAGCGACATACAGGCGACCATCAAGCCAAAGAACGGCTCTTTCATCACTCAAATCCGGAGGGTGCATAAGATAGGGCTTAATTATGACCGGTTAGATTACCTTAATAATCTTTCGCGGTACATCTGTAAAAACAAACCGTCTCTGGAAGAAATCAGGGAAAAATATGCGGAGGTGATGGACCGGAAACCGCAGCCGCTGTATTTAAAGTATATGTCCGCCATTATGGGGGGCATCGGTTTCGGCGTTTATTTTGGATGCGACGCGGTGGATTCTGTTGTGGGAACATGCATCTGCGCGGTGTTTATCGTATATATGGGAAACGTCCTTGACAGAAAGGGCTACAGCCTTGTGGTCTATAATCTTGTCCTTGCGTTTCTGTCGTCTGCCGCCGTATATATAGCCGGAGGGGCAGGGATTGGAAACCATCCGGACAGGATTGTGCTGGGGCTTAATATGGTGCTTATCAGCGGGCTTGGCGTTGCCAACGGCATCCGGGATGTGCTGAACAAGGCGTTTTTATCCGGCCTTCTGAATGTCGTCAATTCGTTTTTAGGGGCTGTCGCCATCGCCTGCGGGACAGGGCTAGCCATGATGCTTTTTGAGGGGAAGATGTATGGGATGTACATTGCGCCCAGCATCGCGGTGCAGCTCATTTCCTGCGGCATAGCCAGCATGGGGTTTGCCCTTATGTTCCAGGCAGCGGTCAGGCAGTCTGTTTCCGCAGGAATCGGCGGAACAGTCAACTGTGCCTGTTACCTTCTTGTGCAGGAGCTTTCGGGAAATGATTTTGCGGCGGTCATGGCGGCGGCGACCTTTGTGGCGGCTTATGCGTATATCATGTCCAGAGTCCACCGTGCGCCGGCGACGATTTTCCTTACGACGTCTATCATGCCGGTGATACCCGGGGCTACGCTGTTTTACATGATGCATGGGTTCGTGCAGGCAGATTACGATCTGGCATTCCGGCAGACGATAGCGCTTGTGCAGACGTGCCTTGCAATCGCGTTCGGCTTTCTGGTCATAGAGATTGCCACGCGGTATACGGGCGGAAAGAGAGACTGATCAGTTCGTTGGATTTTGCCTTGTCTGCATATATAAATTATGATAAGATGGACGCATGGTAAGATGAAGGAGGAGAAATATGGGAGAAGAGACAGTTTCCAAAAATTTTATTGAGCAGGAGATAGATAAGGATCTGAAAGAAGGGGTTTACAGCGGGGTATGCACCAGGTTTCCGCCCGAGCCGAACGGGTATCTGCACATCGGACATGCCAAGTCTATTATCTTGAATTCCGGGCTTGCGAAGAAATATAACGGAATATTCCATCTGCGGTTTGACGATACGAACCCGACGAAAGAGGACATGGAGTATGTGGAGTCCATCAAGGAGGATGTGGAATGGCTGGGCGCAGACTTTAAAGACCATCTGTACTATGCGTCGGATTATTTTGACGTGATGTACGAGTGCGCCGTAAAACTGATTAAGAAAGGAAAGGCTTATGTGTGCGACCTGACTGCCGACGAGATCAGGGAGTACCGGGGAACGCTCACGGAGCCGGGGAAGGACAGCCCTTACAGGAACCGTTCCGCAGAGGAGAATCTTGCGCTTTTCGAGGCGATGAAGAACGGGGAGTATAAGGACGGGGAGAAAGTGCTGCGGGCAAAGATTGACATGGCATCCCCGAATATCAATATGCGCGACCCGGTCATCTACAGGGTGGCGCGGATGTCTCACCACAATACAGGGGATAAGTGGTGCATCTATCCGATGTACGACTTTGCACATCCGATTGAGGATGCGGTAGAGAAGATTACGCATTCTATCTGTACGCTTGAGTTTGAGGACCACAGGCCGCTCTACGACTGGGTGGTAAAGGAGTGCGGATTTGACCCGGCTCCCCGCCAGATTGAGTTTGCAAAGCTTTACCTCACCAATGTAGTGACAGGCAAGAGATACATCAAAAAACTGGTGCAGGACGGCATTGTGGACGGGTGGGACGACCCGCGCCTTGTGTCCATCGCCGCCCTCAGGAGAAGAGGCTTTACGCCGGAGTCGCTGCGGATGTTCGTGGAGCTGTGCGGAGTGTCAAAGAGCCAGAGTTCTGTGGACTATGCTATGCTTGAGTACTGCATCCGCGAAGATTTAAAACTGAAAAAGCCGCGCATGATGGCGGTACTTGACCCGGTGAAACTTATTATAGACAATTATCCGGAAGGCGAGACAGAGTATCTGGAGGCGGACAACAACCTTGAGAATCCGGAGCTTGGAAAGCGTAAGCTGCCATTTTGCCGGGAGCTTTACATTGAGCGGGAAGACTTTATGATCGAGCCTCCGAAGAAGTATTTCCGGCTGTTCCCGGGCAATGAAGTGCGGCTTATGAACGCATATTTTGTAAAATGCGAAAGCTATGAGACGGATGAAAACGGCAAGGTGACTGCCGTTCACTGTACCTATGACCCGGAAACGAAGTGCGGCACGGGATTTACAGGACGGAAAGTAAAAGGCACCATCCACTGGGTAGCTGCTCCTTACGCAAAGAAGGCGGAGGTAAGGCTCTATGAGAATCTGGTGGACGAGGAGAAGGGCGTCTACAATAAAGAGGACGGCTCTCTGAACCTGAATCCCAATTCTCTTGAAATCCGGAAAAACTGCTATGTGGAGGACAGCTTTGATGGTGCTAAGGGGCATGACAGTTTCCAGTTTGTGCGGAACGGGTATTTCTGCATTGATTCTAAAGATTCGACGCCGGAGAACCTGGTGTTTAACCGGATCGTGTCTTTGAAGAGCTCCTTTAAGCTACCGAAGTAAGCCAGAAGGACAGATGCGCCCCAGGCAGTGTCAGGCGATGCGAAGGGGCGTAAGAGAGCAGATAGACCGAGAGGTTCAGGAGGATATTGGGATGCAAGGGGCGGCGTGTTCCTTGCATCCTTCTGTTTTCGGAGGATCGCAGCGGCGGAAAAGATGATGGAGGTGTATGATGTACGAGCTTACGATGAACCTTAGGACAGATAAAAAGACGCCTCTTTATGAGCAGATTTACAGCTTTATCAAGCATGATATCCAGAGCGGAAGGATTGCCTGCGGAGAAAAGCTTCCCTCCACGAGAGCCCTTGCGAAGCACCTGGAAGTGAGCCGCAGCACTGCGGCTCTTGCCTATGAGCAGCTTTTGTCGGAGGGATTTATCGAGTCCGTGCCCTGCCGTGGATTTTTTGCGGCGCAGATTGAGGAGCTTTATCACCTGAGGCCCGCTAAGGCAAAGGAGGAGAAGGAGAAGGCGGACGGAAAAGCGTACAGATATGATTTTACGCCAAACGGCGTGGACTTGACCGGCTTTCCCTACAATGTCTGGCGGAAGCTTTCCAGAGATATCCTGATGGACGATAGGACTGAACTTTTCCGCTCCGGGGATTCCAGGGGAGAGTATGGTTTCCGGAACGCCGTATGTAATTATCTCTATCAGGCGAGAGGGGTGAACTGTACGCCGGGGCAGGTCATCATCGGAGCCGGAAGCGATTATCTGTTTATGCTTCTTTCGATGATCCTTGGGACGGACCACAAGATTGCCTTTGAAGATCCCACCTATAAGCAGGCGTATCGTCTGGCGCAGAGTCTCTCTTATGAGACAGTTCCGGTGACTATGGATAAAAGCGGTATGGAAGTTACAAGGCTTTCCGGAACAGACGCGGATATCGCCTATGTGACCCCTTCCCATCAGTACCCCACCGGGATCGTCATGCCCATGAAGCGCCGGCTTGAGCTGCTTAAGTGGGCGGGTGAAAAGGATGGGCGCTATATCGTGGAGGATGATTATGACAGTGAGTTCCGCTATAAGGGAAAACCGATCCCTGCCCTCCAGGGCTATGACAGGATGGAAAAGGTGATCTATCTTGGAACATTTTCGAAGTCCATCGCGCCGGCTATCCGGCTAAGCTACATGGTACTGCCGAATCCATTGCTCCGTATCTATCAGGAACGTCACCGGTTCGTCAATTCCACGGTGTCCAAAGTGGATCAGATGATCGTCCAGAGATTTTTAGAGGACGGATATTATGAACGGCATCTCAATAAGATGCGTGCGTTGTACAAGAACCGCCACGATACGCTGATTGACGCGCTGCGCCCCCTTTCCGGCATCTGCCGCGTCTTTGGGGAGCACGCGGGGGTCCATCTCCTTCTGGCCTTTGAAAATGGAAAGACAGAGGAAGAGCTTATTTTACGGGCAAAGGAGAGAGGAATAAAAGTGTACGGGCTGTCGGACTACCGGATCTTAAAAGACCCGGCTGCCCGGCCGACAGTACTTTTGGGGTACGCCAATCTTGCGGAGGAGCAGATAAAGGATGCGGCAGGGATCCTTGCGGAGTGCTGGGGATAAAAACGGTTCTTGGCGGGCTGCCGGAGGCAAACCGGGAGCCTTCCGGGTATTTAGCCGTAAATCAGAGAAAAGTATAGGAGGGGCGAAATGTTAACAAAAGTGGTCATAAAAAATTTTCGGGCGAATATAAAGAGTTATCTGCTGTTTTTTGTCAGTGAGATGATGGCGGCTGCCCTTTTCTTCTCGCTTCTTGCGCTGCGGGAATGTCTGGCTTTGGGCATCCGGGATGAGATGGTCCTTTATCTTTTGGATTACGAGTTTAAGATCGCAGGCGCAATCATGCTGCTGGTTACGGTCCTGCTCATGTTTTTTTCCATGAAATATTATATGAAGTCTAGGATAAAAGATTACAGCATGTTCATCACTCTGGGGATGCATAAGAAATGTTTGCGCTGGATGATGCTTGCAGAGTACAGTATCGGCTGGCTTTGTTCGGTGTGCGTGGGGCTGCTTTTGGGGAAAGGGCTTGTTATGGGGTGCCAGGAGATCTTAAAACATGTTGATGCCGCCTATGAGATTACCTATTCCGTGAAGATCAGGACCTACGGGATCACACTGGCGGTAAGTCTGGCGGTGATGGCGGCAGCGCTCTTTATCCTGATGGTAAACCTGGGGCAGCGGGATCTGTCGGATCTTCTCAACGAGGAGGAGAAGCGGGAATTCCGGCCGGTCAGCAGATGGTGGCTTGTCATGGTGGTATTAGGGAGCGTGCTTTATCTGTATGCTATCCGCCAGTTTTATACGACAGATGCGGGGATCATGTATGCGGTCATCCAATGGACGGTGTCGGGATTTTTGCTCTTAAGTTTTGGCGCAAGCTTCGTTCTGGAAGCGGTGAAACGGACGAAAAATTTTTACTATAGGCGTGTGCTGCAGATCAATCAGTTTTATTACCGTTATCACAGCAATATCATCTTTATCGCCATGGTGTTTATCATCCATTTTCTCATTATGGGTTATATGACCTGCTCGATCATCGAAAATCTGCCCTTGGAAAAAGATCGGAGCCCGTATCCTTATGATTATGTGTGGCTCGGGCAGGAGAAGGATAAAGGTTATGCCGAGAGGTTTGCGCAGAAAGAGAGCGGGGAATACCGGTCTTATCCAATGATCCGCCTTGCGGCGTTCGCGGGCAGCGAGCATATCGGGATACCGGCCAGCGCCTATGAGGAGATAACAGGGCATTCTGTCCGGTTAGCGGACGATGAGATGTACCTGGTCATCGAGCAGACAGCCGATGAGGGCGGACAGATCATGGACAGACACGACTATGAGCTGATTTTCCAGGGCGTCCACACGGGAAAATACCGGGACGAGCTTTATCATGTTGCGGCAGGCTCCGGGGAATTCGAGAAACTGTATAACCGGTATCGGATCAAAGATATGGAAAGAGGAACGGTGTGGGGGAAGATTTCCATGGACAATTATCATGAAAACACGGTGGTGCTTTCGGATAAGCGCTTTGAAAAAGAGCGGGAAAAGATACTAAGCGAGGGGGACGAGCCGAACGAGATATTCCTGCTCAATATACCGAAGGAAGGAAGAGAGAGGGCCGGGGAGGAGTTAAAACAGTACGTGGACAGCAGCGGGATCAAGGACGAGCACGCGGGCTATGCGCAGAATGTCCTGTATGATGTTGACCGGATATTAGCGGCAGATTTCCTCAGGAATCTGTTTAACATTATCAGCAAAGGGTTTATCATCGCGGCATTCTGCGTAAGCGGGCTGTTTATCGTCGGGCTGAAGGTCTTTGCGGACATTTCGCAGTACCGGAAAAAATACGAGCATCTGGTCTGCATGGGCATGAGGAAAAAGGACGAGAAAAGAGGGATCGGGAAAGAACTGAAAAGCCTGCTGCATGTATCTTTGGCTGCCGGTCTCATCTACGGGATTACCTACCTGTGCGTCGCCACAAGGCTTGGGGACATGTCTTACGGGCGGCAGGCGTTCTATGTGAAGTGGTGGTGTGTAATCATCGCAGGTTATCTGGCGGTGCAGCTTGTGCTGGAGAATATACTGGCCGGGGTATTGGTAAAAAAGGTAGAAAGAAATTGACAGAGAAAAAGAACATTCCCGCGGGAGGATACGAAGGGTAAAAACCCCTGCGTTCTCTATGGGAATGTTCTCTTTTTGCCATCGTTTACTCTTCCGTAACCCCTCTGACCTTCTCTTTTACCGCTTCCGCCTTGCCCTTAAGCGCCTTAAGGGTCTTTTTCGTCTTTTCTTCCACAGCGTCGGCGATATCCTCAGCCTTATCGGCAGCGTTCTTCACCGCTTCCGCCGCTTTCTCCTTGGCAGCGCCGGCCGCATCTTTCGCTTCCTCTGTAACATCACTGGCCTTTTTTTTGGCAGTATCAGCGACATCCTCAATCACTTCCTCTGCCTTTTCCGCCGCTTTTTCTGCCTCGTCGGCTACAGTGCCGGCAGCATCCTCGATGGTATCTTTGACCTTTTCTTTAGCCTCTTTGGCTGTCTCTTCTGCCTTCTCCGCTGCCTGTGCTCCTGTATTAAGGGATACATATTCGCGGTCGGATACGGATTTCAGATCATTGTCCAGATCGAAGTCTTCATCATCGAAGTCTTCATCGAACTCATCGCCTTCCTCGTCGCTCTTTTTCTTGAAAAAGTATACGGCACCTGCAACGACGCTGGCGATAGAAGCCAGACACAATAACTGTTTGATCACTTTTTTCATATTATAAATCTCCTTTCGCTCATTTACAGCTTAATAGTGTTATTGTAATACTTTTTTGGAAAAAAATAAAGGGGAAGGTGATATTTTTAAAAATTTATGTTAAACTGGTAGTGCTGTTCCTGAAGGTTCAAGTGAAAAAGGAGGGATCAGATGAACAGAAGAGAAGCGCCGGGAAGCGCAAAGCGGGGATTGTTCCGTATTATATTCAGCCGTGCAGGGATATTTCTCATCCTTGTACTGATACAATTTGGAGTATTTGTTTTCACTACCTTTCATCTGCGGGAGTATACATTTTACATATACGGAGTGTTCACCATCCTGCGGGTGGCAGTGATCATTTATATTATCAACCGGAAGGGGAATCCGGCGTTTAAGATTACGTGGATCTTGTGCGTACTTGCGTTTCCGATTGTCGGGACGATGTTCTATGTCTATGTGGAGATGCAGGTGGGGACATCCTTTCTGCAGCAGCGCCTTACGGAGTTAAAGCTTGAGACGGTGCCTTATATGCAGCAGGATCAGGATGTGGTGGATGCCATCTGGGCCAGCAAGTCGGCCAATGCGCATCTTTCTTATTTTCTGTCCAAACGGCTGGGATTTCCTACTTACCGGAACACGTCGGTGAAGTATTTTCCGCTGGGGGAGCACAAGTTCAAATATATGGTGCACGAGCTTAAGAAGGCGAAAAAGTTTATCTTCATGGAGTATTTTATCGTGGATGAAGGGTATATGTGGGATACGATTCTGGATGTGCTAAAGCAGAAGGCAAAAGAGGGCGTGGAGGTTCGGTTCATGTACGACGGCATGTGCGCCATCAGCCTTCTTCCTTACGGTTATCCGGAGCGCCTTAAAAAGTTCGGGATCAAGTGCAAGATGGCCAATGCGGTGAAGCCCTTTCTTTCCACCACCCAGAATAACCGCGACCACCGGAAGATCTGCGTGATCGACGGGAAAGTGGCATTTACCGGCGGGGTGAACCTGGCGGATGAGTATATCAACAAGAAGGTGCGCTTTGGCCACTGGAAGGACACGGCGGTCATGCTCAAAGGTGATGCGGTGCAGAGCTTTACCATGATGTTTCTTGAGATGTGGAATGTGACGGAGAGAAAGGCAGAGAACTATAAGCGCTATCTGACGCCGGGAAGGAAGGAACTCAAGCGGGAGTACGGTTATGTGATCCCCTACGCGGACAGCCCCTTTGACAATGAGAACGTTGGCGAGGAGGTCTACTTCCACATCTTAAACCATGCGAAAAAATATGTGCATATCATGACGCCCTACCTGATCCTTGACAATGAGATGATCACGACGCTGACGAGAGTTGCGAAGAGTGGGATCGAGGTGGCGGTCATCATGCCCCATATCCCGGATAAATGGTACGCTTTCGTGGTGGCCCAGACGTATTACCAGGAACTTATCGAGAGCGGCGTGCAGATCTATGAGTACACGCCGGGCTTTGTCCATGCGAAGGTGTTCGTCAGCGACGACGATACGGCGACGGTGGGGACGATCAACTTGGATTACCGGAGTCTGTACTTGCATTTTGAGTGTGGGGTGTTTATCTATAATAATTCGGAGATCGATAAGATCGAGCGGGATTTCCAGCAGACGCTCAGGCACTGCCATAAGGTGACGCTTATGGAGGTGAAGAAACGGACGATGCTCACGAAAGTTGTCGGGCAGGTGCTCCGGCTTGTCGCACCATTGATGTAAAACAGTTTACAGATATAGGAAAATATAGTATAATGCATAAGGTAGTATCAACGGAACTGCTAATTTGAAGGTCAATGATTTGACACACAGGAGGAATTCATATGGTAAAAGCAGTAGTAGGAGCGAACTGGGGCGATGAAGGCAAGGGCAAGATTACGGATATGCTTGCACAGGAAGCCGATATTATCGTGCGTTTTCAGGGCGGTGCCAATGCGGGGCACACGATCATCAATAATTACGGCAAGTTCGCGCTGCACACCCTGCCGTCAGGAGTATTCTACGATCACACGACCAGCATTATCGGGAACGGTGTTGCGCTGGATATCCCGGTATTATTTGGCGAGGTGCAGTCTATTGTGGACAGGGGCGTGCCGCAGCCGAAGATCCTTGTATCTGACCGGGCGCAGATGGTGATGTCCTATCACAAGAATTTTGATGCATATGAGGAGGAGCGGTTAGGCGGTAAGTCTTTTGGCTCCACCAAGTCAGGGATCGCACCGTTTTATTCAGACAAATATGCCAAAATCGGCTTCCAGGTCAGTGAGCTGTTCGACGATGAACTGCTGAAGGAAAAGGTTGTGCGGGTGGCAGAGCAGAAGAATGTCCTGCTTAAGCACCTCTACCATAAGCCATTGATTCATCCGGATGATCTATATAAAGAGCTTCAGGAATATAAGCGGATGGTTGAGCCGTTTGTGTGTGATACCGCCCTGTTCCTCCATGAAGCGGTAAAGAGCGGGAAGAATATCCTGTTGGAAGGGCAGCTCGGCTCCCTTAAGGATCCTGACCACGGTATCTACCCGATGGTCACCTCTTCCTCTACGTTGGCCGGCTACGGCGCGGTGGGCGCAGGTATCCCGCCCTATGAGATCAGGAAGATCATCACCGTGTGCAAGGCATATTCAAGCGCTGTCGGCGCAGGCGCGTTTGTCAGCGAGATCTTCGGCGGGGAGGCGGATGAGCTTAGGCGCCGGGGAGGAGACGGCGGCGAGTTCGGCGCGACAACCGGGCGCCCGAGACGCATGGGCTGGTTTGACTGCGTGGCATCGAAGTACGGGTGCAGGATGCAGGGAACTACGGATGTGGCGTTTACCGTACTCGATGTGTTGGGATATCTGGATGAGATCCCGGTCTGCACAGGCTATGAGATCGACGGGAAGGTGACGACGGAATTTCCGCCGACCCATCTGCTTGAGAAGGCAAAGCCGGTGCTTGAGACGCTGCCGGGCTGGAAGTGCGATATCAGCGGCATTAAGGAATATGAGAAGCTTCCGGAGAACTGCCGGAAGTATATAGAGTTCGTGGAAGAGCATATTGGCTATCCGATCACCATGGTTTCCAACGGGCCGGGAAGAGAGGATATCATTTACCGGGAAAGATAAATGTTACTTAAGAAATTCTTTAGCCTGATTTCAGAATTGCGACACATTATCGCCATATTTGTAATCTATACTGGTATTGTGATCAGAAAAGAGTCATAGTTTTCAAAGGAGGCTCATATACTGATAGAAGCGGAGTATAAAGATTGGAGGTATGCAGATGATGTGGCAGAAGAAAGAAAACGGCGGTCAGGAGAACCTGTCGATAGAGGAATACCTTGTCAGAAGGAAGAATATCAGGCAGGAGAACCCTGCGGGAAGACAGGGGCTTATCCTACCGGAGAACCGGCAGTGGATTTTTGCGGAACTGAATATGTGATCATACATAAGAACTGAATATAGAAAGAGCAGGCCGGAAGCTTTTTAGGGCCTGCTCTTTTCAGGCGCGGGCCGCAAAAAGGTCATCTGCCGTCCGGGTCTTCTCTTTTCAGGACACGGTAGACGAGGATGTATCCATAGAGAAAGACAGGGACGATGATGGTGCAGACGATAGCGGCCTTAAGGAGCGTCAGGGCATGTTCAGAGCCGATGAGCGCCAGCACAAGGGTGGCTGCGTACAGGGCAAAGAGAAGGGCGGCGCCGGCAAGTGCCAGGATCCGTTTTGTTTTTTTCATGAGAATCCTCCTTTACATCTAAGTTGGATTTTAGTATACTAATGGGGTACGTGGTAACCATTATAAGCGAAATAGAATAAAAAAGCAAATATAACACAAAGGAGTATAGGAATATGAGCCGTACATTATTAGAACAATGGAGAGATATCGCATACGATGAGAGCGCTGACAGAGGGCAGCTTCAGCGGTTCTGGGGGAGCTATTTCCAGATTGAGAAGGAGATCTACGAGCAGCTTCTTGAGAATCCTGACGAGGAAGTGAAGGGGACGGTGAAAGGGCTTGCCGAAAAGTACGGGCAGGAGGTCATGACGATGGTGGGCTTCTTAGACGGCATCAACGAGAGCCTTAAAGAGGAGAACCCCATTGAGACAATGGATGAGGATACAGAGGTGAGCCTTGCCTTTGACAAGGCGAAGCTTTATAAGAATATGGTGGCTGCGAAGGCGGACTGGCTTTATAACCTGCCCCAGTGGAAGGAGATTTTTTCTGAGGAAGAGCTTAAGCGGCTCTATAAGGAGCAGAAGGAATCTACGACTATCCGCAAGGAGAAAAAGATTGGCCGCAACGACCCGTGTCCGTGCGGTTCCGGCAAGAAGTATAAAAAGTGCTGCGGAAAGTAGGCCGCAGAGCCAATCTCTTTGTTGACAAAATGAGATTCAGTGATATAATGTTAGAGAAATAGTTAAAGCGTTGAAGAGAAGAGTAGGATGGGAAAGGAATCCCAGAGAGAGAGGCCATGTCAGGCTGCAAGCCTCTTATTTCAGAACCTTCCGAAGACCACCTCTGAGCGGCTGAAAAACAGCCCGGTGATTCCGTTACCGTCATAAATGAAGTGGTTCCGGCAATCATTGCCGGTTCAAGCAGGGTGGAACCGCGAGATAAGATGACTCGTCCCTTACAGTTGATTGTGCTGTAAGGGATTCTTTTATTCCTGCGGGCAGCGAGCCAGACGGGCATGTTTACCTGTACATCTGGCGACTGCCGCGAGGGTCAGATTAAGTATCGGATAAAGCATTGGAGGTGATGATGATGTACAGGCGGAAGGTATTTTACTATGAGACAGACCAGATGGGGATTGTCCATCATTCGAATTATATCCGGTGGTTTGAGGAAGCAAGGATTGACTATATGGAGCAGATGGGGCTTGGATATGATAAGATGGAGGAGCAGGGGATCATAAGCCCGGTGCTCTCGGCGGAGGCCAGTTATCTGCGGATGCTGCATTTCGGCGACGCGGTGCAGATCGAGACCTGGGTGAAGGAGTATAACGGCATCAAGCTTACGGTCGGCTATGAGATCGTGAGCGACAGGACCGGGAAGGTGCACTGCCGGGGGACGACGAAGCACTGCTTTCTGGAGCGGACGGGAAGGCCGCTGTCTTTGAAGCAGTCGTGCCCGCAGATCCATAATCTGTTCATGAAGGCGTTAGAGACTTACAGGAAGGCGAAGCAGTAGAGGATAAAAAAGAGAATCATATAAAAGAAAGGAAGAAAAAGAATGAAAATCACATTAAAAGACGGAACGGTAAAGGAATACGACGGAGCAATGTCCGTGCTTGATATCGCGAAGGATATCAGCGAGGGACTGGCAAGAGCGGCGACTTCGGCGAAGGTGGACGCTGAGACGGTCGACCTTCGTACGGAGATTAACAGGGACTGCGAACTGGAGATCTTAACCTTCGATGCGGAGGACGGAAAAGGGGCATTTAACCACACGGCATCCCACATCATGGCGCAGGCGATAAAGCGCCTGTACCCGGAGACGAAGCTTGCCATCGGGCCTTCCATTGCCAATGGTTTCTACTACGATCTGGACCGCGAGACACCGTTTACCACAGAGGACCTGGAAAAGATCGAGGCGGAGATGAAAAAGATTGTAAAGGAGAACCTGCCGCTTGAGCGGTTCA
Organism: uncultured Lachnospiraceae bacterium; assembly: GCA_947363565.1. GTDB lineage: Bacteria > Bacillota > Clostridia > Lachnospirales > Lachnospiraceae > MD308. Next base: position 21,954 of record CANAPP010000007.1, on the reverse strand, counting down.
CCAAGTCAAGGGAAGATGCAATCGCGTATTTTAAAGAGAAGGACGAGCCTTATAAGGTAGAGCTTATCGAGGATCTGCCGGAGGGCGAAGAGATCAGTTTCTACAGCCAGGGAGAATTTACCGACCTGTGCGCAGGCCCGCATCTGATGTCCACGAAGGCGGTGAAGGCATTCAAGCTTACAAGCCTTGCGGGAGCATACTGGAGAGGCAGCGAAAAGAACAAGATGCTGACCAGGATCTACGGCGTGGCTTACCCGAAAAAGGCGGAGCTTGACGAGTACCTGCACATGATGGAGGAGGCGAGGAAGCGCGACCACAGAAAACTGGGCAGGGAATTGGGGCTGTTCATGATGTGCGAAGAGGGGCCGGGATTCCCGTTCTTCCTGCCGAAGGGCATGGTGCTTAAGAATACGCTCCTCGATTACTGGAGAGACCTGCACAAGAAAAAAGGCTATGTGGAGATTGCTACGCCGATCATCTTAAGCCGCCATCTGTGGGAGAATTCCGGGCACTGGGATCACTACAAGGACAATATGTATACAACGGTCATTGACGAGGAAGACTATGCGGTAAAGCCGATGAACTGCCCGGGCGGTATGCTGGTGTACAAGTCAGAACCCCGCTCTTATAAGGATCTTCCGCTCCGTGCGGGCGAGCTTGGCCTTGTCCACCGCCATGAGAAATCCGGACAGCTTCATGGGCTGATGCGTGTGCGCTGCTTTACCCAGGATGATGCCCATATCTTTATGACGCCGGAGCAGATCCGGGACGAGATCAAGGGCGTGGCAGGCCTGATCGACGAGGTGTACAGCCTGTTCGGGTTCAAATACCATGTGGAGCTATCTACCCGTCCGGAGGACAGCATGGGAAGCAACGAGGACTGGGAGATGGCGACAGACGGACTTCGGGGAGCCCTCGACGACCTTGGGCTTGACTATGTGGTAAATGAAGGCGACGGTGCGTTCTACGGCCCGAAGATTGACTTCCATCTGGAGGACTCTATCGGAAGGACATGGCAGTGCGGGACGATCCAGCTTGACATGCAGATGCCCCAGCGCTTTGACCTTGAATATACGGGAGCCGACGGGGAGAAGCACCGTCCGATCATGATCCACCGCGTGGCTTTCGGCTCTATCGAGCGGTTTATCGGAATCCTCATCGAGCACTTTGCAGGCGCGTTCCCTACATGGCTGTCTCCGGTACAGGTTAAGGTGCTTCCGATCTCCGACAAATATATGGATTATGCGCAGCAGGTATTCAACACCCTGGAGGAAGCCGGCATCCGTGCAGAGATTGATACGAGGGCCGAGAAGATCGGCTACAAGATCCGCGAGGCACAGATGAACAAGATCCCGTATATGCTTGTTGTCGGGGCGAAGGAGGAAGAAGAAAAGAAAGTTGCCGTGAGAAGCCGTTTTGCAGGAGATGAAGGCCAGAAAGACCTTGGGGAATTTATCGCTTCGGTCAAAGAAGAGATTGCTTCGAGGGTTATCCGCGAGGTGACGAAGGAAGATTAAGATTTCACGGGTAAATTTTAAAATAAAGGGCATAATAACCTCGAGATCAGTATAAAAAGGAGGTATAGTTATGCCGGAATTAAGATGTACCGTACAGACCTGTCTGCATAACAAAGATTTTTACTGTGACCTTGACGGAATCCGCGTAGGTGGCAGCCAGGCAAATAACGCAGGAGAGACCTGCTGTGACAGCTTTGAGGAACGAAAGGGCGACAGCTACAGCAATGTGACGGGCAGTGCATCGCCGACGAGCAGCATCGACTGCAAGGCGACAGACTGCAAGTACAATGACGAGTGCCGCTGCCACGCCGGAAAGATCAGCGTGGAGGGAAGCCAGGCATGTCAGTGTGAGCAGACCGAATGTGCAACATTTACCTGCGGGTGCAAAAACTGAATTTTTCTTCAGAATAAGAATGGGAAATGTAAAAGGAACGCCGGAATGGGGTTCCTTTTTGGTTGACGTAAGGGTATTCCGATAGTATAATTACAATTGACTGTTTTAGAGAAGAGGAAACTGTGATGGAAGAAGAAAAGGATGGTTTAGAGAACGGGAAAAGGGAAAAAAGGGACTACGGCCGGGAGAACGCCTACTACAGCGCCAGGCCGAAGTTCGGCGCCAAGGGGCCTTCTAAGCTCCGCCAGCAGTTTGGCAGGGGGATCACCATATTCCTTGTGGTGGCGGCGAGTATATTGTTCTATTTCGCGCTCCTGCGGCTGACGAACCTTTCCGCCATGGTAAGCAAAGTGATCGATGTGTTAAAGCCGGTGATCTACGGCTGTGCGATCGCCTATCTGCTGAACCCGATCGTCAAAAAGGTGGACAAATATCTCTTGCCGGTATTAGAGCGGAATATGAAAAAGAAGGAGAGCGCCAAGAGCATCTCCCGGGGGGCGGGGGTGCTTACGGCTGTCCTTGTGCTGATTTGCCTGATCGTTGCGCTGTGCAATCTTCTTATCCCGGAACTTTACTATAGTATCCGCAATATGATCTTCACGCTGCCGGGGCAGCTTAATGAACTGGTGAACCAGCTTAATGAGATGGCGACCAGCGATTCTACCACCAGCTCATTTCTGAAGACGGCGGTGGAAGAGGGGACGCATATGCTAGAGACCTGGCTGCGCACGGATCTGTTGACGAAGACCAACGAGCTGATGTCCAACCTTACGGTGGGTGTGATCAATGTGATCAGCGCGGTGTTTGACTTTGTGATCGGGCTGATCGTGTCTATATATATATTGTTCAGCAAGGAGATATTTACCTCCCAGTGCAAGAAGAGTGTTTACGCGCTGTTTTCGCCCCACAAGGCGAATATGATCTTGCATTTCACGACAAAGAGCAATGAGATATTCGGCGGGTTTGTCATCGGAAAGATCATTGATTCGGCGATCATCGGGGTACTGTGCTTTTGCGGGCTGTCGGTTCTTGACATGCCCTACATCATGCTGATCAGTGTGATCGTGGGCGTGACGAATGTGATTCCGTTTTTCGGACCCTACATCGGGGCGGTTCCGAGCACGATATTGATCATGCTGAGCGATCCGATGAAAGGGCTGTACTTTATCATCTTTATCCTTGTGTTACAGCAGTTTGACGGAAATATATTAGGGCCGAAGATCCTCGGCAACTCTACGGGGCTGTCGGCGTTTTGGGTCATCGTCGCTATCCTGCTTGGCGGCGGGCTGTTCGGGTTCGTGGGGATGGTTATGGGCGTTCCGACATTTGCCGTGCTTTACTATGTGGCGGAGCTGATCGTGAACAGTAAACTTGAAAGGAAGAACCTTCCGGCCTCTTCAAAGATGTACGACCCAGTAAGCTATGTGGATGATGACGGGCAGTATATGAGCGGCAGGGAGATATTCCGGGAAGGCAGTGCGCCGGGCGGTGCCGTGATGGAAGAGATTGTTGAGGAGATCGTTGAAGAACTGGAAGAGGAAGCGAAGAAGGCTTCGGTGGAGAGAGAAAAGTAGAGGGAGGATGGATTATGCCGATTCGTGTGCAGAATGATTTGCCAGTGAAGGAGATACTGGAGAGTGAGAATATATTTGTGATGGACGAGCACCGCGCTGCCCATCAGGACATCCGTCCGATTAAGATCGGGCTTCTTAACTTGATGCCGCTTAAGGAGGAGACGGAGCTTCAGATCCTGCGTTCGCTTTCCAATACGCCGATCCAGGTGGACGTAACGTTTGTGACGGTGTCCGGCCATGTGTCGAAGAATACACCTACCAGCCATCTGAATAAATTTTATGAAAAGTTCGGGGATATCAAAAAAAGTAAGTTCGACGGATTTATCATCACCGGGGCGCCGGTGGAGCAGATGCCTTTCGAGGAGGTGGATTACTGGGAGGAGCTTAAGGAGATCATGGCGTGGACGAAGACCCACGTGACTTCGACCATCCACCTGTGCTGGGGAGCCCAGGCGGGGATATATTACCACTATGGGATCGACAAGGTACAGCTTGATAAAAAGGTGTTCGGCGTGTTCCGGCACAAGGTGATGAACCGGAAGATTCCGTTGGTCCGAGGGTTTGACGATGTGTTTCTCGCGCCCCACTCCCGCCATACGGAGGTTCCTATGGATAAGATCCGGGCGGAGGAGCGGCTGACAGTCCTTGCGGAGTCTGAGGAGGCGGGGCTGTTCCTTGCCATGGCCGAGGACGGGCGGCAGATCTTCGTGATGGGACATCCAGAGTATGACCGGGTGACGCTTGACGGGGAATATAAGCGGGATCTGTCCAAAGGGCTGCCCATAGAGATGCCGAAAAATTATTATACGGACGATGACGCGGAGAATAAGCCGCTCCTTACCTGGCGGGCACATGCCAATAACCTATATACGAATTGGCTCAATTACTATGTATATCAGGTGACGCCTTATGACCTGGAGGGGACGCCGTTCTAGGGCAGTGTTTATGAGGGTTTCGGGGAGTCAGTGGCTCGTACAGGTCACTGGCTCCCCGGTTTTAAGAGTACCCTGTTTCCGAAAAGTCTCTCCCGTTTTATCAGGCTGATTGTTCAGGTGTAAAGTTTATATTTGTCACTGGAAAATATTTCGGACACTAGGAAAAGAGCGGAGAATGTGAATATGGCTAAGATTCTAATCGTGGAAGATGAAAAAAAGATGCAGGATATCATTGTCACTTACATGCAGCGGGGCGGGCACACCTGCTTTACGGCCGACGACGGTGTGGACGCGCTGATGATACTGAAAAATAATCCCATGGACCTGCTGATCTTAGATATCATGCTCCCCCATATCGATGGTTTTTCCGTCTGCAGGATGGCGCGGGAGATGAGCAATATGCCGATCATTATATTGACAGTGAAGAGTGAAGAGTGCGATAAGCTGAAAGGATACGAGTACGGTGCGGATGATTATGTGACAAAACCTTTCAGCCCGAAGGTTCTTCTGGCGAAGGTGAATGCGCTGTTCCGCCGCGCTTCATACGGGCAGACGGATGGGTTGAATATAGGCAAGATCTCTATCATACCTTCTTCCCATAAGGTTTTTGTGGATGGGCGGGAGATAGCGCTGACGCACAAAGAATATGAACTGCTCTATCTTTTCCTCATGAACCCGGGACAGATCTTTTCCCGGGGGCAGCTGCTCAACAGGATCTGGGGATATGATTTTGAAGGGACGACCCGGACAGTAGATACGCATATCAAGACGCTCCGACAGAAGCTGGGGAGCGAGGGAAAGCATATCGTAACACTTATCCGTTCCGGTTATAAATTCGAGGTGAAAGCATGAAAGGCAGAAGCATCTATCCGGGTATCCATTCCATACAAAAGAAGATCCTTATCGCGTCGAAGGCCATCGGCGCGCTCCTGATCCTCTCCTATATCTTTTCGGCGAAACTTCCGGTATCTTCGGATGTGTCCCTTTCTATCTGGGCGCTGTTTGTGGCAGGGCTGATCCTTGCGGTTGATTTCCTGATGAACCGCTTTATCTCGGTACCCATTGCCGGATTAGTCGAGACGGCGGGGAAGATGGCTGATCTTGATTTTTCTTCGCCGTGCGGAGTGGACGCCCATGATGAGTTCGGGACACTGGCGGCGAGCCTTAATGTCATGGCAGAAAATCTGCAAAAGACCCTAAAAGAGCTGGAAGAAGCCAACGGCCAGCTCGAAGCTGATGTGGAGCAGAAACGCCTGCTGCTGGCAGAGCGGAAACAGCTGGTAGATCATCTGTCCCACGAGATGAAAACTCCGCTGGGGATTATCCGTGCTTACGCAGAAGGTTTACAGGATGAAGAGGACGAGGCCGGAAAGCAACGGTACGCGGAGATTATCATAGGGGAAACCCAGCGGATGAATAATCTGATCACGGCACTGTTAGATCTGTCCGCATTAGAAACAGGAGCCGCGGGGCTTGCCTTTTCGCGTTTTGATTTTGTGGAATTTTTAGAGACGGTCGCCGGACGGCTGCTGATCGATATGCCGGCTGCTGATTTTGAGCTTAAGTATGAACTGCCCGGACACAAAGTTTTTGTCTGTACAGACAAGCTCAGGATGGAGCAGGTGCTGGATAACCTGATCATCAATGCGAGGAAAAATGTGCGGCCGGGCGGCGTCATGAAATTATGTCTCCGGGAAGAAAATGATCTGCTGCATTTTTCGCTATATGATCAGGGACGTACGATTCCTGAGGAAGAACTGGGGAAGATTTTTGAAAAGTTCTACCGCGGCAGCACTTCTCCCTGTAGCGGCTCCGGCCTTGGCCTTGCTATCGTGGCGCAGGTTCTGTCCATGCAGCAGCTAAGCTACGGCGTAAGGAATCATTCGGACGGCGTAGAGTTTTATTTTTCCATCCCCATCGTCAGATAATACAGGATAGATGGCCTTAACGGTTCTGCTTTTTCTCACAGGGCAGAGCCGTTTTTTTGCGGCAGCGGGACGGATGGGCATGCCTGATTGCACAGTTGGTTTCACCGCGATTTCACATAAGCCTCACACAGACTTCACCCTGGTTTTTTAAATTCATTCTATCAAAGGGCGAAAGCCAAAAAAGGAGGAGTAGTCATGACATTTTTAAGCCTGGAATGGTACTGGTGGTTGATGGTCATCGCAGTGCTGGTGATTTCTATACCCTTAAAGATTAGATTTATGAAATGGTGGGGCAGGCGCCGGCAGGAGAAAAAAGAGGGTGAGTACGGAAAATGGGGGAATGACGAATGATTGAAGTTAGGAATCTGACCTTTTCCTACGGGAAGGATAAGGAAGCGCTTAAGGGATTGGATTTTACGGTGGAGGATGGGGAGATTTTTGGATTTCTGGGGCCGAATGGCTCCGGAAAATCAACGACGCAGAAGATTCTCACCGGGATTTTAAGGGGGCACGGTGGTCATGTGTCGCTGTTCGGGCAGGAGATTTCCAAGGCCCATACAGCAGATTTTTTCGAGAAGATAGGCGTCCTGTTTGAATATCCCTACCTGTATGCCAACCTAAGCGCCCTTGACAATCTGAGATATTTTTCGTCCTTCTATCCTTCGGGGCAGCTTCGGGATATCGGGGAAATCCTGGAAAAGTTAGAGTTTAAGCCGGATTTTTTGAAAAAACCGGTCGCCTCTTATTCAAAGGGTATGCGGCAGCGGGTGAGTATGGCACGGACGCTGATCAGCAATCCCAGGCTATTATTTCTGGATGAGCCGACCAGCGGGCTTGACCCTTCCGGCGCTGTGTTATTCCGAAGGATCATAGAAGAAGAGCGAAAGAAGGGCACTACCGTGTTTTTGACCACCCACAATATGCTGGATGCCGATCTGCTCTGCGACAGGGTGGCATTTATCACCAACGGAAATATTGCTGCACTGGATATGCCGAAAAGATTAAAGGAGAAAAACAGCAGTCGCTGTGTTCGGATCGCCTATCTGTATCAGGGCAGCCGCCGGGAAAAAACAGTGGAAACTACGGAATTAGAGAGAGGTATTTTCTTTCCCCATGACGAGGTGATCAGTATCCACTCGGAAGAGCCAACCTTAGAGGATATGTTTATCCAGTATACCGGAAGGGGGCTGTCTTGATGAAAAAACTCTTTTGTGTATTGTTTAAAAAAGATATCCGGATGATGTTATCCGGGAAATTTTTCTTTATTGCCTTTGGTTCGCTGGTCATATATACATTGTTCATCAACTTCGGCTATGTCAACTTTATGAATGATAAGCTTTACAATGTATACGTGTATGACCCTGAAGGAACGCGGCAGGAGGCTTCCGGGGCGGCCGGGAAGGCGGGGGAAGTGAAGGCAGTAGCCTCGCGTGAGGAATTAGATGCAGCGCTTTCTGCGGACACGAACGGCGTAGGGATAGACGCAAGCTTGAGTACGCCCAAGATTGTGATGTATGCGGGGAGCGAGAAGGTCGACCGCCATCGGGCGGACTACGCGCGGTCACTTCTTGTCCTGCGAAGCCGTTACAGTGCGCAGCCGTATCCAAGATCCGGAAGCCGTCACAGTGCCAGGGTTGTCGGCACGAATACAAGAGAGCTGAAGCAGAAAAAGGAGATGTGCTGCGAGCTGCTGTTTATTGAGATCGTCGCTGTCGGTTTTCTTGGGATCGCATCGGTGCTGTTTAAAGAAAAGCAGATGGGGGTTATCCGTGTCCATGCGATCCTGCCGTTAAAAAGGAGCTTATTTATCCTGGCGAAGTTAGTCGTTTTTTTGCTGTCCGATCTGGTTTTTGCGGCATTGATGACTGCGCTTAACGTAGGGATTAACGGTGCGGGGGATATCCTGCCTGCTATGTTGGTGCAGACCGGGATCTTGTCTATTATCATGGCGCTTACGGGCTTCGGCTGTGCGATGCTTTTACCTGATTTCCGGCAGTTTTCTCTTGCGTACCTTGTCATCGCAGTTTTTGCATCGGTGCCGGTATTTCTGTCGGCAAACACTTCCGTGAAAATGGCCTGGATAGACTGGCACCCCTTCTATCAGATCTATATGGGACTTAAGGGAGCCTGCTTTGGGACGCCGGTTATCCGGCCGTCGTATTATATCCTTTGTGCCTGCGGGATTGGCCTATTGTTTGCGGCTGTCTGGACAGCATTCCGCAGAGAGATGGGAAAGGAGGGGTGATCGTGCGGGGATTAGCCTATCAGTTTAAAAGTGTCTGGAAGGATAAGTTTTGTATGATGTCTTTTGTGCTGCCGATCATTGTCGCGCTGGCACTGCGCTTTTCCGGGACGGTCGATCTTTCTTCGGTGGCAGAGTTTCATTTTGGCGTATTGGAAAATGAATTGACGGCCCGGACGGTATGCTGGCTTGAAAGGTATGGTACAGTGACCGCCTATGGCACGCAGGAGGAATTGGTTGCCGCGGTCAATGAACCTTCTACAAATGTCATCGGTGTAGAAGCCTGCGGCAGCGGCATCCGGACGATGGTATCCGGCGATGAGGTAGATATATTCCGGCAGACGGCTGACACGCTGCCCGTATTATACGAGGAGCGGGGAGAGGAAGCGTCAGTGGAAGTCACAGTTTACAAACGACCGGATATCATGGCCGGACTGCAGAATATATTCCCGGTCATGACGCTGATCGTTGCAATGTTTATGGGATGTACCTTTAACGCGATGAATATGATCGCGGAAAAGGAAAATGGCGTTGATCTTATCAATCAGATATTGCCGATGGCCCGAGGCCAGTATATGCTGCAGAAGATCTTTGTGGGCTTTGCCTTTGGTTGTCTGTCTTCCGTTGTTACCGCCGGTATCTGTTTTCATCTGTCCGTTCAGGGGACGCTTTTTATGCTGGCGCTGATCATCCTTTCTGCTTTTGTGGCGGCGCTTGCGGGCCTGTTTATCGGGAAATTTTCTGAAAACCTTATGGTCGGTGTGGCCTGCGTCAAGATCATGCTGATCATCTTTATGGCAGTGCCGTTACTTGCCTGGCTTCTGGGGGGAGACGGCGTTGTCTCTATACTTTGCTATCTTGTACCGTCCAGTGCGACTTTTGAGGGAATGATGGAACTGGCAAAGGATGGACAGCCAGAGATTGCCAAAGATATATTTATTCTGGCGGCGCATTGCATCATCTGGTTTTGCCTTTATCTGTCGATCGCCAAAGGGCAGGAGAAGAAATCCGGCGGCAGCGGATAAAAATTCCGGCGGGCTGGCAGAGGGCAGAAGAAGGGATTAAAGGGCTGGCAGAGGAGTATCACGGACATCAGCGGGTGAATTGGCGGAGCCGTTTCTTATCAAGGATATGGATACCGCCGCGGGAAACCTCCACGATCCCCTCATTGGCAAAGTATTTTAACATCCTTGAGACCACCTCGCGGGCAGAACCCATATAAAGGGCAATCTGCCCATGGGTCAGCCGGATGATATCAGAGCCGGTGCGCGCCGATTCATCGGCCAAGAAGATGGCCAGCCGCTTATCCATACTCATAAAAAGAATCTGCTGCATCACCCACATGACGTCCGAGAACCGGCCGAGGGCAGTCTCCAGGGCAAAGATCTTTATCTCCGGGTTGCGGTCTGCCGCTGCCGCGAAGGCGGGGCCGCTGATGACCAAGCAATCGCTGTCTTCCTCTACATCAAGGAACACATCGAAGGTAATGGCCTCCAGTACGCAGGAGGCGGACAGCATGCACATGTCCCCGCTGTGCAGGCGGTAAAGGGTGATATCCTTTCCCTCGTCTGACAGAAGATAGAGCCGGATGCTTCCCGAACGCACGACGATCACCCCAGAGCATTCGCTGCCGTCGTGGATATTCTTCCCCTTTGGATAAGAAAATGCATAGGAATTCCGGCAGATATAGTCCCTTTCCGCCTCCGGTATCCGCTCCCAGAAGGGGAATATCTCTTTATATGCAGGTGCAAATGCTTCTTTTTCCATCACATCATATCCTCCCTGAACATGTATTGTTTCTTCTATTATTATGCATCTGCCGCTTTCAAAATTCAAGCACATTTCCCTGTTTGACTTTTGTCTATTTAACCTTTAAAAGGACGGATACCTGAAATACATGGTCCTGGTATTCGAACTTGGATATCCCGTGATACTGTTCGGTGATATTGAGGACGGAGGAGATGCCGATTCCCTTACGCCCTTCTTTCTTGGAGGAAATGAAGATATTTCCGGATCTTAAGATCTCTCCTTCGTAGCTGTTCTCAACGATGATGGCGAGCAGGGAATTGGTGGTCGCCGATATTTTCATACGGATAAAACGCTTCTCTGTGGTCATGCGGGCGCAGGCTTCAGCCGCATTTTCCAGAAGGTTGGAGACGACGGCGCACAGATCCATATCAGGAAGAAGCGAGCTTTTCGGGAGGGATACGGATACGCTGAAGGTACAGCCGTTTCTCTCCGACAGCTCTTTATAATAGCCGATCAGGGAATTTAAGGCCAGGTTCTCACAGTAGATATCGGCCGGGGGCGTCAGGGAGGAACGGTAATTTTTAATGTAGGCGTTAAGTCCCTTGATGTTTTTTGTCTTGATATAGGTGTCCATGACAAGAAGGTGGTGGCGCATATCGTGGCGCTGCCTGCCAGTCTGCTCGATCTGGTGCTGGAGGATCTGCGCCTGCTTCCGCTGGGAGGCGGACACTGTCTCGAGGATATGCAGTTTTTCGGAAAGATAAGCATTTTCGCTGATGACCACAACAGTCCGCACGATCAGGATATAGGTGGCGAAGGTAAGGAGCACCCAGAGCGGCGGGATAAAGAAAAAGAATCTGTCCGGCGTAGAATCAGGGCCGGAGATATACAGGGAGAATAAAAGATTGTAGAGCAGATTATTGCAGATGGGGATGATCCATACCTGGTTCCAGATGGAGAAGGAGGCGGTATAGTCCAGGGCAGGGCGCAGTGATCTTCGGTAAAATCGGTAGATGAGCGGAAAAGTGACGGCGATCAGGACGGCCGTGATCCCAAAGGAATCAAAGGTTTCAAAGGAGGGAAGGCGTCCCCGCAGCAAAAAGCAGGTATACATGGAAAGGAGTGTGATATTTTCCGCGTAGCATTTGGCGACGGCGACGATAAAAATCCCGTGTCCCAAACGGTATCCCGTCGCCAGGTCAAAGATGACTGCGCCGAGAATGATGGTAGACAGCCCGATGACAAGGTATTTCAGCGGAAATAAGGCATAGCACAGATACGTACTGGAGCCGTAAAAGGTAATGATCAGATACAGAAGGATCGCACCGGCGATATGCAGGAGGGCGGGGGTGCGCAGGTGATCTTTGAAGGTGAGCAGCAAAAGGGCAAAGCAGGGGACGATAAAGCAAAGGGTATTGATCATGTGGGCAGTTGTCATCAGATTGTACCTCCGTTTATGTAATCAAAGATATAGTTGGCGTAGGCCTGGATGATCTCCCTTTTCTGGGATTTAAAGATTGGCAGGCGCTCGCCGTTTTTGAGAATGAAATCATTATCCTCCCAGGTGTCCACATAGTCCATGTTGACCATACAGTTGCGGTAGCACCACAAAAACTGTCCGTATCCGGACAGCATCGGGGAAAAGTCGCCGAAGGACATGTAGGAGCGGACAACCTTCGATGGAGTGTGCACCTGGATATAGTGGTTATAGTAGTCCACGTACATGATATCTGTCACCAGGATCCGCGTCATAAACCGCCCCTCCTTCAGCTCGATATAATGGGAGAATCTGGCGGCGGCGCTTTCAAAGCAGTTAAGGGCATCCTCGAGCTGTGCGTAAGTATAGGGCTTTAACAGGTAATCCAGTGCGTGAAGGCGGAAAGCCTTGACCGCATGCTCTTTGCTCGAGGTTGAAAAGATGATCTGGCACCTGGGATTAAGCCTCTTTACTTCCTTTGCGACCTGTATGCCGCTTAAATCCTGCATAAAAATGTCGAGAAAGACGAGGTCATACTTTTCGGTTTTAAAAGCGCCAAGAAAATCCCGCTCGCTGGTAAATGTCTTTATGGTTGCGTGGATTTTGTGCTCATTGCAGTAGCGGCAGATGTATTCGTATAAAAGTGAGATGTCCTTAGAAGAATCATCAATAATAGCGATAGTCATAACAGCCTCCATAAGAAAAAGGCATCGGAAATGCCTTTTTGCGTCTACACTAATATTAACATACTACGCGGCTTCACTGAAATATGAAAATGGTAAAATTATAGCGAATACAGTAAAAAGGTTTACTCCCGGATAAAAAAAGTGTATAAAGATAAGGCGCGCAGCCGGCCATTCTGACGCGCAGTGTAAGTAACATGATTTTATCCTGGGCGGACAAAGGGGCATGCGTCTTTTTACCCTTTGTCCGATGAGCGTACAATCGAAAGCTGGAGGAGGAAGATAACGATGAGAAAGATGTTAAAAGGGCTGTCGATACTGCAGATGGCTCTTATTTCGATGCAAGTGTCTGCTGTCCTTGGTTTGGTTTCCGCCGTGTTTAATTTTAGCTGCGGCTGGTGCGGGCTTAAAGGGGAAAAGGGGGAGAAAAACAGCCTGTCTGCGGCAGTGAAGCTCGGGTGGCTTGGCTTGATCGCTGCAGTGGTATCAGGAGTACTGACACTTTTTGGGGACGCGGATATCGGGCGGATCGTTACTGTTGCCTCAAGCAGTGTTGTTCCGGTATTGTTTCTTATTTCCGCCAAAAGCGTAAGAAGGGACAGGTAAAGCTTGCGATTATTCCGGTAAAGCAGATATCCATATGTGCCGCACCGGAGTGTTTGCAGGATGAACAGGTTGAATCCGAGGAAGAAAAGGAGGAGAAAAGCGTGAAAAAGATGGTCAGAAATCTGGCTGTAATTGCGGGAGGTATTGCACTTGCCTGTTGTCTTTTGCTGACAGGGTGCAAAAAGGATGAGCCGAAGACGGAAGTCATCATAGAAAACGAAGGGCAGATGGAAGGAACGCTTGTCAGCTTTGAGGGCAGGACGCTGGTCGTTGAGGAAGCCGGCGAAGATTATACCTTCGATGTGTCAGGCGCATCGGTGAATACAAAAAATATGAGAGCCGGAGACGAGCTTGTCATTTACTACGACGGGAAGTTAAGGGATAGCGACACCTCAAAGGTAAAGGTGACAAGTATAGAAGATCTTGGCGAGAATGAGCATCAGACAGAAAAGCAGGCAGTGGGTACTCTTGTGGATCTGACGGAGAATACCATTAGAATCCGGCAGAATGACGGCGAGGAGCTTTTGTTCAATGCCAACAATTGCCAGCATGAATTTAAAAACGGAATCCGTGAGGGGAACTGGGTTGTTGTTACATATATCGGGGAAATACAGGGAAAAGATACAAAGAATGTGACGGTGATAAAAATCACGGATAACGATCCAAACACCGTGAAAAAAGAGCAGAAAAAGATGAAGATCAAAGCGGTGAACGAGAAGGTGTACACGACGGCAGGCGTCCATATAAGAGAATCCTATACCACAGACTCAAAAGTCTTAGGGTCTCTTGCAAAGGGGAAATCCGCAATGCGCACAGGCGTGTGCGAAAACGGATGGTCACGTATCCAGTATAAATCTGCGGACGCATACGTTTACGGTGAATATCTGACTACCAAAAAACCGAAAAAGGGCGCGCCGGCGGCAAAGACAAACGGAAAGCCGGCGGCAACCCCGCAGGAGGGAGATGATCCGCAGCCTGTGGCTGAAAAGCTGGAAGCTTCGATGCAGCCGGTGGAAGAAGAAGGGCCTGAGGAGATAGAGCTAAAGCAGCCAAAAGGAGATGTATTTGCAGAGGAACTTGGTGAGTCGGTGAAAGATCCGGCGCAGGATAGTTCCGGACAGTCAGAGGAAGTAGTGACGGACGACCCAGAGCGGCCGGAGGAAGAGGAAGACCGGGATGTTCCGGAGCGATCGAAGGTACAGACGTTTACCGGAACGGTACTAGAGGTAAATATGAATACCCTGACAGTTGCAAGAAAGGATCAGGAATACACCTTGGACATCGCGGATGCAGAGCATGAGTATGCCAATGGGATCCAGACAGGCAATACAGTAACGGTTACGTATGCGGGCAGCCTTGAGGATACGGATAATCTGACCGTGATGAAAGTCCAGGATTCCGATCCCAATGAAGCGGCAAAAGATGCCCGGTATGAGGGGAAAATTATGGATGCCACTGCGAACACCTTTACCCTGCGGACCGAAGACGGCGCGGTAATGACATTTATGAAGGATGGTGCAGAAAACCAGCTTGACGGAGACTTAAGCGGCCAGAAGGCAATAGTTACTGCGGACATGACAGCATCAGAGCCGGACGAGAATGTTTTCCAGGCAAAACAGATTGAGCCTGCGGATGAAGAATAATGGTGTTGCAGGCAGAATTCTGCAGGGAGAAACAAGGAATGGAACTTAAAAATGAGCTGAAAAAGGGGAATATTATAGCGGCGGTAATCCTGAAAGTGCTTTTGGGAATTGGATTTTTCGCGGTACTGTGGCTTTTACGGTCTTACACTGTGGATTTCTGCCTTCGTACTTTGGAACAGGAAACGAAAGAAGTGCAGGGGAATATCCGATTACAGATTTCGTTCGCACAGAGCCGGTTGGAAATGCTTGCGGATATCATAGAAAAGGAAGAGGACATCACTTCTGGGCAGACAGCCCGGATCCTTAAGTCCGACACGGGTGCGGGCATGGTCTCACGGCTTGGCATTATCCTGCCGGACGACAGGATTCTTACTCAGGAAGGAGCGCTGTCAGAGCCGGTCAATGGGATAACCTTTAACGCACTGAAAAAGAAGCGGGCCTTTATTACGAATATGGAACCGGATAATCTTGAGCCGGATAAATCCGTCCTGTTTTTTAACATTCCGATCAGGAAAGAAGGGCGGACAGAAGGCATATTGTTCGGTGTAATAGAACCGCAGACTTTGTCTGACTATTTTAAGGTAGACATTTTTGACGGGAATGCGGAGATTTTTATTGTCGATGACCAAAATACGGAATTGATTATGGATACGCTGCATAAGCGGGGAAAATCCGATGCATTAGAAGAGCATAAGATCAAAAAGGGGTATAGCAAAGAGCAGATTGTTCAGGATTTTGCGAACGGGAAGGGCGGAATGACCGCCTATTTTTCCAGAAGCCTTGAGGAGTATTTGTATACAGCGTATGAGCCGGCCGGGATCAATGACTGGTTTGTCATGCTGACAGTTCCGGAAAGCGTTGTTTTTCGGGAAGCGGTATATATTGAGAAGGTTTTGTTCTTGCTCGGACTGTATGAGGCAGTTATCCTGATTGCCTATTTCTTGTGGGATATCGAACGCACACGGAAGGAAATACTTGCCAAGGAGAAAATGGCAACTACGGATCTTCTTACGAATCTTAAGAACAGAAATGCGTATGAGCAGATCCTTGCGCAGTACGAAAGGAATGTTCCAGCCTGTTTGTCCTGTGTTTACGTAGATGTGAATGGTCTTCATGAACTGAATAACAGCCAGGGGCACGCGGCCGGGGATAAAATGCTGCGGACAGTGGCAAAAGTATTGGCCGGATGTTTTGACCGGGAGCATGTCTATCGTATCGGTGGTGATGAATTCCTCGTATTTGCGGAGACGGATCTTGACAAGGTGTCGGAGAGAGCAGCGGAGGCGAAAGAAAAGGTTGAGGAGGCAGGATATCATGTTTCTGTGGGAACTGCGTCAGGCGAAAATGCAGTTTCCGTGGTAAAGGTGGCGGAGTTAAGAATGTATGAGGATAAAAAACAGTACTATATGAGCCACGGGGACCGGCGGAAAATGAGATGATTTTCGCTGTGAAGCGCAAAAGTATATGGCGGGAATACGTGGAGCGTGTATGATGAGAGGGGGATTTTGTCCTTTTAATGTCGGCGGTTTTCTGGTATACTGGGTGAAACAGATTGGATGAGGTGCAGGTATTGAACGGCAGAGTATATGAGTATGAGTCCCTGCTTTATGAAGCGGGGGAGACAGGGGGCGCTTATGTCATTTTTCCCTATGATGTCAGGAAAGAGTTTGGGCGGGGAAGGGTGAAGGTACATGCCACGTTTGACGGGGAGCCCTATGATGGAAGTGTTGTGAATATGGGAGTGAAGAATGCTGACGGGAGTGTGTGCTATATTATCGGCGTTCGTAAGGATATCCGTTCCCGGATAGGGAAGCGGCCGGGGGACAGGGTCCTGGTGACGGTCAGAGAACGGGAATGAGATAGGAGGGATAAAGATGTGGACGTGTCCGAAATGCGGGCGTGCTTTTAAGAGGCAGGAGCAGAGCCATTACTGCGGGAAAGCACCGGAGACGGTGGATGAATACATTGAGGGACAGCCGGAAGAGGCGCGGGGATATTATCATCCAGTTTGCCGGTTTTAAAAACCATGTGGGCCTGTATCCGGGGCTGGAGGCTGTCCGGGAGTTTTCTGAACGTTTGAAAGATTTTAAGACCAGTAAGGGGACAATACAGATTCCTTACAGCAGGCCAGTTCCGGCGGAACTGGTCTTTGATATTGCCAGGTGGTGTTATGAGACGGGGAACCATCCGTAAGATTGGAAGGTATTGGAAGGGTGCAGAGAATGGATCAGGATGTGTTATATTTTTTTGACGGGAAGCCGGAGGCATTGCCTTTGTATGAGGCTTTTGAGAAAAAAGTTTTTTTAGAGGTGGACGGCGTGAAGGTCAAAGTGCAGAAGATGCAGATCGCTTTTTCTAACAGGCATAATTTTGCTTTTGTTTCTTTCCTGCCGGTACGGAAAGCGAAGGAGCGGCCGGAGGTTTATATTGTGGTGACTTTCGGGCTGGGATACCGTTTGGAGTCCCCGCGTATAGATGCGGCAGTGGAGCCGTACCCTGGACGTTTTACCCACCATGTCCTGGTTTCCGGGTCAGGTGAGGTTGATGATGAGCTGATGGGATGGGTGAAGGAAGCGGCTGTCTTTTCGGCTGGCAAGCGCTGAATTTGGAGAGGTAAATATGATACTTGAAACGGAACGATTATATTTGCGTGAGATGAATCAATTTGATTTTGAATCTTTGTGTAGAATTCTACAAGATAAAGATACAATGTATGCATATGAGGGGGCATTCAGTGACGAGGAAGTCCATGAATGGCTCGACAGGCAGATTGCCCGTTATCAAAAGTGGAAATTTGGTTTATGGGCAGTTATCCTGAAAGAAACCGATGAAATGATTGGGCAGTGCGGGCTTACCATGCAGCCATGGAAAGAAGATGAGGTACTGGAAATCGGTTATCTTTTTGAGCGGTCACATTGGCATAATGGTTATGCCGCTGAGGCGGCAAAAGCATGTAGAAAGTATGCGTTTGAAATATTAAATGCAGCGGAGGTATGCTCCATTATCAGAGATACAAATATTGCATCTCAAAATGTGGCCATAAGAAACGGAATGACAATGACGGACACATGGATAAAGCATTACAGAGGCGTAGATATGCCGCATTACCGTTATGTAGTTTGCCGATAAATTTCTTTTTGTAAAGCCGGATAGACAAAAAATGTTAAGGAGAAAACAGATGAGCGAAAAAACAGTATTTAGCCGGGGCTCTTTTTTCCATGGAACAAGAGCAGATCTGAAAATAGGTGAGTTGATAGTTACAGGAAAGAAAAAGAATTATAATGATGATAGAAAGTCCGAATATGTTTACTTTGCAGGGACTTTGGATGCGGCAATTTGGGGAGCGGAACTGGCAGAGGGGGAAGGTAAGGAAAGGATATATGTTGTTGAGCCAACAGGTGATTTTGAAGATGACCCGAATGTTACGGACAAGAAATTTCCAGGAAATCCAACAAAATCGTATAGGTCGAAATGCCCTCTGAAGATTGTGGCTGAGGTCATCAGATGGGAGGGGCATTCTCCTGAATTATTGAATAATATGCTGGAAAATCTTAAAAAATTGTCTGAACAGGGGATAAAAGCAATTGACTGATTTTGTGAGAGGAACAAAATGAGGATTGCTTTAAATCTTAGTTTTTCTATGGGTTGATTCTGTATGGGAAGGCATCTCTCCGGGGGTGCTTTTCTTTTGTGGATTTTTAGGAGGTGTGTATGGGGTTAGCGTCGATTTTGGGTATCAGGGGAGCAATGTCGTCAACTTAAGCCGACATTACCCCTATGTAGTACAGATTTACCCGTATGTTGCTCATAGGTGTCCCTCCTTCTAACGGCATTATACTATATCCGTCCCATCTGTTCAAGGTACTATGCTTTTTGATACCGGTATCATTTTCCGCACTATAAACGAAAAAAGACAGTACTTTTCTTTTCCCCTGCCAGTTGCTATCATGTGATTCAGGAAGGAGGCGGACGGGATAAACACATCAGTGGATATAGCGGGCATCAGGTTAAAGAACCCGGTGATGCCCGCATCCGGGACATTCGGATCCGGGCAGGAATACAGCGGGTTCGTGGATTTGAACCGGCTAGGCGCGGTGGTCACAAAAGGCGTCTCATGCGTCCCGTGGGAGGGGAACCCGTCCCCAAGGATTATGGAGACAGCCAGCGGGATGATAAACGCGGTAGGGCTCCAGAATCCGGGGATAGACGTCTTTATAGAGAGGGACCTCCCTTTCCTCAGACAGTTTGACACGAAGGTCATTGTGAACATATGCGGCAGCACCGTGGCGGATTACCTGGAAGTGGTGGAACGGCTGTCCGGGTAGGAAATAGACATGCTGGAGGCCAACATCTCCTGCCCCAACGTGGAGCATGGCGGGATCGCTTTCGGGCAGGAGCCGGGAATGTGGATAATCGATTCATCAAAGAAAATCAGACCGGCAGAAACCAAAATCGACAGCACGAGATTCACTGCCATGCCAACGTGAAAATATTCATTGATTTCTTTTGTATCTTGTTTTCCATAACTGTTGCCCCAAAGCGGCTGTAATCCCTGTGCCACACCGGAAAGAATTGCGTTTGCCAGAGAGTAGATAAAGCTCAGAACATTGTAGGTTGATACCCCGATATCGCCAATCAGACTGGCAAGAACTAAATTGTAACATAATGCTGTAACCGGAGTAGTGAGTTGTGTGACTGACTCAGGAGCGCCACATTTACAGATTTTTTTAATCAGCACAGGCTGTAACGAGAAACGGCGAATCCTGAGATTCCCATGTTTACGGATGAAATGGGAAAGCAGGACCAGAAGTGAAAAAATCTGTCCAAGACCGGAGGCAATCGCCGCTCCAACCACACCCATCTGAAGCGGAAAAATAAAAAGCCAGTCAAGGAAAATATTGGATACTGCCCCCTGTACACATACCAATAAAAGATAAAGCAGGAGAACCATCATTCCGAACAAAAACGGAAAGGCAGTTGCTCATTAGCATGGGCATCGAAAATGCGGAATAGTAAAAAAGATAGTCTGCCGACATTCGGCGCATTTCATCTCCCAATTTGCGGGCACCGCTTAAATCCACAATCTGCTGTGCAAAAACAGTTCCTATAATCCCAAAAGTCGTATAATACGCACTGAAAAACTTAGTGCGTAGACATCCCCAATTTCTCAAGATATAGAGCATCCCGCGCGGTAATCTCCGTGTTCCACCGTTTGTTTCGCAGTTCGGACAATACCTTTACCTCTTCCACAGTGTCAAACCATTGTAGCTGAAGATAAACCGGTGTATTCTCCATCCAGCTCAATAGTTTCTCTTCAAGGCTAACCGTCTCTTTTGTTCTGATACCTTCCTTATTCCGTTTGCCCAAAGCAGTCTTGATCTTACGTAACTGCTCACTGAAATACTCATAATAACACAGCGATACTAATTGTACAAACATCCTGCCCCGCGAAGTATCGGGACTCCAAACACGGATACGGCTTCCATCCGCATGTTGTTTTTCCGCTTCAAAGTAGGATTCGATGGTCTCCCTTTTCCGGTAGATCCTTAAGAATTCAAAACAGTCTTTCTCCCGGTTGGAGACCAGTATGAAATAACCATGATATTTGTATGCCTCCTGACATTCCTTGTCCTTAAAACAAACGGTTGTCTTCTTTCCCCAAGTGCTTATCGACATATACTTTTTTACCTTCTCCTGTGCACTCTTGGAAAGCTCATCTACAGGTATGCCGTTTTCTATCATTTTCTTTAATTCCATAAGGTCTGTTTCAAATGCGATCCGGTCTTCCGCCTGCCGTGAAGCATTAAAATAAATGTGAAGATATACCCGTCTTTTGAATGTTTCAACAGCGCCCTTTTCAGCGCCGCTTTTGTGGCTGGCATACTTGCGCACCTTGTCAAATCATGTATTAACATAACTGTAACACCATGGGTTGTGGAATCAAACGGACATACACTGTGTATAGAAGAAAGTTCCTCTATACGTGCTTCTATTTCCGGCCGGATCCATTTGATGTTTGTTTTTGCCAGGGTGACAAAACCGTATCCTTTTTGGAGCATCTCAGAAAGGTTCTGCTCTGAGTAGTAACCGTTATCTGTTACGATTTCGGCATGCTCTATGCCAAGAACAGAAAGCTGTTTTAATGCGTTTCCGATTGATGATATATCAGGTAGATTGCCCGGCTGTTTTGTAAATGCGACTGGTTGCCTGCTTTCAATAGAATACAGCGTAAGCAGTTTGACTGTTTTCAGTCCGTCTTTTGCTCTGCTGTATCCATACCGTGCTTCTGGCTGCGTGCGAGGGAAATGATCTTCTGAGCGGTCCCGGTACCTGTGGATGCGTATATAGCTGCATCAATACCGGAAATAAATCCTATATGTTCTATGATATCCATCATTCCAACACGTTTTCTGGAAGCAGATACTTTCTATGGTTTTATTGGGAGTTTGCTCCCATTTGGTCTTTTTGGGCGTGTAGGCACCTCAATTTTTTCCCCTTTTGGAATTTTAGCGACCAGCTTACTGCTTACGACTTTGTTATATTTTTTAACTGGGTCATACAAGGTCTGGCGCTCCATAACATAGATATCACCGTTCTTCTGCTTAACATTTACACGTGATGTTTTGATCTTACCTGATGGTTTTGCTGGCATAACAATCTCCTTTATTCGAGTATGTATTTATATCTGTCATTATTATAATACATACTCAAATAAAAACCAAGCAAAAACAGCGTAAAATCGGTATTTTTTCAAGGTTCGAGGAATGTTGTGATCAATGAAAAGAGGGTTTTAGTACGTATTAGCCTACTTTAGGGCTATAATAGTCAGGATCACTGCTGTCAGGACAGTCAGCGACAGGGCAGTCATGAAAGCATGGTTTGCACCTTCCTTGTCGCCTCGTCCCATTCTGATCGCAATAACCGTGGCGTCTCTCATGGGGAATATGGATACAATGGCCACTGCAAATGTAATGAAAGGTATGCCGATATTGACAGCGCCTAAAGCGGCTGAACCAACTCCCCGGCCTACAAAAATGCCATCCATGACATTGTACAGATAAGTGACAAACAGGCTTCCAACAGCCGGAAAGATATAACAGCATAATCGTTTTGCTTTAGGATTCATAGAAAAACCTCCTCTAATACCATAGAATAGCCATGAGCAAAACTCCACACATTCAGTATTTATGCAGGTTTGCAAGGCAT
>CANAPP010000006.1 GCA_947363565.1 uncultured Lachnospiraceae bacterium | reverse complement strand
ATTCAAGCCCATATTGTGATAGGCATTATACAAATCACGTTTGAGAATGATGTAAAAATGTATGGTATTCAAGCCAAATATGCACCTTCATCAATTGTCTTTCCGTTTGAGAATGATGTAAAAATGTATGGTATTCAAGCAGAGTATCAATGGGTAAGCTATTTACAGCGGTTTGAGAATGATGTAAAAATGTATGGTATTCAAGCCACTCCGCGAATTAATCCGTTCATGATTCCGTTTGAGAATGATGTAAAAATGTATGGTATTCAAGCCGGCATCCACAGCCCATCAACCGTTATGCAGTTTGAGAATGATGTAAAAATGTATGGTATTCAAGCGCGGAACACCTGTGGCTTTAAATACTCAGGTTTGAGAATGATGTAAAAATGTATGGTATTCAAGCCTATATGATTATTCAACGCTGGACGTTTTGTTTGAGAATGATGTAAAAATGTATGGTATTCAAGCGTCTGGGCATTGCGATGTTCAACGCGATTGTTTGAGAATGATGTAAAAATGTATGGTATTCAAGCCAAGCCCGTTTGAGATTACATACAAACCAAGTTTGAGAATGATTTAAAAATGTATGGTATTTGATTCGATTATTATAGGGTCGTTACAGAAGAAGACAGGTTAAAAATAATGTAAAAAGGATAAGTAAATAAAAGTCTAAAAAGATTTGACACTATATGCAGGTGTTAAATCTTTTTTCATATACTTTACATTTTCCGTACAAAAACGTACAATGAATATAAAATGAAAAAGGTGGCAAACTTATGATTCTTTATCATGCAGGTAAGAAGAGCATAGAATTTCCGGAGATTAGGAAAACCAGGTATACGAAAGACTTTTCCTGGGGATTTTATTGTACAAATAATTTGGAACAGGCAGTGCGATGGGCAAATCGCGGGATAGGAGAGCCGGTCGTTAATTTTTATTCATATAATTATGATTTGAGCGCCAATTTATCCATTTTAAAATTTGCCGGAATGACTGATGAATGGCTGGACTTTATAGCGAGGTGCAGAAAAGGCGGAACGCATAAGTACGATATAGTAGAAGGACCTATGGCAGATGATACGGTTTGGAATTATGTGAATGATTTTCTCGCGGAAAGGATAACGAGAAAACAATTTTGGGCATTAGCTGAATTCAAATATCCGACACACCAAATCAGTTTTCATACATTATCTGCGCTTGATTGTTTGACATTTGAAAGGAGTGAGATTATCTATGACCTTAAAGAAGAAAAATGATTTTTTCTATGTATGTTCTTTGATTGAATATATCGCGCGTCGGACAAATAACAGGCGGGGAGCAATTGTTGCAGCGTTGAGGGAAGAGGGTATCCGAAAACAGCTCTATGATGCCAAAGCTAATCACTGTCTTTCTTTTGAGCAGGTGGGCGATGAATTGATAGAACAATATCAGATTGAGCAGGGAGACTTTGATACGATTACAGATTGCAAGTATCAGATTCCGGGGTTTCAGGATATTGGCGGTCTGTACAGTATTATGGTTGAGGATTGTGCAAAGCCGGGTGAAGAAGTCAGTGAGCTTATGAATATTTTCGCGTCATTTATTAGCGATGAGATATCGGATTTTCAGACAGATGTATATTACCAGAACCCCAGCTATCTTGAGTGTTCGTATAAAGCAGGATATCTGCTGGATTAAGCCTATTTTGATATCCCAATAACGGCGGACGCGGCAAACAGTTTACGAAGCGTGTTCAGTACCATGGAGAGACGAAAGAATGACAAAAAGAACCATACCCAATTTTACCCTGCCGCAGATCTGCGATTCCGGGCAATGTTTCCGTATGGAACCAAGGGGGGAAGATACCTACAGTGTGATTGCTGCCGGCCGGTATCTGGAAGTGGAGCAGCATGGAGACGAGTGCGTATTTTCCTGTGACGAGGAGGAGTTTGAAAGCTTCTGGAAAGTGTATTTTGATCTGGAAGAAGATTACTCCGTTTATCTGTCCGGGATTGATCCGAAGGACGATTATCTTAATGCCGCGGCCAGCTTCGGAAGCGGGATCAGAATCCTCAGGCAGGAGCTGTGGGAGGTCATTGCATCCTTTCTCATCTCGCAGCAGAATAATATTGTCAGGATACGAAGATGCATCGGCAATATATGTGCGAGCTACGGGGAGCGGAAGGTAAACTTCCGGGGAGCGGAATACTTTGCGTTTCCAAAGCCGGAGGCACTGGCAGGCCTTCCGGAGGATGCGCTTAAGGCGTGCAATCTGGGCTACCGAAGTAAATATGTGGTGCGTACGGCAGAGAGTATCGCAAGTGGACAAGTGGATCTTGAGGAAATCCGCCGTATGTCTTACCGACAGGCCAAGGACGAGCTTTTGAAGCTCTACGGTGTGGGAGAAAAGGTGGCGGATTGCATCTGTCTCTTGGGGCTTCATCACACGCAGGCGTTCCCGGTTGACACGCACATCCGGCAGGCGCTTTTAAAGCACTATCGGCGCGGGTTCCCCAGGAGAAGATATAAAGGGTATGAAGGGATCCTGCAGCAGTATATTTTTTACTGGGAGCTTAAGCATGGCAGGAACGTGGTGCATGAGGCAAAGACGACAAGGAAAGGGAAGGGGTAATATGTTCCGTCTGTTTAAAAAAGAAAAAAAGCAGTTGACCTATGACAGGGAAACCCAGAAACCGGTGATTCGCTGCAGTATCTGCACGGGAGAGCAGGTGGCCGGGTTTAAGGATGTACATACAGGAAAGTTCACGGATATCATGCTCATCCGGGATGAAAAGGATCTGCGGGAATTTAAGGAGATGTACGGGATCACGGAGATCGGGAAAGAGATTTAGCGGCGGGGAATGCGCGGTGCGTAAGTTTTTTCTTTCATTGCTGCATTCCCGGAAATGCTCCATTACCTTCGGGCAGCGTAAGTCCCGCCTGGCGGTGACGCACCTGAAGGGCTTGCAAAACATATCATAATGGAACATCTGAGTCTCCGCGGATACAGTCCGTTTTGAACCATATTAGCGGAGACCCGGCGATTCGTCAAGAGAAAATGCAATGAATACTATAGTTCGCCCTATTTATAAATATTCCCGCAGATCCTTGCTCAATTTTTCTTCGATCGAAATCAGTTTTTTACACATGCCTTTGGCAGTGCTGCTGGCTTTTTCGTACTGGTTCAAGTATTTATTCAGGGATTTTATGCCCATGCTGCAGCCATCCGTGATCAGATCGGCAACGGTTGCGTCGCTTTCATCAAGGCCCATTTTGACATTTGTCTTTAACCAGGACATACTTTTTGCCATGGGGGACGGCTCTTTGTACTCGCTCCCGTGTTGGATCAGGAGGGTGTGGAGTTCATTGCCAAGAGCCCGATGCGCATCTTTGCTCTCCCCGAGGATTTTCTTAAGTCTGGTGTCCTTTGTCTTTTCCAATATCTCGTCGATAGAGACGACGGCCATCTTTGCTCCGGCGTCGCATTCTTTCAGCAGATTGATCGTATCATTGTTTTCCATCGTGCACCTCCATAGAAGTTTTGTCCTTTAGTATTCCCCTCTCCTGGAAATATTATGATGGCGGGGGTTAAAAAATCTATATGGGTTTTGGCCGCAGGGCAGCTTAAGTGATATCCTGGAAATTTTCCAGCAAAAGGAGCCAGTTCGCCCGCCACCACCGCATGATCTGCCAGTAGCCTGCGCCGCCAAGCCCGTATTCTTTGATGAGATCGAACTTGGCCTGCATACTCCTTACATCCTCGAACCAGACTTCGTGGTAGATGCCGTCCTTTGTATAATTAAAGTAGGGGGACTTTGCGGTATCGTCAAAATAAATTTCGGCGTTATTTTGGATGGCAATCTGCACGGCTTCTACATTTCCGATGGTGACGGCGACAGTTTTTCCGCGCGTGAAGGGGAGCGGCCAGTCATAGCCGTAATTGGGGATGCCTAAGTGGATTTTTTCGGGCGGAATCTCCGTGACAGCGTAATCGACCACCCGGCGTACCATATTAAGCGGCGCGACAGCCATATTGGGACCGTATTTGTAGCCCCATTCATAGGTCATCAGGAGGACATAGTCGGCGGCAGCGCCTAAAGCAGCGTAATCTTTTCCCTCGTATAAAAGCCCGGGCTGGTCTGCCGATGTCTTGGGCGCCAGGGCAACGGATACGGTAAAGCCGAATGGGTGGAGCGTGTCGGCAAGTTCCTGCACGAAGGCGGTGAAAAGGTCGCGGTCGCCGGCTAAGATGTATTCAAAATCCACGTCCACTCCGGCGTATCCTTTTGTCCGCAGGATGGACAGAAGCTGCCGGATCAAGTTTTCCTTGTAGGCGTCATTGCGGACAACGGAGGAGATCAGGTTGTTGTTGAACTGGCCAGAGGCGTCGAGGGGCGTCAGAGTGAGGATAGGTCTTGCATCTTCCTGCCATGCAGCGGCGATCATCCAGCTATCGTCATTCGGGGGATACACAAGGTCACCTTGCAGCGTGAAGCCGTAAGAGAATATGGAAAGCTCGGAGAGAAACGGAAGCGTCTGGTTGAGTACCCAGTTGCTGATATAAGTGTAGGCGTACCCGTTTGCCTGTATGGAAGGCTTGCCGGAGGGTGCGGGTCTATCGGCGATAAAGAGCGCCTGGCCGATGGCGAGGGCGTAAGGGTAGACAAGCTGATTGTCATAGATGATGGAGTCTGCGGGGACGCCGTATGCGGCAGCGATGGTGTCTACGGTGTCTTCTGGAGCTACAGTATAAATTGCCATAAATGCCTCGGTTTGGGTTTTTATAAATATATGTGGGAAATGTGAGGTTATTCGGCTGCCGGCAGGACATTTTCCTCTTGACCCTGCTTTTGGGCGCATGGTAAAGTAAAAGGAGTATATGTCCGGGTGCATATCGGTTACATTTCGAGATGAGAATTCAGAGGTTTAGGGGGAAAAGAGATGAAAAAAAGTAATCCAATTGCGCTTTTGCCAATCGGCGTATTTTTAGTCCTGTATCTGGGACTTGGTATTTTGTTCGAGTATGTGATGAAGATTCCGATGGGATTCTACAACATCCCAATCGTGGTAGCTTTTCTGGCAGCTATCCTAGTGGCGTGCTTACAGAATAGAGAAGTAAAGTTTGATGACAAGCTGGGAATCATGGCCCAGGGGCTGGCGGATAAGAACATTATCACGATGCTTTTGATTTTTTTAGCGGCGGGATCATTTGTCGGGGTAGTCGGGAGGAGCAGCGCAGAGAGTGTTGCCTACTTTATGCTTTCACTGATTCCGGCGAAATTCGCAGTAGCAGTATTGTTTGTGGTAGCGTGCTTTGTTTCTACGGCGATGGGAACTTCTGTAGGGACGATCACGCTGATCACACCGATTGCGGTGACTGTGGCGCAGGCTTCGGGGTTCAGCCTTCCGCTTTGCATCGGCTCTGTTATGGGTGGAGCGATGTTCGGGGACAACCTTTCGTTTATCTCGGATACGACGATTGCGGCGTGTAACGGACAGGGATGTGCTATGAAGGATAAGTTCCGGGAGAACTTCGGGATTGCTTTCCCGGCGGCGGTCGTCACACTGGTATTGATTCTTGTGCTGTCTCTGCGTACGGATTTAAGCGGAGCAGTGGCGAAGGATTATAATCTGATACAGATCATCCCTTACGTGCTTGTGCTGATCGGCGGTATCGTAGGGATCAATGTATTTGTGGTGCTGCTTATCGGGATTGTGTCCGGTTCGCTGATCATGCTTGCCACCGGGCAGACGGTTCCGACTGACCTGCTTGCTAATATGGGTTCAGGAGTATCCGGGATGTTTGAGACATGTATGGTAGCGGTTCTTGTGGCAGCGATGTGCGCGCTTATCCGGGAATACGGAGGCTTTGAGGCGCTGCTTTCTGCAATCCGGCGTGTGTTTAAGGGGAAAAGGGGAGGCCAGCTCGGGATGGGACTTTTGGTATGTGCCATGGATGTTGCGACGGCCAATAATACCGTCGCCATCGTTATGGCGAACCCCATTGCGAAGGAGATGGCGCAGGAGTACGGTGTCAGCCCGAGAAAGAC
The DNA here is from genome assembly GCA_947363565.1 of uncultured Lachnospiraceae bacterium. GTDB lineage: Bacteria > Bacillota > Clostridia > Lachnospirales > Lachnospiraceae > MD308. Next base: position 79,232 of record CANAPP010000006.1, on the reverse strand, counting down.
GGCGTCTCTTTTGGATACGTTTTCTTGTATTTCCCAAGGGGCGATTCCTTACGGTGCGCAGATGCTGGTGGCAATCTCGGCGGCCAGTGAGCTTGGCTTTGAGGTGACGGCATTCGACATTATCCCGAATCTTTTTTATCCGGGACTTTTACTGCTCAGTTCACTGGTGTTTATCTTTCTGCTTCCGCAAAAAAATTCATGAGCGGCTTTTGAGCTGTGAATACAAACGGAATACAACGTTCAATTTGGTTGACGAAGCGGCCGTAAAATGTTAGAATGAACTTTATCAAATAAAAGCGTTAAAGGGGTAAAGTATAATGCCGATTACAGAGATTTTAGAGGAAAATTGCCGGAAATTCGGGGAAGATATCTGCCTGGTGGAGATTAATCCGCAGATGCCGGAGGACCGGCGGATCACATGGAAGGAATATGAGCTGATGGAGCCGACCTCTCCCACATATTACCGCAGGGAGATCACGTGGAATGTATTCAATGAAAAGGCGAACCGTTTTGCGAATCTTCTGATCAGCCGCGGGGTGAAAAAAGGGGATAAGGTTGCGATACTTTTGATGAACTGCCTGGAGTGGCTGCCCATTTATTTTGGTGTGCTAAAGACCGGGGCGCTGGCGGTTCCCCTTAATTTCCGGTACTCTTCGGAGGAGATTGAGTACTGTCTGAACCTTTCGGAGTCGGATGTGCTTGTCTTCGGGCCGGAGTTTATCGGGCGGGTGGAGGAGATTGCAGATTCAATCTCAAAGAACCGGCTGGTATTCTTTGTGGGGGACGGATGTCCTTCCTTTGCGGAGAGTTACGTGCAGCAGTCGGTGAACTGCTCCTGCCAGTCACCGGATATCGTACTGCGGGATATCGATGATGCGGCAATCTATTTTTCGTCGGGAACGACTGGTTTCCCGAAAGCAATCTTACATAACCATGAAAGTCTGATGCATGCCTGCAAGGTAGAGCAGAGCCATCATCAGCAGACGAAGGATGATATTTTCCTATGTATCCCGCCGCTTTACCATACGGGGGCGAAGATGCACTGGTTTGGAAGCTTTCTGACGGGCAGCAAAGGCATTCTTTTAAAAGGGACATCGCCGGAGGTGATCCTGGATGCGGTATCCAAGGAGAGGTGTACCATCGTGTGGCTCCTTGTTCCGTGGGCGCAGGATATCTTAGATGCTCTCGACAGAGGCGATGTGCGTCTTGAGGATTACGAACTCAGCCAGTGGCGGCTTATGCATATCGGCGCGCAGCCGGTTCCGCCAAGCCTGATCAAGCGGTGGAAAGCATATTTCCCGAACCATAAGTATGATACCAATTACGGATTGAGCGAGTCCATCGGACCTGGTGCTGTGCATCTGGGCATCAACAATATCCATAAAGTGGGAGCCATTGGAAAGGCCGGGTACGGCTGGAGGACCCGGATCGTGGATGAGAATGGCCAGGATGTGAAGCGGGGAGATGTAGGTGAGCTGATTCTTTTTGGACCGGGCGTCATGACCTGTTATTACAATGACGAGAAGGCGACTGCCGAGGTGCTTAAGGACGGGTGGCTCTATACCGGCGATATGGCTATGGAGGATGAGGACGGATTCATCTTCCTTGTGGACCGTAAGAAAGACGTGATCATCAGCGGCGGCGAGAATCTGTATCCGGTTCAGATCGAGGATTTCATGCGCGCTCATGAGGCGGTGAAGGATGTGGCGGTTATCGGTCTGCCGGACAAGCGCCTTGGAGAAATTGCAGCAGCCATCGTTGAGACCAAGGAGGGTGCTTCCTGTACTCAGGAGGACTTAGAGAAGTTCTGCAAGAAGCTGCCCCGCTACAAGCGCCCGCACAGATATATCTTTGCAGAGGTTCCGCGCAATGCCACAGGAAAGATTGAAAAGCCGAAGCTCCGCGAGATCTACTGCGGCAAGCGTCTGGTAGAGATGCAGAACAAAGGATAATGCAGAAGACGGCAAAAGAGGAATGTGCAGCAGGAAATCGGTTAGCTGATACTGCTGCAGTGGCAGACGACTTTTACAATCTCGTCTACGGACTCTTTTTTGCCGTCTGCCTCCCATTTTAAGAAGACATTCAGAAGCGCTCCGCCGTAATAGTATAACTCATAGGCGGAGTGGGGATATACAGGGGCGACGAGCTTGGTGATATATTCGTTTATCGCATGGATCATCAGGGAGTGGAGGTTCGCGCCTGCCAATGTGAGGAAGAATTCCGCGTACTGGTCAAAGAACAGGAAGGCGTGGCGGATATGGACAGCGTCATAGAAAGTATCGATGCCGATCGAGCGGCTGCATTCCTCAAGATAAAGTTCGATGATCTCGTGGAGATAGCTGTTGAGGGCATCGGTTTTTGACTGGAAATAGTGATAAAAGGTCATGCGTGATACGCCGGCTTTTTTGACAATGTCGGAGATAGTGATCTCCTCAAAGATTTTGCTCTGCATCAGGGCAATAATCGACTCTCCGATACACTGACGGGTGAATCGGTTTCTTTTTGTAAAATTTTTCCCAAGTATGCTTTTCATTAAAGAAACATCGTGTTTCATCTGGTATTCTCCTAAAAGTTTACATTTCATAGTTATCTGTAAATTGTATCATAGGATTTGGTAAGATACAATAACAAGTAGTAATAAAAACCACGTGATGATATGATGTGTTGTACGTAAAAGGAGAAGATCATGGGAGAGATAGTTTTGCTTGCTGAGACAGGTTCGGATATCACAAAAGAAGTAGCGGATAAGTATGGGATTTATATTGTGCCGATGCATGTGTCCTTCGGGGAGGAGACAAAAGATGACGCCACATTTCCGGCAGAAGAGGTATGCGCATTTTATGAGCGGACGGGAAAGCTTCCGAAGACAAGCGGGAGCGTCCCGGAGGATTTTGAAAAGATTTATGACCAGATTCATAAAGAGCACCCGGATGGAGAGATCTTGTACCTGGCGTATTCTTCAGTGACCACTTGTTCTTATCAGAGTGGGCAGATTGCCGCTGAAGGGCGTGATTACGTCACCAGCCTGGATACGAAGCATGTGTCCGTGGGGCAGTATGCTGTTGTAGTGACGATGGCAGAACTTCTTAAAAAGCATCCTGAGTGGACGGTCCAGGAAGCGGCAGAGAAAGCAAAGGAAGTGTCGGAACGCGTCCGCATGTGTTTTGTGCCGGATAAGCTGGAGTTTTTGCGTGCAGGAGGAAGAGTGAGCAATGCGGCGGCTCTTTGCGGGGCTTTGCTCAAGATCCATCCCCAGATTGATATTCTTAACGGGTATCTGAAGGCGACGAAAAAGCATAGAGGAAGCATGAAAAAGATTGTAGGCCAGCTAACGGAGAATTATATCCGGGAGCAGAAGTTTAGCCTTGATGAGGTATGGCTGATCTGTTCACCGCGGATGTCGGATGAAGTGCGCCGGAGAGCAGAACAGGCGGCTTTAAATTGCGGAGTGAAAAAAGTAACCTGGGTGCAGACCGGGGGCGTGATCACCTGTCACGGAGGTCCGGGTGCATTCGGGGTGGTTGGAATTTCGGGGAAAATATGATATAGTAAGTATGCAGCAGGATTTTTCCAAAGGTGGTATACCTGACTGCCGGGCAGGAGGCTTCCTGCAGGCAGCCGGGTATTTTTATAAATGAAAGAAGGGAGAGGTTAATTATGGAAAATATACATTCGATGATGGAGCTTGGCGAGGAGCTGGATATTAAGTTTGATGAGCTGGTGGAAAACTGTATGCGTTCCGGTGCCATCGACCAGAATCTTTATCTGGAATATGATGTGAAGCGGGGGCTTCGTGATTCCAATGGGAAGGGTGTACTGACGGGACTTACGGAGATTTCTGACGTCGTAGCGATGAAGCGGGTGAACGGAAGATCTTATCCGGTAGAAGGCGAGCTTTACTATCAGGGCGTCAATGTGAGGGATATTGTGAATGCAAAGGGCAGGGATCGTTTCCTTTTTGAAGAGGCGACGTATCTTTTGCTGTTCGGAAGACTGCCGGTCAATGATGAATTTGAGAATTTTATCAAGATATTAGGAGGTTTAAGAGAACTCTCCGGGCAGTTTGTCCGGGACGTGGTGATGAAAGCACCGCCGGCGAATATCATGAATGCGCTGCAGAAGTGCATCGTGCTGTTATATTCCTACGACGCAAGACCTGACGATATCGCAGTGTCCAATGTACTCAGACAATCTCTGCAGCTTATTGCGAAGATGCCGATGATGAGTGTATATGCCTATTACGCGTACCGAATGTTCCATTTTGACAAGACATTGATGGTGCGTCCGCCAAAGCCTGAGCTTTCTACTGCGGAGAATCTCTTATATATGCTCCGCAAGGACGGGAAATATACGGAGCTTGAGGCAAAGGTCTTAGACATCGCACTTGTACTCCATGCGGACCACGGTGGCGGTAATAATAGTACCTTTACGAACCATGTGGTGACAAGCTCGGGGACAGATACATACTCGGCGGTGGCGGCGTCTATGTCATCCCTTAAAGGGCCGCGCCACGGCGGCGCGAATTTAAAGGTCATGCAGATGTTTGATGATCTGAAAGCATCCTGCCCGGACATTACGAATGAGCAGGCTGTGACGGAATATCTGATTCGGGTGCTTGATAAGGAGGCATTTGACGGTGCCGGGCTGATCTATGGGATGGGCCATGCAGTCTATACAATCTCTGACCCCAGGGAAGTCGTGCTGAAGGAATATGCCCGGAGGCTTTCCGAGGCGAAGGGTATGGAAGGGGAATTCGCTCTCTACAATATGGTGGAGCGGATTGCATCGAAGCTTTTGATGGAGAGAAGGAGACTGTTTAAGCCAATCTGTGCAAATGTGGACTTCTACAGTGGGCTTGTGTACAGTATGCTCGGCATCCCTACAGAGCTTTTTACACCGATCTTTGCCATCTCCAGAATCTCCGGCTGGAGCGCTCACAGGCTTGAGGAGCTAGTGAATAAAGGTAAGATCATCCGTCCGGCTTACAAGTATGTGGGACATCATGTGGACTATCAGGAGATTGGCGACAGGGAGTACATTTTGTAAATATTTTCAGGATAATCCTATATATTGAGGTTGTTTATAAATAATATCGATAAGTATGACAATTTATTAACAAAATCAATTGGACACAGGATTCATACAAGTTCATAATAGAGGGGTAGACATAAAAAAGTTACGCAAAGAGGAAAGAGAGGAATGTAACATGAATTTGTATGATTCAAGGAAGAAACTCGCAGTTGCGGGGGTTTTGTGCGGAGTTGTTGCGGCAGTTCTGGCATATTTCGGCAATCCGGCGAACATGGCATTCTGTATCGCGTGTTTTGTGCGTGATATGGCTGGTTCTCTCGGGATGCATCAGGCAGAGGTTGTGCAGTATGCAAGACCGGAGATCACGGGGCTGGTGCTGGGGGCGTTTTTCATCTCCGTAGCTACGAAGGAGTACCGCTCAACAGCAGGTTCATCACCGATGATCCGCTTTATCTTAGGGATGGTCATTATGATCGGCTCTCTCGTATTCTTAGGCTGTCCGCTTCGTATGGTCATCCGTATGTCAGCCGGCGATCTGAATGCGTGGGTCGCACTGGTCGGATTCATTCTTGGCGTGGCAACAGGTACGTTTGCGCTGAAGAAGGGCTTTAGCCTTGGGCGTTCCCATGATACAGGAAAAGAAAGCGGCGCGGTGCTGCCGATTCTGCTAATCGGCGTACTGGTTCTTGGCGTGATGGGACTTTTGAAGGCCAGTGAGGCAGGCCCGGGAAGTATGCATGCCCCGATCATCTTATCACTGCTTGGCGGACTTGTGTTCGGCGCCCTTGCCCAGAAGGCAAGGATGTGCTTTGCGGGCGGTATCCGTGACGTGATCTTGATGAAAAACTTTGATCTGCTGACAGTTATCGGCGGCGTGTTTGTTGTAATGCTGGTATTTAACCTTGCCATGGGCAAATTTGTCGTAGGATTCGATACACCGGGAATTATCGCACATTCTGAGCATCTGTGGAATATCCTTGGCATGTACGCGGTTGGATTCGCTGCGGTCCTGGCAGGCGGCTGCCCGCTCCGTCAGTTGATCTTGGCAGGACAGGGGTCGTCCGATGCAGCGGTGACTGTACTCGGTTTATTTGTAGGAGCCGCGCTTTGCCATAATCTGGGACTTGCATCAAGCGGAACGGCGTTGAATGCAGAGACAGGCGAGGTGGTTGCAGGAGCAGCTACACCGGCTGGTAAGATAGCGGTTATCATCTGCATCATCGTATGTTTTATCATTGCATTTACAAACAAACGGGAAAATGTGAAATAGGAGGGCTTGTATTATGAAAGAAGTAGACGCAAGAGGTCTTTCCTGTCCGGAGCCGATCATGCTGACAGCGGAGGCTTTAAAGAGTGCCAATGGACCGGTCAAGGTATTGGTCAGTGAGCCTCACCAGAAGACGAATGTGGAGAAGCTGGCGAAGGACCGCGGCAAAAAGACGACGACGAAAGAGATTGATACAGGATTTGAGATTGTGATTGAATAATCGGATGGCCGCCCGGCGATTGATTCCCTGAGGGATGAGTTGCCGGGCGGATTTCTGCGTGCCTGCACGGTGAACGGCGTATGTCAGTCTTAAGAAAAAAATAACTGGATTTCTTTGGCGGAATGATATACACTTTTAAAGGAAGTAACTTTGGGGAAGGGTTGTGCGGGAATTCGGCACAGATGGTATAACGAAGGATAAGGGGATATTATGGCAGATTTTTTATATGTAATCGTTAAGATGATCGCGGTGATCCATGATATGATCATGACGTGGAACGACAGCTTTGAGACAGTTTTTTCGGATAAAGAGCTTCATTTTCTCGTGATAGGGGTTCTGGGGATGGGAATGCTGTTTGTCATCTATCCGCTGTTTAAGCTGCTGAGTGAGAATCATGTGCTGGTCATTGCGTGGATTTACGTGTTTACGGTGATTATTGTGATCGCATTTGCCATCGAGATCGGGCAGGGGATTACCGGGACCGGGACGATGGACTTTGATGACATCGTGGCGGGCGTGGCAGGCTTTATGGCGATGTTTATCGTGTTTGTAGTGATCCGTGCGGCCATACTTGGGATCTTCAGGCTGATCCGTTCTTTGGCCGGCGGGGGAAAGCGCAGAAGAGATGACTACGATTATTATGATTAATGGGATGGATTGTTGTTGTATCAAAAATAAAGATAAGCTATAATGAGTAGGAAAAAGAAGAAAGATTGGAGAAGATGATGGAGAATAAAGTATTGGCAGTTGTGGCGGGAGAAGAGGTTACCGAGCAGGATCTGAATGATTTTATGGAGAATGTCCCCCAGGATCAGCAGGCGTACCGCAGTAATCCGCAGTTCAAGCAGCAGTATTTGGAGCAGCTCATTGCCCTCCGCATGTTTACGAAGCAGGGTGAGGAGCTTAAGCTTGACGAGACAGAGGAGTTTAAAAAGATCATGGAAGGCGCAAGGAAGGATATCCTTGCACAGTTGATGGTTTCTGAGACGATAAAGGATATCACGGTGACAGACGAGGAGGCGAAGAGCTATTTTGAGGCGAATAAGCGCCGGTTTGTCAAGGGTGAGACGGTCAGGGCAAAGCATATCCTGACAGAGACGGAGGAGAAATGCGGAGAGATTCTGGCGGCTATTGCGGGCGGCGAGAAGACTTTCGAGGACGCAGCGAAGGAATTTTCCACCTGCCCGTCCGGACAGAGAGGCGGAGACCTGGGCGAGTTTGGGAAAGGGCAGATGGTTCCGGAGTTCGAGAAGGCAGCGTTTGACGCTGAGATCGGCAAGATCATCGGGCCGGTGAAGACAAGCTTCGGCTATCATCTGATTAAAGTGGAAGGAAAGAGCGCATCTTCTGAGACGACCTATGCCGATGTGAGCGAGACGATTAAGACGAACCTTCTTCACCAGAAGCAGAATGATGCTTACAATGCCAAGGTAAAAGAGTTAAAGGAAAAGTACGTTCAAAACTAGTATGAAGAATATTGTAATTGGGATATTAGCGCATGTGGATGCGGGAAAGACGACGCTCTCGGAGAGCATTCTTTACCTGACCGGGCAGATCAGGAAGCAGGGACGCGTAGACCACGGCGACGCATTTTTAGATACGGATGCGCTGGAAAAGAGTCGCGGTATCACCATATTTTCCAAACAGGCGGTGTTCCCTCTGGGAGATTTAACGGTGACGCTCCTTGACACGCCGGGGCATGTGGATTTTTCTGCGGAGATGGAGCGGACGCTGGGGGTGCTGGACGCGGCGGTGCTGGTGTTAAGCGGAGCGGACGGTGTACAGGGACATACGCGCACGTTGTGGAGACTTCTCTCCTTGTACCGGATTCCCGTATTCCTTTTTGTAAATAAGATGGATCAGCAAGGGGCAGTAAGGCATGCCCTTCTTGAAGAATTGGGCCGCAGCCTCGATGAAGGCTGCGTTTCTTTTCCTGCACAAAATCATCCGTCAGAGGAGGAAATAACTGCATTTTATGAGGAGCTTGCTCTTTGCGGTGAGGAAGCCATGGAGCAGTATCTGGAGACGGGGAAGATTGAGAAAGCGTTGATCGCGGATATGATCGCAAGGAGGCAGGTGTTCCCGTGCTATTTTGGAGCGGCGTTAAAGAATGAAGGTGTTTCGGAGTTTCTGGACGGGATTGAACAGTACGCAGGGGCGTGCATCCTTGGAGGCGGCCTGCAGGAGGACGATAAGGGAAGCTTTGGGGCAAGAGTATTCAAGATATCAAGGGATGCACAGGGCAGCCGCCTGACCCACCTAAAGGTCACAGGCGGGAAATTAAAAGTCAAAGACAGCCTGAATGCCGATGAGAAGGTGAACCAGATCCGTATTTATTCCGGGAGCAAATATGAGACGGTGCAGGAGGCGAAGACCGGGATGGTCTGTGCCGTCACGGGGCTTAGCAGCACCTATGCGGGACAGGGGCTCGGGACAGAAGGAGAGTCTGAGGCCCCGAAACTTGAGCCGGTCTTAAATTATCAGGTCATATTGCCGGAAGGCTGTGATGTCCACCGGATGCTTGTCTGTTTACGGCAGCTTGAGGAGGAGGATCCGATGCTTAAGATTGTCTGGAATGAGGAGCTTGGAGAGATTCATGTGCGGCTTATGGGAGAAGTCCAGACAGAGATACTGAAAAGCCTGATCAGGGAGCGGTTCGGCGTATCCGTGGAATTCGGTACGGGGAGTATCGTGTATAAAGAGACGATTAAAACGATGGTGGAGGGAGTGGGACACTATGAGCCACTCAGGCACTATGCGGAGGTGCATCTGATCCTGGAGCCGGGAGAGCCGGGGAGCGGGCTTGTCTTTCGTACGGCGTTAAGTGAGGATGAGCTGGATAAGAACTGGCAGAGGCTCATCCTTACCCATCTGATGGAAAAGCCCCACCGCGGTGTGCTGACCGGATCTTTGATCACGGATATGAAGATCACACTGGCGGCTGGACGCGCGCATCTTAAGCATACTGAGGGCGGCGATTTCCGGCAGTCGACTTATCGCGCGGTGAGGCAGGGGCTTATGCAGGCGGAAAGTGTATTGCTGGAGCCGTATTATACTTTCCGGCTGGAGATCCCCAGGGAGATGACCGGCCGGGCGCTGGCGGATATCCAGAGGATGTGCGCAGAGGCAGAAGCCCCGGAGACGGCGGGGGCGATGACGGTTCTTACCGGAAAGGCCCCGGTGGCTGCCATGCGCGATTATCAGCGGGAAGTCCTGGGTTACACCAGGGGGCAGGGACGGCTCTTTTTAGCGTTCAGAGGCTATGAGCCGTGCCATGATCCGGAAAAGGTGATCGCAGAGCTTTGTTATGACCCGGAAAAAGACATGGACAACCCGGCGGGTTCAGTATTCTGCGCCCACGGAGCGGGATTTTACGTGCCGTGGGAGGAAGTGCCGGAGCACATGCACATAGAGAGCCAGTTGAAGAAATGGCTGGCAGAAGAAAGCGGAAGCTTGAAGGGAGAGCGGCCAGGGAGAAGTGAGAGAGGCAGCGTACGTCTTCCGGCAGGAAAAGAGGCTGCACAGAGGTATTCCCTGAACCGTAAAGAGGATAAGGAGCTTGAGGAAATCTTTATCCGTACTTACGGGAAATATGAGACAAAACCAGCCCTGGCGGCAAAGACGGTGGATTCGTCTTCTGAGAAAAGGCAGCGGAAGAAAGAAACGTTAAAGGAATATCTCCTGGTGGACGGGTATAATGTTATCTTCGCGTGGGAGGATTTAAAAGAGCTGGCAAAGGACAATATCGAAGGGGCGCGTGGGAGGCTTATGGACATCCTCTGCAATTACCAGGGGTTTAAGAAATGTGCGGTGATACTTGTTTTTGATGCCTATAAAGTGGATGGCTGCGCGCTGGAGATCCAGAAATACCACAACATCCATGTGGTTTACACGAAGGAGGCAGAGACGGCTGACCAGTATATTGAGAAGGTCGTGCATGAGATTGGGCGGAAGTACCATGTAACTGTCGTCACTTCCGACGGGGTTGAGCAGGTGGTGACGCTCGGGCAGGGCGGAACACTGGTCTCTGCAAGGGAGTTCCTTGAAGAAGTGAAGCTTACGGGAAAGCAGATTGAAGAGGAGTATGGGAACCGGGGCAGCAAAACGAAAAGTTATCTGTTTGATGCTATGGATCAGGGGCTTAGACAGGAGATGGAAGAGGTAAGGCTCGGTAAGAAGAAGCTTGAAGGCAGGTGATAAGAGCGGCTTTGGGCGGCAGTATTGCAGGGCGTATGACGAATGAGGAGAAGGAATGCGTATGAAACGGATGGTTTATCTGCTCCCGGTATTATCCGGGATCATGTGGGGATCCGGAGGTATATTTGTAAGAACGCTTACCGGGTTTGGCATGGACGGCTATACAGTGGCGGAGTCAAGGCTTGCTGTGGCAGTATGTGTGCTTGCGGCGGTCATTTGCCTGTATGACCGGCGGCTGTTTCAGATAAGACTGAAGGATATCTGGGTGTTTATACTTGGCGGCTTCTGCGGTATCCTCGGGGTGATGCTTGCTTATAATGCGTCGATCAAGGAAGTGACCTTATCTCTGGCGGCGGTGCTTCTTAGTATGTCTCCTGTATTCGTATTGTTTCTGGCGGCAGTTTTGTTTGGGGAGAGGATAACAGGGAAGAAGTTAGGGTGTATGGCACTTGCTCTGGCCGGCTGCGTGCTGGTAAGCGGAGTATTAGAGACTGGTTCGGGGATGAAGTGGTCAGTGAAAGGTATAGGCTTTGGCGTGCTGGCGGCATTTTTCTACGCCATGTACAGCCTGGTGAGCAAAGCGTCGGCAAGGAGGGGGTATCATGCATTTACCATGATATTTTACTGTATGCTGATCAGTGCGGCCGCGCTCGTTCCCGTGACAGACTGGGGGTGTATCTATATGGCCGGCGTGGCCAGCGGCGCGAAGATGACGGTGTTCATGCTCGTCAACGCGCTGGTCACTTCGGTGCTTCCTTATGTATTCTATACGCTGGCGCTGAATGAGATGGAGGCTGGGAAGGCATCTATACTTGCAGCAGGAGAACCGGTGGCGGCGATGGTGTTCGGCTTTTTGTTTTTCGCAGAGAAGCCGACGATGCTGGCAGTCTTCGGACTGGTGCTTACCACAGCGGCACTGGTGGTGTTTGGCAGGCCGGAAAAGGAAGAAAGGATGTGCGGGCGATGATCACAAATGAGAATATCGGGGAAAGCCTTGGCAGCGGTGCAGTGTTGTGAGAAGAGGGGAGCAGGATGGTACATAAGCTTAAAGACACAGGCAGAGCGCGGCATATTTTCGGAGCGTGGGAGGAAACCATCATCTGGTCCTGCCTGCAGGGCATTATGGGACATATCTATGCCGACGATGAGCAGTGTCCGCATTCTGCGGCGGCGATGCTGGGTGACTTTGCCTTTTTCGCCGGGAGACCTGCGCGGGAGCTCATCTTGCATAAGCCGGAGGATTGTCCGAAAGACTTTATCATCATGGTGCCGGAAAATGACGCGTGGGGCAGGATGATCGAGGACTGCTGGAAAGAGAAGGCGAGAAAGGTATCTCGTTATGCGATGAAAAAGGAACCCTGGATATTTGACAAGGAGCATATCGACCGGGAGTGGCTTGGGAGGCTGCGGGATGCACTGCCCGGCGGATATGAGCTGAAGCTGATCGACGAGGATATCTACCGCCAGTGCAGGGAACGGGAGTGGAGCCTTGACTTAGTGTCACAGTACAAAGATTATGAGATATATGAAAGGCTTGGACTTGGCGTGGCGGTGGTAAAGGACGGTAAGGTTGTCTCGGGGGCATCTTCCTATTCTTCGTATGCGGGCGGGATCGAGATAGAGATCGATACCCATGAGCCGCACCGAAGAATGGGGCTTGCCGCAGCCTGCGGGGCAGGGCTTATCCTGGAATGCCACAGGAGAGGATTATACCCGAGCTGGGATGCGCAGAATAAATGGTCGGTTGCGTTAGCGGAGAAATTGGGGTATCATTATAGTCATGAGTATCCCGCTTATGAGATATGGGGGTATTAGCCAGTGTTCCGGTCACTGGTCGGACAGAGCGCCGGAATTTCAGTCAAAAAATCTTGGGAGGATAATGAAGATGGAAGACAAGAGATTATCATGCGCAGACTGCGCGGTAACGAACTGCAACAAGATGGATAAAAGCTATCCGTCCTTCTGCCTGACGACGAATATGGATGAGGCGGTGAAGGAAGAGGCGCTCAATGCCTACAATGAGGAGGACAACCTTAAGGTGATGAAGACAGCCGCGCAGGTTGAGCATGAGGGCTACATGCAGTGGTGCAGGGTGAGGGAGGTCGTTGAATTTGCAAAGAAGATGGGCTATAAAAAGCTCGGCATCGCAACCTGCGTGGGACTGATCCGAGAGACAAAGCTTCTGACGGATATCTTAAGAAGCCACGGTTTTGAGGTGTTCGGGATTGCCTGCAAGGCAGGGGCGGTGCCGAAGGTTAAGATGGGCATCGACAAGTCCTGCTGCGAAGTCGGGGTCAACATGTGCAACCCCATCCTCCAGGCAAAGCTGCTGAATAAGGAGCACACAGAGCTGAACATTGTCATGGGGCTGTGCGTCGGGCACGACAGTTTGTTTTATAAATATTCCAACGCCCTGGTGACAACGCTCGTTGCAAAGGACAGGGTTATGGGGCATAATCCTGTGGCGGCGCTTTATACAAGCAATTCTTATTATAAAGGGCTTAAGAAGGGTCAGGATGCCTGAACTTCCAGTTTTCAACGGCGGCCAGTGTCTGCTTTTGCTTCCGCAGGGGAACCTGGACAATAGAGCCATCGGACATGGAAAGGTCGTTTCCGATCTGCCCGGATACATGGTTCAGATTAATCAAATAACTCCGCCCTACTCGGAGAAAGCAGTCTGCCTCTTTAAAAAATTCAGTTATCTGTGCGAGTGTGCCGAAAAATGAATAGATGCCGGATGCTGTATGCAAAAAGAGCGTGTGGGTCTGGCCTGTTTCAAAAAAGATAATATCCTCATACGGAACAGACAGTTTCTCTTTTTTGGGGACAAAGGTAAAGCTGGGCTTCGTTTCATCGTACGGACATGTCGGCATAATATTTTACTCCTTCCAGCATATGGTTGATTATTTTGCGGAGCATCCCGTCAGGTACGGGTTTTACCAGGAATTCTTCGACACCTATCCGGCGGCTTTCCGGCCAAAGCCCTTTATCTTCAGAGATCCACAGTACTGGGAGGTTTCTTTGGTGTTCTTTGATATACCGGCAGTTATGTATTCCCGCGGCGCTGTCCAGCGACACTACCGCAAGGTCACAGTGTCCGCCGCAGGAAAGATAGCCGGAAAGCTTTTGGCCTGCTGACTGCCCTTTTTTTTCATTTTGGAACACATCTACCTCTCCGCGCTCCTTAAGAATCTGTTCAACGGCCTGAGTATTAGCATCACAGCATAACGCGATACGCATAGGACTGCCTCCTTTTTATGTAAACGGATGAAAAGTACTGCTTTAAAATTAACATTAACCGAAAAGCTTTACAACCGAAAGTGTCTAAGAGGTTGTTTTTGTGTTAAACTGGTAAATTTTGCGGGGAGATTTTATGGTATACTTATTATGGATGAATAACGATATGAGGAGAGAAAACAATGCGCATTGCAATTATAGAGGATTTGCAACAGGACAGCGAACGGCTGATAAAGCTCTTGAAGGAATATATGGAACGCTATGATTTTGCCTTGCAGATGGAATGCTTTGGAAGCGGCGAGGAGTTCCTTGACGCTGTGGAGCCGGAGAAGTTTGACCTGTGTTTTATGGATATCTATATGGACGGGATCAGTGGCGTAGAGACGGCGGAAAAGCTTCGGGAAAAGGATCCGCGGTGCCTGGTCATCTTTCTGACAAGCAGTCCTGATTTCATGGCGGAGGGTTACCGGCTGCGCGCCTGGCGGTATCTGCTAAAGCCGGTGGACATGGAGAGCATCTGCGAGGCGATGGATGAATGCATTGCGCAGGTGGAGCTTTCTAAGCGGCGGCTTAATGTGATGATCGGAAGGCAGGAAGTGAGCCTCCCATTTTCCAAGATATATTATGTCGCTACGGCTAACCGAAGTATAGAGATCCACGGCAAGGATACGACACTGACGACCAATACTCATGTGACTTTTGAAAAACTGACGGCTCCGTTACTTAATGACTACCGGTTTTTCTGTGTGGGCAAAGGGCTGGTAGTGAACCTGCAATTTGTCATACAGGTAGAGGAAAACTGTGCGGTCATGACCAATGGAGACAGGCTGCCGATCAGCCGGAGGAAACGTTCTGAAGTATCGGCGGCGCTTGTGCAGTTTCAGTTCACCTGGGGAGGGGGGGGGGTAATAAATGAAGAGATACCTGTTGATTTTTATCATATGTACAATACTTTTTGGATGGGCGCTTCCAGTGCAGGCAGAGGACAGCGACGGGGAAGAGGGAAAGCCCTGGGAGATTGCGATCATTCTTAATAAAAGCTTGTTTACGAAAAACTTAATGCTGGATTACGGCGATGAAAAGGAGCTGGCTGAGGCGGTTGAGAACTGGGAGATAATGTTTTTCAATGCGGTAGGAGCTACGGCCGACATGACAAAGGCAGCTGAGCTTGAGCTGGAGGATTTGGATTACAGCAGCGTCGATCTGCAAAAGCCCGGAGATTATACAGTCATTGCGAAGTTAAAGATTGCGGAGAATTATGCA
The DNA here is from genome assembly GCA_947363565.1 of uncultured Lachnospiraceae bacterium. GTDB lineage: Bacteria > Bacillota > Clostridia > Lachnospirales > Lachnospiraceae > MD308. Next base: position 64,017 of record CANAPP010000006.1, on the reverse strand, counting down.
AAGGATTTTGTGATCTCGGATGAGCTGCGTACTTTGCGTATTCCGGTAACCGTATCCGCCCTGGATGAGCTGACCATGGCTTATGACAGTACGACGAATACATTTATCCAGTATAATTTTTCGACGCCGGAAGAGGCGTATCCCGTTTTGTGGTATGCCAAGACAGCGCCGGGAGAAGCGCCTGGGGAGACGGACTGGGAAAGGGCAGCGCCGGATGCGTTTTATCTTATGATGCCGGATGCGATAAGAGTTTTATGCAGTGCTTTGGATAAGGACAACGATTATTATTTCCAACTGCGGGGTGATAAGGTTAATTCGAATATCATGAAGTTTTCAGGGTCATCTCTGACAGGTGCGGAGATGGATGGCACCGGCGGTGACCGGGACGGCAATGACCATGATGACAGCACTACTGAGCCGCCGTATATGCAGCCGTCGCCCGGCGGGAATGACAATAAGGGGGAGGAAGATAAGGACAGTACAGGAAGCGAAGACGGGGATACCGTTAAGCCGCCGTATACGCAGCCAACACCTGGCGGGAAGGATGAAGCGGGGAAAGAAGACGGGGCGGATAAAGAGGATGGAACGGATAAAGAAGACGGGACGGATAAAGAGGACGGAACGGATAAAGAGGGCGGGACGGACGAGGCGGATAAGCCGTCCAGTACAGGCAGCCTGGGCGGCGTTATCAGGCCGGCAGCGCCGTCTGCGGTAACCTTGCTGGAGGCATCCTTACTGTCTCCTTCTCCGGGAGATCCTACCGAACTGAAGGAAAAGAACACACTTGCGGCGCAGCGGGAAAGCAGGGCAGTGGAACAGAAACAGGGCTATGAGCGTGTGGATGGTGATACCATGACGGTCAGCGGAGCGAGGATTAAGTGGCTTCTTAAAGACGATGCCGGGACAGTTCCTTTTGGCTGGAATGATATTTCGGTAGAGCTGTCGGCGGAGTTTCTCAAAGGGCTTAAGCTTTCCGGGGAGGACATGTTTTCCCTGACGCTTAAGCGGGAAGGTGACTTGGACTTTACCATCGCACTTAGCGTAAGAGGTGAAAAGATACATTTTCTTGACGAGGCCACTGTGCGCATGCCCGCGGCAAAACCGAAGAAAAGCTATATGCTCGCCCGAGACGGTAGATCTCTTGATACAGCGGTTGCCTATGAAGAGGGCTGCGCTGTGTTTGTGATCAGAAGGACAGGAAGCTATGGACTCTGTGAGGCGGACAGTGAAGAGAGAGCCGCTTTAAAAACCCATGCCCAGAGCCTGCCGGCTCCGCTCAACGTACATACGCAGCCGTTACCCGAGCCTGGAATCCTGGATTTCCTGCCTGTGGTCACCGGGGGTATACTCGTACTTGTCTTTGGAGGATGGTTTCTATGGAGGAGATACCGATGGTAAAACCGAAAAAAATCCTGCAGACAATACTCCCAGTCCTGGCCGCGGCTTTTCTGCTCTCGCTGATCTTAAACTGGCTGTATCACAAGGATAACAAATATACGCACAAGGGAACGCAGGCGATTTCCGGTGTGCTGATCTTAGATAACGGTACCCTTGAGGAAGAAAAGCTGTTTTATCTTACACGAGGGTGGAATTTCTTTCCGGGGAAGCTTTTATCCCCGGAAGATTTTGTTGATGGAAATGTACCGGATGCTTATATGCAGACGGTTACGGTGGGCAGGCAGAGTAATTTTGATCTGAGTGACAAAAGGCGGCCCACAGGAGGCAGCGCAAGCTACAGCATGACGCTTATCCTGCCGGAGGAGGAACGGGCGTATACACTTGTTCTTCCGGAGATTTATTCGGCTTACCGCCTGTATGTGGATGGCAAAGAGCTTTTGACCATGGGAGTACCTGAAAGTGACGGATTTACGGAAAAGATCGCGCGCCGTTCGGTCACTTTTGTCGCAGGGGGACAGACCGAGCTGCTGCTTGCAGTGTCCAACCGCTCACATTTTTCTGATGGTATGACTTATCCTCCTGTATTCGGTATCCCGGAGGCAGTGAGGGAGATAGAAAATATCCGGCTGTTTTTGGGGCTTTTGATGTTGGTTTTTGCAGTGCTCAGTACAGGGCTTTCGCTCTATATGATTGTGGCATTCAAAGGCGGGAGCGAGAGGAAGATGCTTCTGTTTTTCTTTGCTTCTCTGTGCATTACTGTGACTTATATGTATCCGGCGGTGTTCCAGTTCGCCGGGATTTCGCCGAAGTTTTGGTATGCGGCAGAGCTTTTCGGCATATATGGAACCTATCTTTTTGTGGTCATGCTGCAGAATGAGATCAGTGACGCAGGATTGCTTCCGGAAAGGATATCCACGGCAGTACTGGCAGTATTTACGGCACTTTCCGTCCTCTACAGCCTGCTGCCCGGCTATTTTGTATGGCAGGTACGGCTGTTCGGTAAGGCAGCTACAGCGGTAAAGCTTTTTACAGTAGGATATCTGTTTTACTGTGCCGTGCGTACATCCATGCGCGATGAGCAAAACAGCCGGCTGCTGTTATTCTGCACTACGGCCTTTGGGCTTTCCGTCCTGTATGACCGGGTGCACCCGGGCTGGGAACCGATCCTGGGCGGATGGCCGACGGAATACGGCTGTTTGGTATTGATCGTGGGGCTTGGCATGATATTGTGGCAGGAATTTTCGGAAGGCTACCGGCTGAAGCTGATTTTTGCAGAGGAAAAGCGTCGGCTTACGAGACAGGTGGCGATGCAGAAGGCGCATTATCTGGAGCTGAGCGACAAGATTGAGGATACTATCCGTATGCGCCATGATGAGCGTCACCATCTGCAGACGCTCTACAGCATCTATGAAGCAAAGGATTATGACCGCCTGGGCGCATACCTTTCTGACTATGTCCTGACTTCCATGCCCAGGATGCATACGGTATTGTGTAAAAACCTTATTGTAGACAGTGTGCTCAGGTACTATGAGGGGCTGTGCTTACAGGAAGAGATCCGGTTTGAATGTTCGGTAGGCCTGCCGCCGGAATTGCCGGTCCCGGAGGTGGAGCTTTCGATCCTCTTCGGGAACCTGCTGGAAAATGCTTATGAGGCAGCGAGGAAGGAAGGATGCGCAGATCCGTTTGTCTCCTGTCAGGCCAGGATAAGGAACGGCACGTTCTACCTGCTGATCAAAAACAGCTTTGTCACCCCGGTGCGGCGGAAAGGCGGCCGTTTTCTCTCGGTGAGACATGAAGGGTACGGGGTAGGTACGGAGTCTGCCCGCACAGTGGCAGAGAATTATGGCGGGAGCTGTGTTTTTGAGGAGAAAGAGGGAATCTTCGTTGTATCAGTGATGTTTTTGCTGCAAGAAAATATGATACCTGGCAAGATGCCGGAGGAGCAGTTATAGGTCCTCCAGATTAATCCCTCTTGGTGTATCCATGTGCATCAGGGTAATCTCATAAATATGTGCGGTATCCCCCTCTTTCATAGCTCTTAGGATTGCCATATGCTCATCGTAAGTATCCTTCATGCGTCCCTTGTGCGCCAGGGACAGTTCGGCGAGCTTGCGCATCCTGTACATGAATGTGGCAAAGACAGAGGAGAACTGTTCATTTTGCAGATAATCAATGATCTTATTGTGAAACTGAAAATCGTATTCACTGAACTCCCCGATGGACTGGGTTGTGTGAAGGATATCTGTCAATTCTTCCATGATCCAGTCCAGCTCTTTGAATAATCTTTTTGCTTTCCGGGAGTGCGCTTCTTTTGCTATCTGAAATGTGCAGTAGCACTCGAGCGCGGAGCGAATCTGGAAGGTTTCGTCTACATCTTGTTTCGTTAATTTGTGGATGCAGAAGCCTTTGCTTGGAATGATATCGATATAACCTTCCTGGGCAAGCCGGTGGATAGCGTCCCGGAAAGGCGTGCGCGATATACCGAGATTCTTAGAAAGCTTAGTCTCAGAGTAGATTTCCTGATAAGAAAGCTCATTATTTATAATCATATTTTTCAAATGCTGAAAAGCCTGTTCATTTAACGGTGTCATATTGTCTCCTCAAAATCATCTGTTTCAACGATTAATTTCCCTAAAAATAATCATACAATAATCTGAAAATACGGTCAATAGTAACCGTTATGTTTTGGATAGAAATGTTAAAAGAATAACAATAAAGAAGAGGTATTCGTGTAAACTGCACAAAAATGAGGTGAAAAAACTGTGGAAAAGATAGAAAGAAATTTACCCTCTTGACCGGTATACCGGTATGCAGTAGAATGGAATCAAGAAATGGAATAATAAACGAATTATTCCACAAACAAACACAAATTAACATTCAAGAAAGGAAGTAGAAAAATGAAGGTAGGATTTATCGGACTGGGTATCATGGGAAGGCCTATGGCAAAGAATATGTTGAAAGCAGGAGTAGAACTTTTCGTTGCGGACCTCAATAAGGAGGCAGTTGCGGATGTTGTGGCGGCAGGGGCGAAGGAAGCTTCCTACGCTGAGATTGGCGAGCAGTGCGGGCGGATCATCATTATGGTTCCAAGCGGTGCCATCTCGAAATCCATTCTTTTCGGGGAGGGAGGCGTAGCCTCGACGATCAAGGCAGGAAGCGTAGTGTGCGATATGAGTTCGGTGACTCCGACAGAGTCTCAGGAGTGTTATAAGGGATTGAAAGAAAAGGGTGCAGGCTTTGTGGATGCCCCGGTATCCGGAGGAGAGCCGGGAGCAGTTGCCGGTACGTTGGCCATCATGGCGGGCGGAGACAAAGAAGATTTTGATGCTATGAAAGAGTATTTTGATATTCTCGGTTCTTCGGCGCTTCTTATCGGAGGGAGCGGGAGCGGAAGCGTGACAAAGCTTGCCAATCAGGTGATTGTAAATAATACGATCGCTGTTGTGTCCGAGGCATTTGTCCTTGCCGCGAAAGCAGGAGCTGATCCGCAGAAAGTATACGAGGCTATCCGCGGCGGGCTTGCCGGAAGCGCCGTTTTGGACGCCAAGATCCCGATGATCGTAGAGCGCAATTTCAAACCGGGCGGACCGATCAGGATCAATCATAAGGATATCAAAAATGTTGTCAATACAGCACATTCCATTGATGTCCCGATTCCGTATACGGCCCAGTTGTACGAGATATTGCAGACGTTGAAGATCCATGGTCATATGGAAGACGATCACGGCGGAATTGTACAGTATTTTGAGAAGCTGGCAGATGTAGAGGTTAAGAGGTTTGATTAGGAGGAGAAGGAAAGATGTCATTAACTGTAAAAAGTTTATCTTCATATAAAAAGGTTGATGAGGCAGCAATGGATGAGCTGCTGAACAAAGAAATCGCGGCAAACCATAAAAAAATCGTTGTGTTGGATGATGATCCTACAGGTGTCCAGACTGTTCATGATATTTCTGTTTATACAAACTGGGAGAAGGAGAGCATCCGCCAGGGCTTTGAGGAGGAGAATAACCTGTTTTATGTACTGACCAATTCCAGAGGCTTTACCGAGGAGCAGACCACAAAAGCCCACAGGGAAATTGCGGCTATTGTTGATGAGGTAGCAAAGGAATGCGGAAAAGAATACATATTCATCAGCCGGAGCGACAGTACACTGCGGGGGCATTATCCCCTTGAGACAGAACTTTTGAGGGAAAGTTATGAGAAGAATACAGGAAAGACTATTGACGGAGAGATTCTTTGCCCTTTTTTTAAAGAAGGCGGCAGATTCACTGTCGGCAACGTGCACTATGTCAGGTATGACGAGGAGCTTGTCCCGGCCAGTGAGACAGAATTTGCAAAGGATAAGACTTTTGGCTACAGCACGGCTGTCATGCCGGAGTATGTGGAAGAAAAGACAAAGGGAGCATATAAGGCTTCAGAGGTAACCTGTATTTCCCTTGAGGATATCCACAATGCAGACATTGATAAGATAGAAGAGCAGCTTATGGCGGTAAAGGATTTTCATAAAATAATCGTAAATGCAATTGATTATGCTGACGTGAAGGTGTTCTGTATCGCGCTGTACCGTGCGATGGCCAAGGGAAAGGTGTTTATGTTCCGCACAGCCGCTGCAATCGTCAAGGTGATGGGAGGAGTCAGCAGCCAGCCATTGCTTACAAGGGAGCAGATGGTCGTAAATGAGACGGAGAATGGCGGAATCATCGTGGTAGGTTCTCATACGGACAAGACCACAAAGCAGGTGGAGTGTCTGAAAGGACTGGACGATATTGCGTTTATTGAGCTGGATGCCACCCTTGTCAGGGATGATGCGGCTTTTGAGGCAGAGGTAAAGCGCTGCCTTGAAAAGGAGGAGGAGTATATAAAAGCAGGAAAGACCGTGTGCTGCTATACAACCCGGGCACTTATCACGGCGGACACAGGAGATAAGGAGGATGAACTCCGGCTTTCCGTTAAGATCTCCGAAGCTGTACAGTCATTGGTCGGACGCCTTAAGGTCACGCCAAGTTTTGTGATCGCCAAAGGCGGAATCACATCCAGCGATGTAGGAACAAAAGCACTTGCTGTAAGGAAAGCAAATGTCCTCGGGCAGATCAGGCCCGGCATCCCGGTATGGCAGACAGGAGCAGAGAGTAAATTCCCCATGACGCCCTACGTCATCTTCCCCGGAAATGTAGGGGAGATCACAACGCTTAAAGAAGCAGTGGAGGTACTGATAAACCGTTAGTGCGATGATGTTACAGAACAACTGCAATTGTTTATAATTAACAAAAACAAACATGATAATTGTGCATGTATACAAAAACTTTGTCAAAAAATAGATTTAATTGACATATTCAAACATATGGAGTACAATTTAAACAACAAAAACGAACAAACAATGTTTGAATATGAAAGGAGAATTGTCATGCCGCAGTGTGTTGTAATTGCAGATGACCTGACGGGAGGCAATGCCACAGGAGTACTCTTAAAGAATATGAACTACAGAGCCTACACGGTGATGAATACGGAACGGATCGAGCTTTCTACCCTGGATGAATGTGACTGTCTGATCTATCCTACAGACAGCAGAGGTGTGGAACCGAAAATTGCCTATAATCGTGTGCAGAACGTGTGCCGTCTGTTAAAGAGTGACGAAGTGAAGGTCTATGCAAACCGGATTGACAGTACCTTGCGGGGGAACTTAGGGAGTGAGACGGACGCCATGTTAGATTGCCTCGGGGATGATTATGTCGCGGTTGTGGCTCCCTGTTTTCCCTCGTCGGGGAGAGTTGTGATCGGCGGCTATATGCTGGTGAACGGGTTGCCGCTGCATAAGACAGACATCGCCATCGACCCCAAGACTCCGGTAAAGGTATCGGAGGTTGCATTGCTCTTTAAACAGCAGAGCAAATATCAGGTATCTTCTATATTGATGAAGGATCTGATGCACGGGAAACACTATCTTGCAGATTTGTTGAAGAAGTGTACGGCAGAAGGAAGCCGGATCATCGTGGTGGATTGTGTGACCCAGGAGGATCTGGACCTGATCGCTGATGCGGTCATTACGAGCAGGCTGAAGACTGTCGCGGTAGACCCGGGAGTATTTACGGCCACCTTGGCGAGAAAGCTGATCACTCCGTATGAAAAGAAGGAGAAGAATAAGATCCTTGCAGTGGTGGGAAGCGTCAACCCGAATACGAGGAGACAGATGGAGGAGCTATGGCTGTCCCAACGCACCCATAATGTATTTGTCAGTACAAAGACGCTGCTTGAGGGAGAAAAGGAGCGGGAGGAGGAGATTGCCAGAGTTGTCCGTGAAATCCTTGCAGAGTGCGAACGCAACATTATCTCTACAGTGACTGGGGATGGGATCTATCCGGAGAACCGGATTGACTTTAAGCCATACATGGAGAGATACCAGTGCTCCATGGATGATGTAACGGGACTGATCAACAGTGCTTTTGCGGAGATAACCTACCGCATATTCAAGGCGGAGCCGACATTTCGGGGGCTTTATACCAGCGGCGGCGATGTGACCGTGTCGGTATGTGAAAGATTCCGTACGGCAGGCTTAAGCCTGATGGATGAAGTGCTTCCCCTTGCAGCTTACGGACAGTTCCTTAAGGGTGAATTTGAGGGGATACATATCATTACTAAAGGCGGAAGCCAGGGAAACAGCAGCGCGATCAATAAGTGCATTACTTATCTGAAAGAAAAGCTGTATATTTAAAATTATGTTTTGACAAGGAAAGGATGAGAATCATGAAAAGACCATTAATCGCAGTACCTATCGGAGATCCGGCAGGAGTAGGCCCGGAGATCGTGGCAAAGTCAGTTGCATCAAAGGAAGTGTCGGACGCGGCAGATTGTATCATCATCGGAGATAAAGCTATTATGGAGAATGCAGTTAAAATCGTTGATGCGAAGCTTGACATCCATGTGATCACAGAGCCGGCAGAGGGGGATTTCCGGGAGGGAGTTTTGAATCTTATCGATTTAGGCAATGTTGACCTTGAAAAGTTTGTGTTTGGAAAGGTCAATGGAATGTGCGGGAAGGCCGCATATGAATATATTGCAAAAAGTATTGCGCTTGCTAACAAAGGAAAAGTTGATGCGGTGGCGACGACGCCGATCAACAAGGAATCCCTTCGCGCAGGAGGAATTAACTTTATCGGCCACACAGAGATTTTCGGCGCCCTCACGGGAACAGAGGATCCGCTCACGATGTTCGAGACCAACGGTATGCGTGTGTTTTTCCTGACAAGGCATGTATCCCTGCGGGAGATGTTAGACATGATCACAAAGGAGCGGATCAAGGATTACGTGAAGCGGTGTCTTGAAGCTCTTAAGAAGTTGGGTGTTAAGGACGGGACCATGGCGATTGCGGGACTGAATCCCCACAGCGGGGAGCACGGGCTGTTCGGCTGGGAGGAAGTCAATGAGATCACGCCTGCCATCGAGGAGCTTAAGGCAGAAGGCTATGATGTAGCAGGGCCGATCGGGGCGGACTCTGTATTCCATCAGGCGGCGCAGGGCCGGTACAACAGCGTCCTGTCTCTCTACCATGATCAGGGGCATATCGCGACAAAGACGCTGGACTTTGAAAAGACGATCGCTATAACCAACGGAATGCCTATCCTGCGTACGTCGGTGGATCACGGTACGGCTTTTGACATTGCCGGAAAGGGGATCGTGAGCGCCGTCAGCATGATTGAAGCAATCTTGTTAGCAGCAAAATACGCACCTAATTTTACAAAGTAAATCTTGAGAGAGGAAGAGGAGGACTATTATGGTAAACGGACTTAGCGGTGAGAGAATGTTGATCGGCCTTGCAATCGGTATTGCTGTTTTAATATTCTTAGTGCTTAAAACAAAAGTGCAGGCATTCCTGGCACTCATTATCTGTACGGTGATCGTGGGAGTTGCAGGAGGGATGCCTTTGGTAAATATCACATTAGAAGACGGGAAGACGTTCGGCATCGTCAATTCTATAACATCCGGTTTTGGAGGAACCCTTGGAAGTATCGGTATCATCATCGGCTTTGGTGTTATGATGGGACAGATTTTTGAAATTACGGGGGCAGCCCAGAGGATGGCACATACCTTTTTAAAGTTGTTCGGAAAAAAGAGAGAGGAAGAGGCGCTGGCGCTGACCGGATTCCTCGTATCCATCCCGATTTTCTGTGATTCCGGATTCGTCGTGCTGGCGCCGATCGCAAAGGCGATTTCCAAGGCGACGAAGAAATCCTTCATCGGGCTGGGTGTTGCGCTGGCAGCAGGGCTTGTCATCACCCACTCCCTTGTGCCGCCAACACCTGGACCGCTGGGCGTGTGCGGGATCTTCGGTGTAGACGTAGGAAAATTCATCCTGCTTACCATCGTGCTTGCAATCCCGATGTCCATCGCGTGTATCGCATATGCAAGAATATATCTTTCGAAAAAATATTACCGTGTCCCAAACGAAGAGGGAGAGGTAGTAGAGGCGCCTTACCGGGAGCCGGATTATGAGAATGCATTTGCCATGGATACAGATGGGATGCCGGGCACGCTGGTATCTTTCCTTCCGTTGATCGTACCGATCGTCTTAATCTTGATCAACACAGTTGCGACGGCGCTTGGCCAGACTGCAGGAATTATGGAAGTCCTGATCTTTCTCGGCCAGCCGATCATTGCAGTAGGACTTGGACTTATTGTAGCAATCTTTACCTTGGGGAAAAACATCGAGAGAAATGAGATCATCGCAGAGATGGAGAAGGGTATGATGTCTGCCGGTATCATCATGCTGGTTACCGGCGGAGGCGGTGCGCTTGGCCAGATCATCAAGGATTCCGGACTTGGCACCTTTATGGCAGAGGGGCTTGCGCAAACTGCGGTTCCGATCATTATCCTGCCGCTCATCATCTCTACGGCAATGAGATTTATCCAGGGTTCAGGAACTGTTGCCATGACGACGGCAGCAGGTATCTCCGCACCGATCCTTGTAGCGGCAAATGTAAGCCCGCTGCTTGGGGCAGTTGCCTGCTGTGTAGGCTCGCTGTTCTTCGGATATTTTAACGACAGCTATTTCTGGGTAGTAAACAGGACTCTGGGTGTGCGCGAAGCGAAGGATCAGCTTACCGTGTGGTCTGTTACCTCAACAATTGCATGGGCAGTCGGTGTTGTAGAAGTATTGGTATTGAGTATTTTCATGTAATCATGTAAAATGTAGGCAGTGGGAGCGTCGCTTTCACTGCCTTTGCAGACAATTAAGAGAGAAAGGCGGGGAAGTGGACGTGAGAGCTGAGAATCCATATAGAAAAGAGGGAATGGATATGCTTGCAGCAGAGAGACAGTCAAAAATCGTAGAGCTTGTGCACCGGCAGGGGAGTGTGCAGGTGGAGGAACTGGCCCAGGAGCTTAAGGTAAGCTCCATGACCATACGCAGGGATCTGGTAAAGCTTCAGAATGAGGATGTCCTGCTTAGGTGTCATGGCGGCGCAGTTGCCAAGCAGGAAGTGACCTATGAGGACAAACAGACAAGCTGTGTGGATGTAAAGCGCCGGCTGGCTGGGATCTGTGCGTCTTTTGTGGGAAGAGGGGATACGGTGTTTCTTGATGCAGGCACGACGACTTTTGAGATTGCACGCCTGATCAAGGACACGCCGGAGATCATGATCGTGACAAATGATCTGGAGATCGCGCAGCTTTTGAAGAATAGTGAGGCGGAGCTTTTTATCTGCGGAGGGCATGTGCAGAAGTCCACCGGAAGTATGTTCGGCCATTATGCGACGCAGATGCTTGAGGACTTTAAGTTCGATGTGGGATTTTTCGGCGCCGCATCTATCAATGAGGATTTTGAGGTGATGACGCCGACCGTCGATAAGATGTGGCTAAAACGCAAGACCCCGAAGCAGTGCAGGAAGTCTTATCTGGTGGTAGATGAATCAAAATTCGGACGGCAGGCCATGTCAAGGATCAATCATCTTGGGGACTATACAGGCGTTGTTACGGACAAGGAATTTGATGAAGAGGAGACGGAGAAGCTACGTAGACTCCATGTGGCCATTATCCGTTAAAATTTACTTCAAAGGTGCAGCCGCCGCCTTCTGTATCCCTGACACTAAGCATTACGTTTTGAAGCCCTGCAAGCCTTGCGGCGATAGACAGTCCAAGACCGAAATGCGTTTTTTCATGCCGGGAGGTATCATGGCGGTAAAACGGATCGAAGATGAGTGATTTTTCTTCGTCGCTGATTCCCGGACCAAAGTCAGTTACAGAGACAGTAAGTTTGTCCTGGGTAAGGCTTAGGCCTAAGACAATCTTCCCGGCATCTTTAAGGCCATAAGCGATGGCGTTATCCAAAAGAACAGTAAAGATCTGCAGGCACAGTTCTGGGTCTGCGTACACAGGCGGAAGCGTTTCTTCTGGAAGAGTAAGAAGAAGGTTTCCGTTTTTTGCGCTGCAGAGTGGTTCGTAAAGCTCCATCAGATGGAGAAGCATCTCGTCAAGTTCAAAGTATTGCTTATTGATGCCCCAGTCTTCCTGCTGGGCGGAGGAAAGGAGCAGGAGATTTTTTACCAGCGAATCTCCCCGTTTACATTCATCCCGAATGACAGATAAGTATTTTTTCGGCTGATGAAGGTTGGCGGAGGCTGCGTCGGCTGCTGTCCGGATGACTGCTAAAGGTGAGCGCAGTTCATGGGATGCTGCCGTCGCAAAATCCTGCTGTTTTTTATACAATTCCTTAAGAGGCAGGAGGGAGCGGCCAACGAAACTTCTTCCTGTCAGAAATAACAGGATAATCCCCAGAATATCGATCAGCAGATACAGAAATGCATTGCGGATAAGCCGTGTCCGGTTCACGGTGATATCCTGGAGCAGGATGAGTTTTTTATAACCCGAAGAGGTATTCACGATCGTCACACTCCCCAGATAGGAGTCGTGGTGTCCGCCTGCAATTTCAAGAAGAGAGGACTGTAAAAGATCCGAAGAGATTGGGCGTGAATTCGGAAAGATGCCTTCTTTCGCCGCAAGATCCGAAGTTTTATCAAGCAGCTTGCTGCGATCAGTGCGCGGCTTGAAAGTGCCGGGGAAGAAAAAGGGCGTACCGTTTTCTTCGATATAGATGATCAGGCGATGCTTGCCCTCAAGCTGTGACAGAAAGGAATCGTTGAAGGTAGAGTCTGTCTGGAGTTTTGAAGTCAGCGTAAAGATGTGGTCGGTAAAAGAAGCCTCCCTGCGGCTTTGCTGGAAAGACAGATAAAAGAGGAAAGTAACAGCGAGGATGAAGGTCAAGATCAGCCCCGTACTTAAGGTATATCGTCTTACTAATTTTCTTTGCAGTTCAGGAAACATGGGAGTCCTCCATACAGTAGCCCAGGCCGTGGACGGTGCGTATGACCGCCCGGCTTTTTAACTTGCGCAGGTGTTTTCTTAAAAAATAGATGTAAGTATCCAAGTTCCCGTCCTCGACAATCCCGTCGGGACCCCATACCCGGTAAAAGATCTGTTCCCTGGCCAGTGTCTTTTCCGGATTCTTGAGGAAGAATTCTAACAGCAGTGCTTCCCGGCCGGAGAGGCGAAGCTCCTTGCCCTTACAGGAGAGCATCCTCACATCCGCGTCAAAATTCATGTCCAGGTAGGAGAGGGTCTCGTGCTCAGTCAGTGCCTTCGGTCTTCGCGACAGCGCCCGGATCCGTGCCATAAGCTCCTCGACGGCGTAGGGTTTGACCAGATAATCATCGGCGCCGCAGTCTAATCCGTCGATGCGGTCGTTTACCGCGCCGAGGGCAGTGGTTAAGATGACCGGTGTGGTGATCCGGTTCTGGCGGATGGAGCGGAGAATGGACAATCCGTCAATCTCCGGGAGCATCCGGTCTAAAAGAATCAGATCATAGACTCCGTTCATCGCGCAGTAAAGCGCCTCACTTCCTGTATGACAGCAAGTGACATGGTGGCTCCTTGCATCAAGCTGTTCCTTTAGCGCACCGCACAGTTCCCTGTCGTCTTCGATAATCAAAATATGCATTGCAAAACCTTCTTTCCTGTACCCTTTGGCCTGGTATCATCATAACAGAGAAATCTCAAAAAATTCTTTAAGATTTTCTGAGGATTTTCAAAGTCTTTTTGAGAAATGGCTGTTATAGTGTTTGGCACAAGCAATAAGGAGGTTGAGAAAAGATGGCAAAGAGAAATATCCGGTGCATGTTCCTGATCATGCTGACGGTCATACTGGCATCCGGTGTATTGCATGGATGCGGCAAAAAAGACGGCGGAGAGAAGGAAAAAGGCGGCGCAGAAAACGGCACGTTGAAAGGCAGATATGTGGAGGAGAATATCGATCTTCCCATCAAGGAGGGGGAGAGGGCGATAAATTTGTCAAAATCAAAGGACGGGAATCCGGTGGTATATATCGCTGTAAAAGATGCGCAGATCAGACGCTGCGAGTACATAAAAGGGAAGTGGGAAGAGAGTGATCTGGACTGGGTAGAGAAAACATGCGGCGAAAAGATGGCCTATCCCCTCGGCGTCACCGAGACAAAAGATGGCACACAGCTTGTCGTCGGTGCAGGTGATGGGATGAAAACTTATATCGCAAGAAGCAAAGATGGGAAAAGCGGGGAAATCTTAAAGGTCCCCTACCTTGAAAAAAAGGCAGAGTACGGGTATCCGACGATTGTCGCTTTAGCAGTTGATGACGGGGGAAATTACTGGCTCCAGGATATCTACCAGTCGAAGATCATCGTCGTGTCCCCGGATACGTTTGAGACCGTCGAAGAGCTTACAAGTATGTCTTCCAGCAGCGATGCCCAGAAAATGATATTCACGGGAGATGACGGGACGATTGCGGCCAATACAGAGGAAGGTATATTTACAATCTATGACAAGGACAGGAAGGAGCTGGGAGAGCTCTCCTTTACCCAGACGGAAAACGGCCATCTATGCGGTAGTAAGGAGAGCTGGTACATGGTTTCTGAGGAAGGGATCGTACGGATGAAGCCCGGAGATGAAAGCCGGGAAGTGATCATGGACGGTGCAATGGGAGCTATGGGTTCGCCGGTCAACTCCGCTATAGGGATGATACAGGGGGAGGACACAGAATTTTTTGTACTGTATAAACAGTGGAAGGCCGAGACCTACAGCTTTGCCCGGTACACTTATGACAAAGATGTAGCGGCAGTGCCGGAGCACACTCTGCAGGTGTTCGGACTTTCCGAGAGTGATACCGTCCGGCAGGCAGCCATCGGGTTTCAGCAGAAGAACCCGGAGGTAAAAGTGGAAGTTAAGACTTCCGGGAAAGAAGCCGGGGAGGTATCTTCGGACGACATTCGAACGCTGAACACCGAACTTTTGAGCGGAAAAGGTGCGGATATCCTGCTCCTTAACGGACTTCCTGCAGAGGCTTACATCGAAAAAGGCGTCCTCTGCGATCTGACGAAGCTGGCCGGGGGCCTGATGAAGAAGGATGATTATCTGGAAAATATGATGGACAATACCCTTAAGAGAGACAAAAAAGTCTACGGTATTCCAGTAAAGTTCTCAGTTCCGGTGGTGTATGGGGATGAACAGATACAAAAAGCGCTGGATTCTCTGGACAGCCTTGAGGAATATCTTGATAAGAATCCGGATGCGGCATTATTCGGAGTGACCAATAAAGGATATATCCGGGATTTCCTGTTCCAGATGTATCAGGAGGAGCTGATGAAAACGGACGGTTCCGTAGACAAGGCGAAGATGGAAAAGCTCCTGACGCTTGCCGTAAACATCGCAAAGAACTCGAAGACGGAATTCTATGAAGAGATGGAGCCGGCAGAAAGCTTGCAGGATACGCTGTTTAGCAATCCAGGTTCCATGTACCTGATGAAGCATACGGATATGGCAGCTACAGAAAGGATAGAGTGTCTGATGAACATGATGATACCCTGCGAGATTGCCCGCACAAAAGGTCTTACACTGAAATCTTTGAAAGGCTTTTACCTGCCGGAAGGAACTGTCGGCATCAATAAAAATACGAAGGAGAAAAAGATTGCGGAGGAATTCGTGAAATACTTGTTCTCCGAGGAGGTACAGGGGGCACAGTTAGATGATGGTTTTCCGGTGCTTATCTCCGCTTTGGATGCGAAGGAGAAAGAAGCTGGAAGTAAATACGCGGAATCTTATTCGGTGTGTGTCGGCGGTGAGCTTGCGGGAGAGGATATATCGATAGATGCCGGATTCCCGAAGGTAGAAGAAGTAAAAGAATTCATCGGATTGTGTAAGACTTTAGACAGGCCGGCCAATCAGGACCGCGCCGTGTGGGATATCTATCGGAGCGAGGCGGATAAGGTCTTAGGCGGCAGCGCGGGAACCGCGGAAGGGGCAGAGAATATCCGAAAGAAAGTGGAGCTATATCTTGCGGAGTAGGAGGAAATGGAGCAGGAGAGCGTGGATTTTCCTGCTCCCAGACCTTTTAGGGACAACAGGCTTTGTCCTCATTCCCTTCCTGGATGTCTTCCGGCGCTCCTTGCTTCAGGCAGTGGGGGACGGGTTCGTAGGCCTCGATAATTACCGGGCGGTGCTGGAGAATAAAGCCTTTCGGCTGGCTGCTTTCAATACAGCAAGATTTATGGCAATCTGCCTGCCGCTTTTGCTGCTTTTGTCCCTCGGGGTGGCGGTGATGTTCCAAAACGTTGCAGATAAGGGAAACAGAAAGAGGCGGTGGAAAGATTTAAAGGCCGGCTTTACTCTTCCGATGGCAATTCCGGCGGCGTCGGTTGTAGTGTTTTTTCAGATGCTTTTTGACGAGAAGGGGTGGCTCAATCTGCTGGCAGGAAGGCTTGGGTTTGGGGGAAGGGACTGGCTGAACGGTGCGTCTGCGTTCTGGGTGCTGGTCGCCTGTTATATCTGGAAGAATCTTGGTTATGATATGCTCCTCTGGCTCACCGGGATTGCGGGGATTGAGAAGGAGCAGTACGAGGCCGCCAGAGTGCAGGGGGCGGGAGGCTTTGCCTGCTTTTATTATATCACGCTGCCGCAGTTAAAAGGGACGGCGTCTGTGACGGCGCTTCTTTCCTTCGTCAATGCATTCCGGGTATTTCGGGAAGCGTATCTGTTGTCCGGGGATTATCCCCATGAAAGTATCTATATGCTTCAGCATCTGTTCAACAACTGGTTCGTGAATCTGGATATCCAGAAGCTGACGGCAGCGGCATCGCTGCTTGTACTTGTTACAGGTGTGTTTTTGCTGACCGCCGGTGCGCTGTTTCGTGTGCCGGGGCTTGGAGGGACCGGAAGGACCGGGGGAAAGAAAACGAAGAAAGGACGGAGAAACGGATGAGAAAAGGAAAAGCAGGAGATGTACTTTTGCGGATCATTCTGGCAGTATTGCTTGTCATTATGGTCATGCCTCTTGTCATGTTATGTACCAATTCGCTGATGGGAAAACAGGAGCTTTTGGAAAGCTTTGGGGCAGTGCTTTCGGATTGCGCAGGGATGGCGGAATTCCGGCTGTTTCCGCGGTATCCGACTATGCGGGCATATGTCAGGCTCCTTCTTGATACGCCGGAATATTTTACGGCCTTTTGGAATTCAGCGCTCCTGGCAGGCGGTGTGGTCGCAGGGCAGGTTTTTACCGCGGTTCCTGCGGCGTGGGCACTGGCGCGGTTTGATTTCCCTGGGAAGGCGGTGCTTAAGTTTGTATACATGCTGCTTTTGATCCTGCCTTTTCAGGTGACGATGGTGTCAGGTTATCTGGTGCTGGACACGCTGAAACTCCTTGACACTTATTGGGCGGTCATCCTGCCGGGAATATTTTCTGCACTGCCGCTGTTCATATTGTCCAAGTCATTTTCCGCTATCCCGAAGGAAGTTATAGAGGCGGCAAAAATCGACGGTGCGGGAGACTTCGGGATTTTTGTAAAGATTGGTGTGCCCCTTGGGATGCCGGGGATATCTTCTGTCGTGATCTTAGGATTTTTAGAATACTGGAATGCAGTAGAACAGCCGCTTACCTTTCTGAAGACGGAGACATTAAAGCCGCTGTCTTTGTATCTTCCGGTGATGTTAAAAGGCGAGGTGCAGACGGCATTTGCCGCATCGATCGTCACATTGCTCCCGGCGGTTCTTCTGTTTTTCTGCGGGCAGGACAGTCTGGAGAAAGGGATTGGGGCATCGGGAAGCTTCTGAAATGATAAAAGGAGGGACTTGAAGGTGAAGACAGGCAAGAGACTGGCGGTCAAAGTGCTTTTAGGCTTTCTTGCGGCTATGGCGGTGTGCACAGTGCTCTCCCGGGCGGCAGCGTCCGTTCTGGTGGCACAAGTGGAAGTGAAAAAGACAGGCCGCGGCAAGCTTTCTTATACTTATGAAGGGACGGGAAATATCGTGCCGAAGAAAGAAGAGAATATATTTCTGTGGGAAGGACAGCAGGTAGAGTGGACTGCCGGGCAGGGAAGTACCGTGAGAAAGGGAAAATGCCTGGTAAAGTTTCGCAAAAAATATCTCAGGCAGGTGATTGAAAAGAAAGAGTCCGAATTAAAGCAGCTTGAGCTTCAGGCAAAGGAGCAGCAGATATCCGCCAGAAAGCAGGCAAGAGTGCCGGCGGCAGAGAGCGCATACCAGACACTCTCGGCGGCGGAAAAGAAGCTGAAAAAGGCGCAGGGTGATGAGAGAAAGGCGAAAGCTTTATGGGAAGCTTACAAAGAGAGAACGGCATCTGACCGGGAGGGGGCAGAGGACGGCGATGGCGGAGGTGATACACCGAAGCTTAAGGAGCTTAAAGAGGCGTACCGGGCAGCGAAAGCCGAGACAGAGGCCGCAAGGGAGGAAAATTCCCAGGCCCAGGCAGCATACCGTCTGGCCAGGAAAGAGGATGCCGCCCAGGATAAGAACAGCGCTGATGCCCGGGAGGCGGCAATGACCGGCGCCCAGGCAGCAGCAGCCCAGGCGGAGACAGCGGGAAAGGAGCTTAAGCTTCTTAAGCGGTATGAGCGAGCCGGCGGAAGGATCCTGGCAGAAAGAGACTGTACGGTTCTCGAAAATCATGTGCAGACCGGAGCTGTCACTGCGGGGACAGAGTATATAACGATTGGAAACGGCGGGTGGAGACTTAGGGGTGAGATGACCGCAGAGGATAAGAAGAAGGTCGTGCCGGGCACACAGGCGGAAGTAGAATTTTCTTCAGGCGGTAAAACAGAAGTCACGATAGAAGCTGTGGCGGTGTCTGAGGAAAATGCAGAAGAGGGCGAGAAAAAAGAGGAGACATATATCTGGTACGCGGCGCTTCCCGAAGAGACAGAGACAGAAAAAGCAGATACATTCACCTGGAAGGCAGAGACGGAGTCGGAGAAAGAATATGAGCAGATGATACCAGTCCCGGCGCTGCGTGAGGATATAAACGGGGCGTACTGCCTGATCCTTACCGAGACAGAACAGATGCTCGGGACGGTTCAGACGGCGAAACGGGTTCCGGTAACGGTTCTTGAGAAGGATGGGAAAAATGCCGCCATAATGTCAGAGCTTAAAAAGTCAGATCAGATTATCGTGTCTTCAGAAAAATACGTGTCAGGAGGTGACCGGGTACGGATAAAGGAGTGAAAAGGACAGTAATTTATTTCCTGTTTTTAACCGCGCTGAACCTGTTGATCATCACCCGTCTTTACAGCCTCTTTTCGTATGCGGATATCACGGCGGTTGCCTATGGAAAGGGTGAGGTAGCGGAGAGTGCCTTAACGCGGCTTGCCCGGGAGAATGAATCCGAAAAAATATTTTCAGAGGCAGTTCTGTGGAAAGCAGAAGGGAAAGTACCGATCAGTTTTTCAGGTACCGGCAGGGAGCAGATAGTATCCCTGTACCGGGTGAAAGGGCAGCAGAGCGCTGTTTTCGGGGAAATGCTGGAAAGGGGAAGGTATTTCACGGAAGGGGAGCGGAATGTGTGTCTGCTGGACACAGAGACAGCGCGGACGATCTTCGGATCAGACAATGTCCTTGGGCTGGAGGTGGACGTTGAGGGGAAGCGGCTTGCGGTCGCGGGACTTCTTTTAGGGGATCAGCCGCTATGCGTCGTTCCGGCAGGCGACGGCGCAGAATACGACGGCATCGCGGCAAAAAAAGCGGAGAGGATGTCATCCTCGGCGGCGGCTTTCGGCACCCTTGAGGCGTCCCTTGGAAATGTAGGGCAGCAGAGAATAGACGGGCATCTGTATTATATGACGGCATGCCTTTTTTATTTTCTGCCGGCGGCAGGATGCTTTTTCTGGGCCGGGGTGAGGGAGAGGAAAAAAAGGATCATCGCATTGCTGTACCTGGTGCTTTCGGCAGAAGTTATGATTATGGGAATTGGATTTGCGTCGCCGGGCAGTGATTATCTTCCCTCCTACTGGTCGGATTTTGATTTTTTCCTGCAATGCTTTACGGAGAAAAGGCTGCAGGTTAAGGGGCTTTCCTGCCATCAGGAGTTTGTATCGTGGCAGCGGATGTTCGGGCTGTGGCGGCAGGCGTTGGTGCTGGAGATGATGGCGGTAGTGCTGCAGGTCTGTGTTCATCCGTGGGTAACCGGCGGCCGGTGACGGATGGGGGATGCACAGACAATGGCAATAGCTTTGCAGCGGATTGCCTGATCAATTTGCTCCTTTGCCGTAAGGCAGGGGAGTTTTTTGGCGGATAAAACATGTACAGGGATATATTATTGATGTAAAGAAGGGCATTTTTGTGCTAAGATAAAAGGGCAGAGAATACTTAAGTTTTACGATCAACAGGGAGGATGAGCGATCATGCAGGAGATTAAGTGCCCTAACTGCGGGGAGGTTTTTGCAGTGGACGAGTCCGGCTACGCGCAGATTGCAAAGCAGGTCAGGGATAAGGAGTTCGAAAAAGAGCTTAAGCGGCGGGAGGATGATTTCGCACAGATGAAGGAGAATGCGCTGAAACTGGCACAGATGGAGCAGAATGAGAAGTTTGCGAAAGAGCTTTCCGCGAAGGATGCAAAGCTTTCAGAGAAGGACAGGCTGATCGGGGAGTTAAGAGCGCAGGCTGCCGGGAATGAGACGGAGAAAAAGCTTGCGGTCAGCGAGGTCTTAAATGAGAAGGAAAAGGCGCTTTCTGAGAAAGCGGCGGAGATTGCCGAGCTTAAGAGTAAGCTGTCCAATAAGGAGACGGAAAATGAGCTTAAGGAGCAGTCGTTAAAGAAACAGTATGAGGACAGGCTAAAACTTAAGGACGAGCAGATTGAGTATTATAAGGACTTCAAGGTGCGGCAGTCGACGAAGATGATTGGGGAGAGCCTGGAGATGCACTGCATGAACCAGTTTAACGCACTCAGGATGACGGCGTTTCCCAATGCGTATTTCGAGAAGGACAATGACGCGCGCACGGGCAGCAAGGGCGATTTCATTTTCCGGGAGGCGGTGGATGGGGTTGAGTTTATCTCTATCATGTTCGAGATGAAAAATGAGATGGATGAGACGGCCACCAAGCATAAGAATGAGGATTTCTTAAAGGAGCTTGACAAGGACAGGCGGGAGAAGAAGTGTGAGTATGCGGTACTTGTATCGCTCCTTGAGATTGACAATGAACTTTACAATAACGGTATCGTGGATGTCTCTTATAAGTATGAAAAGATGTATGTGATACGTCCGCAGTTTTTTATCCCGATGATCACGCTTTTGCGGAATGCAGCGATGAATTCCCTGCAGTACCGAAGGGAGCTTGAGGCGGCAAAGCACCAGCAGGTGGACATCCTGCATTTTGAGGAAAATATGAACGCGTTCAAGGAAGGATTTGCCCGCAATTACCGGATTGCAAGCACGAAGTTTCAGACGGCGATTGACGAGATTGACAAGACGATTACGCATCTGCAGAAGACGAAGGAGGCGCTCTTGTCGTCGGAGAATAATCTGCGGCTGGCGAATAATAAGGCAGAGGACTTAAGTATCAAGCGGCTGACGAAAAATGCGCCGGCGGTGAGGGAGATGTTTGAGGAGCTGAGGAAGGAAGGCTCGGAGGAATAAAGCAGTATGGATATGAAGACAGTCAATACTTTGACGGATGTGTTTGACAAGGAACAGTTAAAAGATTTGATTTATCATATGGTGTCTGAAAGCGGGAAGGCAGAGCAGATATTACTTGACTATTGCCAGAAAAAAGAGGAGAAACAAAAGTCCGGGAATCATAACCTTATTATTGAAAAGCAGTTCAGGAAACATTGGAAGAAAGCCAATAGCATTATAGAAGAATTTGATATGTACGGGGGCGGTCCGGAATCTGATGAAGAGGATGCGTATGATGAGCTGAAGGCTATGGGGAAACTGCTTGAAAATAATGAGATATCCTGGGAGGTAAGGCGTGAGGTGCTGGATGAGATGCTCTGTTTTGTAGCATCCGATAACAGCGGATTTACAGACTGCCTTGTGGATATAGCATTGGTGTTGTGCCGGACAAAGGAAGAACACCTGTATCTTGCGGATTTCCTGAATAATAAGGGAAACACTTATTATCGCAACTTGGCGGCAGATATTTATCTGAAGAATGGAGAAGATGAAAAATTCATAGAAAGTAAAAAGGCCAACTTAACTTATGGCTCGGACTATCTTGCGCTTGCGGGGTATTATAAGAAACATGGAGATGAGGATAAGGCGTTAAAAATCGTGCTGGAGGGATTGAATAAATGCAACGGACGGCTGGATGAGATATACAGCTACTTGTTTAACTATTATAAGAGAAAAAAGGACGAGGCGGCTCTGGAAAAGTTATATAAAGACTCAAAGAAAAGAAAGCGGGATCAGGATACGATGACAGAGCTGATGCATCAATACTATACGGAAAAAGGGGATTACCCGAAACAGAAGGAAACGTTGCTTGAACTGATATCCTGCCCTGGCAGAAAGAGTATGAAAGAGCTGTATAAGAAATGTAAAGAGGAGCTGAGTGCTGAAGATTTTCAGAAAGAAGAAGGGGAAATACTGAAAGCGGTAAAGAAGAACGACCTTTCGGCTTATTTCGATATTCTTATTGAGAAAGATGAAACGGGGGAGGTCATCGATTATCTTACGTCTCATCCGCAGCGCGGTGTCTGGTGTCTGGATGGTAACCATTACTTCAGCAAAAGGCTGGCGGGAAAATACCCGAGAGAAATTGTGGAACTGTATTGGGGAGAGGTTTCATTTTATGTAGGATTGGGGAAAGAGAGCAATTACCGCCATGCGGCAGCAATCTTAAAAGAAATCCGTAAGATTATGAAAAAGAATCAATGGACAGAGGAATGGAAATCCCGGTATCAGGAATTTTTAGAAGTGCATAAAAGGAAACGCCTTTTATTGGGAGTGTTGAACGGATTTGAAAAATAGTTTTGTTTTTTGAGCGGCGGTTATATTTTAGCCGGAAATCCTGACATGCCCTCAATTGCCGGTTGCGTGATTCTTTGATATGATGATGCCAAGGGTCAAAAGGTCATATGATTCATGCTTAAATGAATCGGCATGACTTTGGGACCCGAAAAACATGAAAAAGGAGCCTGGCAGGGCGGATTTTGAATGTTTTCAGGATTGCGTGAGCATGAAATGCGGAGCAATCCGCGGCATCATCAGGTGCCAATACAGGGGTCAAAAGGTCATATGATTCATGGGAGAGGAGAACTACATATGCAGTTAGGTGAAGTAATCCGGACATACCGAAAAAGAAGTAATCTGACACAGGAGGAGATGGCGCGCCGCCTTGGGGTGACTGCCCCGGCGGTGAACAAGTGGGAAAAGGGCAATTCCCTTCCGGACATCACGCTGCTTGCCCCCATTGCAAGGCTTTTGGATGTCTCGCTGGATACGCTGCTTTCTTTCCGGGAGGAGCCGACCGGAGATGCGATAAAGGAATTTATCTGCGAGCTTGACAAAAAGCTTAAATATGAGCCTTATGAGAAAGTATTCGGCGATGCAAAAAGGATGCTTGAGCAGTATCCAAACTGCGAGATGCTGATCTGGCAGACGGCGGTACTTCTCGATGCACGACAGGTGATCCAGGGGCTTTCCGACTTCCCTGACGCAAAGAATTATGAGGAGTACATCTTCTCTTTATATGAGCGCGTCCTTAAGAGCAAGGATGAAGTGATTCGATGGAGAGCCGCTGATTCTTTGTTTGGTTTCTATATGCGGAAAGAAGAGTACGGGAAAGCAGAGGAATGCCTGAATTATTTTTCTGAGCAGAATCCGGAGCGGAAGAGAAAGCAGGCGCAGCTTTACGGCGCGACGAACCGGATCCATGAGGCGTACAGGGCGTATGAAGAGTTGATTTTTTCTGATTTTCAGATGGTAGATGCAGCGCTTAGCGGGATGTATCAGTTAGCGGTGAGGGAAAATGACAGGGAAAAGGCGCATATGCTTGTGGATAAGCTCGGAGAGATGGCGAGATGCTTTGAGATGGGGAGATATTATGAAGTCGGGGGGAAACTTTTGCTTGCAGAGTGGGAGAAGGACGAGAAGACCGTGGCTGATACGATGAGGGAGTTACTTTCTGCCGTGGAGGATATCGGCAGTTTTCGTTATGCGTCCCTTTATGAGCATATGGAGTTTGAGGAGATGCGAAAAGAGTTTATCGAGGAACTTAAGGAGAATCTTGAGGAGAGCTTTCGGGGTGTCACTTATAATTCCTCCACAAACTGAACTCCTTTTTCATGGGCCAGAATTTCGATGGTTTCCGCATGGGTGCGGTTAGTCTGGCTGGACACGGTCACGATGTAGCTTAAGGTGCGGTGCTTTCCGCCGGTGTCGCGCCAGGAATAACCCTGGCTGATCTGGATATTATGTACCTCAAGCTGATGCTCTTTAGCATATTTAAGAAATCCGCTGAAATTCCCTTTTTCCACATTGTACTCAATGTAAAGGTCAAGATATCTGGATTTTTTGCGGAGCCAGATATCGAACTTTAACAGGCCTGATACCGTAAAAGCGATGGCAATCCCGCCGAGGATGGCTCCCTCGTAGAATCCAATCCCGATTGCCAGGCCGCTGCATGCTGCCGTCCAAAGTCCGGCTGCGGTAGTGATCCCCGTAATCTTATTTCTCCCGGTCAGTATGATCGTCCCGGCGCCAAGGAACCCGACGCCGCTGATCACCTGCGCGCCCAGGCGCATAGGGTCACCGGCCTGATAAGTGACATATACGTATTGATTCGTCATCATCACAAGGGCCGAGCCAAGGCAGACGAGGATATAAGTCCGAAGTCCGGCCGGCCGGTTTTTCTTGCCGCGCTCCATCCCCAGAATCCCGCCGACAAGGACGGACAGGCAGATCCGTACAAGAATTGACATAAAATTCAGATCTCTCAGATGTGTCATCAATGTTTTTCCCAAAAACCATCCGTTCATATCTATCCCTCCCCATTTTTCAGCAAAAATGTCCTATCTAATTTATAGCATGGATTTCCGGATAACACAAGAAAAGAAACGTGATAAGAGATGAATTCAAGTCCTTTGTAAATATAATGTCCATGCAGGCGGCGACAAGTGTCTTGTCATCTGTAAAGATATGTGCTATACTGTGTCGGAATGTTATGGACCGTTATGATTTTACAGGAGGATACAAGGCGATGACAATCACAGAGGAAATACAGTCATTAAAAAAGGAAAAAAACGCGGTGATCCTGGCGCATTATTATGTGGCGCCGGAAGTTCAGGAAATTGCGGACTATGTGGGAGATTCTTATTATCTCAGCAAGGCGGCGGCAGAGACGGGGGCGCAGGTGATCGTATTTTGCGGCGTGTCGTTCATGGGGGAGAGTGCCAAGGCGCTGAACCCGGAAAAGACCGTCCTGATGCCGGACGGGAAAGCGGACTGCCCCATGGCGCATATGGCGGACGAGGAGACGATCCGGCGGATGCGGGAGAAATATGAAGATTTGGCGGTAGTCTGCTATATCAATTCTACGGCGGAGCTTAAGCGGCTTTCGGACGTCTGCGTGACATCCGCAAATGCGGTGAAGATTGTAAAAGCGCTCCCCAACCGGAACATTTTCTTTATCCCGGACAGGAATCTGGCGCATTTTATCGCGAAGCAGGCGCCGGAGAAGAATTTTATCTATAATGAAGGTTACTGCCCGACCCATGAGCGGATGCAGACGGAGGAGATAAAAAAGGCAAAGAAAGAGCATCCGGACGCTTTAGTGCTCTCCCACCCGGAATGCGCCGGGGCGGTGCTGGAGCTTTCGGACTATGTGGGCAGCACATCCGGCATTATTAAGTTTGCCACAAAGAGCAGCGGGAAGGAATTTATCATCTGTACTGAGGAAGGCGTCGCCCACGAGCTTAAGCAGAAGAATCCGGAAAAGAAATTCTACTTTACCGACACTCTTCCCGTGTGTCCGGACATGAAACTGGTGACGCTGGAAAAAGTGCTGCATGTCTTAAAGACCGGGGAAAATGAAGTACATATGGAGACGGAGCTTGGGGAAGAGACGAGGCGGCCTTTAGAGCGAATGCTCGAGCTTGCGAGATGACCGGCGGAGGACAAGGAAGATGGATGTAAATGCAGATGTAGTGATAGTAGGAACAGGCGTGGGCGGATTGTTCGCGGCGCTGAACCTTCCGGAAGACCTGCGGGTCGTAATGCTTACAAAGTCAGATGCCGAGAGCAGTGATTCCTTTCTCGCCCAGGGGGGAATCTGTGTCCTTCGGGATGAGGAGGATTATGACGGGTATTTTGAGGATACTATGCGGGCGGGGCATTACGAGAACCGGAAGGAGTCGGTGGACATTATGCTGCGCGGCTCAAGGGATGTAATCCGTGACCTGGTAAATTTTGGCGTGGAATTTGCCAAGGAGGACGGGGAGTTCGTCTATACGAGAGAGGGGGCGCACTCAAGGCCCAGGATTCTGTTCCATGAGGATATTACCGGGCGGGAGATTACCGGAAAGCTTTTGGAGCGGGTCAGGGAGCGGAAGAATATTACGGTTTATGAATATACGGAAATGACTGATATTATAGAAAAGGACGGCGTATGCCATGGAGTTGCGGCGAGGAGAGTTATGAATACAGCAGAGGGGCTGGCCTTGACAGAAACAGATGCGGACAAAGAGTTCCGGATTCTGGCGCGGGATACGGTTCTGGCAACAGGGGGAATCGGCGGATGTTACCGGCATTCCACGAATTTCCCGCATCTGACGGGGGATGCCGTTGAGATTGCCAAAAGGCACAATATCCGCCTGGAGAATCTCGACTATGTACAGTTCCACCCCACGACGCTGTACTCGAAGAAACCGGGGCGCAGATTCCTGATTTCCGAGTCTGTCCGGGGGGAGGGCGCAGTCCTGTATAATAAGAAGAAAGAGCGGTTTGTCAATGAACTTCTCCCCCGGGATGTGGTGGCGGATGCAATCCGGCGGCAGATGGCGGAGGACGGAACGGACTATGTGTGGCTTTCCATGGAGCATATTGACAAGGAGACGATATTAAAGCATTTCCCCCATATATACGAGCATTGCCTGGAGGAAGGGTATGACGTGACCAGGGAGTGCATCCCGGTGGTTCCGGCCCAGCATTATTTTATGGGAGGAATCTGGGTGGATGCGGACAGTAAGAGTTCCATGGAAAATCTCTATGCAGTGGGCGAGACGAGCTGCAACGGCGTGCATGGGGCGAACCGGCTGGCGAGCAATTCACTGCTTGAGAGCCTGGTGTTTGCAAAGCGGGCGGCAGAGAAGATAATAAAAGACAGAGAATAGGAGAGGAGCAAATTTACGATGAATGATATAACGATGCGTTTACAAGCAGACCATTTGATCATGGAGGCGCTTAAGGAGGATATTTCCAGCGAGGATGTGACCACCAATTCGGTGATGAAGGAGGTGGTCAAAGGAGAGGTGGAGCTTATCTGCAAGCAGGACGGGATTATCGCCGGGCTTGGGGTATTCCGCCGGGTGTTTGAGCTTTTGGATGACCAGATGGAGATTACGTTCTTCTGTGCGGACGGCGACGAGGTGAAGAAGGGGGAGAAGATGGGGCTCCTTCGGGGGGATATCCGCGTGCTCCTTTCCGGGGAGCGGGTGGCGCTTAATTATCTGCAGAGGATGAGCGGCATCGCGACTTACACCCGTGATGTGGCAAAGCTCCTTGCAGGGAGTAAGACAAAGCTTTTGGATACGAGGAAGACGACGCCGAATATGCGTATTTTTGAAAAATATGCGGTGCGCGTCGGGGGCGGATACAATCACCGCTACAACCTTTCCGACGGGGTGCTTTTAAAGGACAACCATATCGGGGCGGCGGGCAGCGTGACGAAGGCTGTCCAGATGGCGAAGGCCTATGCGCCCTTTGTCCGCAAGATTGAGGTGGAGACGGAGAACCTTGACATGGTGAAAGAGGCCGTGGAGGCGGGCGCAGACATTATCATGCTCGACAATATGCCGCCGGAGGAGATGCGTAAGGCTATTGCGCTGATTGACGGGCGGGCTGAGACGGAGTGCTCGGGAAATGTGACGAAGGAAAATATTGAAAGGCTTACTTCCCTCGGGGTTGATTATATTTCCAGCGGGGCGCTGACCCACTCTGCGCCGATACTGGATATTTCGCTGAAAAATCTTCATGCGGTTTAAGGAAGGGGGAGCTCTATGACGAAAGTGGAACGGAGACGGGAGATTGTCCGGCTCATCCGTGAGAGCAGGGAGCCGGTTCCGGCGAAGGTGCTGGCAAGGCTCTGCGACGTGAGCCGTCAGGTGATCGTGCAGGATATGGCGCTCATCCGCGAGGCGGGAATCGACATCATCGCCACGAACCGGGGATATATCGTGAATACTCCTCATGCAGTGCAGCGGGTGTTCAAGGTGAGCCATACGGATGAGCAGATGGAGGACGAGCTGTGTGCGATTGTTGACCTTGGCGGGAAAGTGGTGAACGTCATGATTAACCACCGGGTTTACGGGCGGATGGAGGCGCGCCTTGACATCAACTCCCGAAAGAAGGTGACGGAGTTTATCGAAAATATCCGACTTGGGAAGTCAAGCCCTCTTAAGAATATCACTTCGAATTATCATTATCATACCGTTGAGGCGGAGAATGAAGAGGTTCTTAACGGTATCGAGGATGTGCTGCGGGAGAAAGGGTATCTGGTGGAGGAGGCGAAAAAGCAGAGGATGAGTGTGTAGGTTATCTTAGGTGCATTTGCTATTGTAAAGTTATTTGTAATAGCATATAATTTAAAGGGAAGGTTGAATGATATGAAGATATATTTGGATAATTGCTGTTTTAACCGTCCGTATGATGACCAAAAGCAAATTCGCATATCACTGGAAACACAGGCAAAGCTGTATATACAGGATTTAGTAAAAAGAAGAAAGATTGATTTGGTGTCGTCATATATTTTGTGGTATGAAAATAGTCAGAATCCGTATGAGACCAAGAAAACAGCA
Source organism: uncultured Lachnospiraceae bacterium (assembly GCA_947363565.1). GTDB lineage: Bacteria > Bacillota > Clostridia > Lachnospirales > Lachnospiraceae > MD308. The sequence continues at coordinate 35,300 of CANAPP010000006.1, read as the reverse complement.
ATTGGTGAATTTATCCGGAGGAACAGTGCGGAGTATATAGATATTGACAAGGCTGACGAAATAAAAGCTAAGGCAGAGGAAATAATGAAAACAGGCGTTAAAATGAAAGATGCATATCATGTGGCGTGTGCCCTTTGCTCTTCATGCTGCTATTTTCTCACAACAGATGACAGATTGCTGAAATACCGTACAGATGAAATCCGGATGGTAAATCCTATAGATTTTATAAGAGAATGGGAAGGTGATTTTAATGATTAGCGATATTGAAATTATGAGCAGAGGGATAGATTGTTTATTGGAGAAATTAGGGGTAGTTGAAACAGAGCGTTTTATTGCCGTGATCAATAGAGAAAAATTTGATTATACAAAATGGCAGCAGCAAAAGTTTGAAGGATTAAGTTCGGAGGAATTTAATGAGGCAGCAGTTGCTTACTCCAGAAAAAATCCATTTTGCAGAAAATAATGTTAGTTTCGTTGTAACAAGAATTAAAATCAGAATGACGGCAGGAGAAAGGAACGGCGTTATAAACTTCGCGGTTCTTTTTTCTGTTGAATAATAAATGTAAAAGGATATAATAGTAGGCAGGAGGGATTTGCAATGAGAAAATTGACAGTATTATTTTTAAGCTTTTTGCTTTGCTTTTGCATGTGTGCATGCAGCCAGAAAAAAGAAGAGACCGGAGAGGAGAAGAAAGACGTGACGGAGTCTGCGGCAGAGGAATCCAGCGTTTCTGAGGCTATGCCGGAATTCTCGGTGAAAGACCTTGAGGGAAATACGGTTACAAATGACATATTCTCACAGGCGGACATTACGGTGGTGAATTTCTGGGCGACCTACTGCAGCCCGTGTATTAATGAGATGCCCGAGCTTAATGAATGGTCAGAGTCCATGCCGGAAAATGCCCAGATCATAGGCATCGCGGCAGATGTGCCGTCGGAGGAGTCCGACCAGTATGCCCTGGCGCAGCAGGTTGTGGAAAAGACAGGCGTGAAGTTTGTGAATCTGTTGGCGGGAGAGGAATTTAACCCTCTGATTCGTGAGATTGTCGGGGTTCCCACTACATTTTTTGTGGACAGCGAAGGGAAGTTTGTGGGCAGTCCGATTGTCGGCGCGGACGTGGCAGGATACAAGAGTTTTGTGGAGGGATATCTTGATGCATTGGAGTAAAACCTTGAATCAGAAAAAACAGGCAGTACGTGTGCTTGCCTCACTCGCCGCGGGCTGCATGATGGCGTGGGGAATTTACCGGGGCGAGGCGGCTGTTGTTCTTGGAAAGGCGGTCAACGTCTGCCTGGAATGCATCGGATTGGGGTAAGCTTATGAGAATCAGTCAGGAAATAAAGAGGAAAATCATTCAGATTGCCGCATTCGGCTATTCCAACACATATCTTCAAAATTTTGCCGGCGGGCAGCTCTATAAGGGCAAGTGGAAACAATTCTGCAATCCGGGGATGAACTGCTACTCCTGCCCGGCGGCAAGACTTTCCTGCCCCATCGGCGCCATGCAGGCGGTGAGCGGCGCGATGAATTTTAATCTGAGCTTTTATGTGACAGGTTTTGTGCTGGCGGTGGGAGTCGTATTTGGAAGGGCGGTATGCGGCTATATCTGTCCGTTCGGGTTGATACAGGAATTATTATATAAGATACCGTCGCCGAAGAGAAAGCTTTGGAAGGGATTTACCTATGTGAAATATGTCCTTCTTGTCTTTTTTGTCCTGTTGTTCCCGGTGATGATTACAAATGAGCTGGGGATGGGCGCGCCCGCATACTGCGAGTATATCTGCCCGGTAGGAACGCTGGAGGGAGGACTGCCCTTGCTCGCCACCCATCCAGAGCTTAGAAAGGTCATCGGCGCGCTGTTTTCCGTAAAGGCAGTTATCCTTGTGCTGACGCTGATAGGATGTGTTGTCATCTGCCGGTTTTTCTGCAAGGTGATGTGCCCGCTTGGCGCCATCTACGGCATCCTGAATAAGGTCAGCATCTACCATATGGAAGTGGATAAAGAAAAATGCGTCTCCTGCGGGAAATGCCGTGGGGTATGTCCGATGGACGTTGACCCCGTAAACGCGCCGGATTCCGCCGAGTGTATCCGCTGCGGGAAATGTACGGTGAGCTGTCCTAAGAACGTGCTCTCGCTTAAGTTTCGTGTAGAGTTACCGAAAAAATCTCAGTAAATGTCTGGAGGCGGACATTAAAGACCTGAAAAAAGTCTATCTTTTCGGGAACTGTGCGCGGGGAGATGTAAGGAGCAGCAGTGATGTGGATCTTATGGTAGTTACAGCTCAGAGAATCAGCGACAGGGCTCTTGCCGCCGATATCCGATGGTCGTTGGATGAGCCGATAAATGGCATCAGGACGGATATTGTTTATAAAAATGAGGCATCGGAAGAGATGCGGAGTGTTTTTGAGAATGCTGTGAACCGCGAAAAAAAGATAATTTTGGAGGTGATCGAATGATAAGAAACACTTATTTAGATATTGCAGAAAATGATTTGAAGGGGTATCTTGATAAGATTTTTGTTGATGAAGACGTGGCTGATTTATTGCGGAAAGATAATATGAAAAAAATCGCCTCAAAATTAAATGAGATGAGAGCAGAGCAGGATTAGAACTGGATACAATCGGGCTGGCATATTTGTCTGCTTTTCATTATGATGCAAGATGCCTGGGAGATGATTTTTATAATGTGACAAAGGATGATTTTGAAAAATGTCTTTCTGTAATGTACGATACAGTGAATAAGTTACGAAAAGAATTAGGTGATTTTCCCAATCGGAGCCTTACCTCCCAATGAGGAACACCCGCCAGCCGCCCAACAGCTCAGCCCGCCCTATATTCCAAAGGAACCCGTAAAAAAGCATCAGCACTTAGCAAGCCGGCAAGCTATTGCCGGCGAGCTTAGTACTGCTATGCTTTTTTCAGAGCGAGAGCGCGGTGACGTGGAATATAGGGCGGGCTGAGCGTCCCCCAACTCTTAAGACTTTCTGAAATACGCCGAATTTCCTTGACAAATCCCTTCCCGGTCGCTATGATAGTCAATAGTTTAAAAACCTTAAAGGCGATGAAAAAGAGGAGTACGCACATTTGCCCTGACAGAGAGAGCGGCAGGAAGGCTGAGAGCCGTTTCAGAATGTAAAGTGCGGAAGGTAGCTTTTGAGCTGGATTGCTGAACCGCTGTGCATGTAGAGTCCCGCGAAAAGATGCGGACATTTGCAGGAAGTCGCAGAACCACGCAGAAACTAGGCGGTCCCGGAGTCGTTCCCGTTATCGAATAAGATGAGATATAGAGCATTTTTCTATATAAATAAAGGTGGTACCGCGATGATAAATCGCCCTTTACAGCGTAGAGGGCGGTTTTTTACGTCCTCATTTGTGAAAAGTTTGTGAAAATCTTAGAAACTAAGGAGAGAGAGTATGGGTGAGAATCTGAACAAAACCTACAATCCGAAGGAGATTGAGGCAAAGCTTTATGAGAAATGGTGTGAGAGTAAGTATTTCCACGCGGAGGTGGACAGGGAGAAAAAGCCGTTTACGACGGTGATGCCGCCTCCGAACATTACCGGAAAGCTGCATATGGGTCATGCCCTGGATAATACGCTCCAGGACATTTTAATCCGGTATAAGAGGATGCAGGGGTACAATGCGCTCTGGGTGCCGGGTACGGACCACGCGGCGATTTCCACGGAGGTCAAGGTGACGAACCAGCTTAAGGACGAGGGGATTGATAAGAAGGAGCTGGGGCGCGAGAAGTTCCTTGAGCGCACCTGGCAGTGGAAAGAGGAGTATGCCGGAACCATCGAGGGTCAGCTGAAAAAGCTGGGCGTTTCCTGCGATTGGGACAGGGAGCGTTTTACCATGGACGAGGGATGCTCAAAAGCGGTTGAGGAAGTATTTATTAAACTTTATGAGGAAGGATATATCTATAAGGGTTCCAGGATCATCAACTGGTGCCCGGTGTGCAAGACTTCCCTTTCTGACGCGGAGGTTGAGCATGAGGAGCAGGACGGGCATTTTTGGCATATCAAGTATCCGCTTGTAGGGAGCGATGATTACCTTGAGATTGCTACGACGCGTCCGGAGACGATGCTTGGAGACACTGCCATCGCGGTTCACCCGGACGACGAGCGCTATAAAGATATTGTAGGAAAGAAAGCGATTCTGCCGCTGGTGGGAAAAGAGATACCGATTGTTGCGGATGCTTACGTTGACAAGGAGTTCGGTACGGGCGCGGTGAAGATTACGCCGGCGCATGACCCTAACGACTTTGAGGTAGGAAAGCGTCACAACCTGCCGGAGATCAATGTGATGAATGACGATGCCACCATCAATGAAAACGGCGGGAAGTATGCGGGGATGGAGCGCTACGCAGCCCGTGAGCTGATGGTGAAGGAGCTTGAGGAGCAGGGGCTTTTGGTGAAAGTTGTTCCCCACAGCCACAATGTAGGAACCCATGACCGGTGCCACACGACAGTAGAGCCACTGGTAAAACAGCAGTGGTTTGTCCGCATGGAAGAGCTGGCGAAACCGGCAATCCAGGCGGTGAAAAACGGCGAGCTTAAGTTCGTGCCGGAGCGGTTTGACAAGATTTACCTTCACTGGCTTGAGAATATCCGCGACTGGTGCATCTCCAGGCAGATTTGGTGGGGGCACAGGATTCCGGCGTACTACTGCGACGAGTGCGACGAGATGGTCGTGTCAAGGACGAAACCGGGCGTTTGCCCGAAGTGCGGCTGCACACATTTGACCCAGGACGAGGATACGCTGGATACATGGTTTTCCTCTGCGCTGTGGCCGTTCTCTGTGCTTGGATGGCCGGAGAAGACCGAGGACTTAGACTATTTTTACCCGACGGACGTGCTTGTTACCGGATATGACATTATTTTCTTCTGGGTAATCCGTATGGTATTCTCCGGATATGCACATACTGGTAAATCACCGTTCCATACCGTGTTCATCCACGGTCTGATAAGGGATTCCCTGGGGCGCAAGATGAGCAAGTCTCTGGGAAATGGCATTGACCCGCTGGAGATTATCGACCAGTACGGTGCGGACGCTCTCCGTATGACTCTTGTGACGGGAAATGCGCCGGGCAACGATATGCGTTTTTACAATGAGCGGGTTGAGGCAAGCCGCAACTTTGCCAATAAGGTGTGGAACGCGTCGCGTTTCATCATGATGAACCTTGACGAGAAGGAGCTTACTAAGCCTGAGGAAAATACTTTCCGCCCGGCTGACCGGTGGATTATGTCTAAGTGCAACCAGCTTGTAAAAGACGTGACGGAAAATATGGATAAGTTCGAGCTTGGCATCGCGCTGTCCAAGTTATATGATTTTATCTGGGATGAGTTCTGCGACTGGTATATCGAGCTTGCAAAATATCGGATCTATCATGGGGATGAGGACGCGCAGAGCGCCAACGACGCGCTGTGGACGCTGAGGGAGGTGCTGAAAAAAGCGCTGAAACTCCTTCACCCGTATATGCCGTTCGTGACGGAGGAGATTTACAGCAAGCTGATTCCGGAGGAAGAGTCTCTGATGATGTCTGCGTGGCCGGAGTATGACGAGGCGTTAAGCTCCCCGGCGGCGGAAAGGATTGTGGAGCATTATAAGGAGATTATCCGCGGCGTGCGGAATGTCCGTGCAGAGATGAACGTGCCGAACTCCAGAAAAGCCAAGGTGTACATCGTGTGTGAGGATGAGGAGCTTTGCAGCGGCTTTGCGTGTCTCAGCGATGCGGCGCAGATGATGGCGGCGGTGAGCGAGCTTAAGATCCAGCACGATAAGGAGGGAATCGCGGAGGATGCAGTGTCTGTTGTTGTGCCGGATGCGTCAGTGTATCTGCCGCTTGAGGATCTGGTTGATTTTGAGCAGGAGATGGAGCGTCTGACGAAAGAAGAGAAACGTCTGACCAAAGAAATTGCCCGGGCGGACGGGATGCTGAAAAATGAGAAATTCATGAGCAAGGCTCCTCAGGCGAAGATTGAGGAAGAGCAGAAGAAACTTGAGACATACCGCGAGATGATGGCGAAGGTTCAGGAGAGGCTTGAGGGATTGAAGGCAAGGCAGGCCTAGAAAGTAAGGCAAAACTAGAAAGCAAGGCAGAGCTAGAAAGTAAGGCTGGCATAACAGGTATCCGCTGCAGCCTGATTTGTTGGGAGATTGCATTTTATTATGAAGAAGATCCAGTTAAAAAGGCCCGATATAAAAGGGGCGTTTCACAGGCTTAAACATCTGAAGAAAGAAGATATTGCAGAATATTGGAGAGCGAGGAAGGAACGTCGGCAGAGAATCCTTGAGGAGCGCAGGAACAGTGCGTTTGCCAGAAGGATGCAGCCGGTTTATCGGTGGATGAATCGGCTCTCGCTGCTGTTCCATGCGCTGCTCGCCTGCCTGATCAATTTTGCTATCGAGGCGATTTCCAGGCATTCTGCAATCCGGGCGTGGGAATACATGACGGAGACTCCGTTAGTATTTCTGTACAATGCGTTTATGATATTCATGACATTTTCTGTCGTGTACCTGTTCAAGCGAAGGGTCTTTGTGCGGATTATCATCAGCGTCCTCTGGATGGTGCTCGGGGTGTGCAATGGCTATATGCTGATTAAGCGAGTGACGCCTTTTAACGCACAGGATCTTAAGGTTGCCACGGACGCAGTTTCCCTGATCAACAATTATTTTAACGGATTTGAGCTTGTCATGGTCGTGGTGGGCATCGGCGCGGTTACCGTGTGGGTAGTCTCCATGTGGCGGCGCGGCGGGCAGTATAACGGAAAGGTACACCGTATCCGGGCGCTGGCAGGGATTGCGGCCTGCGCGGCGCTGTACGCGGTTGCCACGGACGCGGCGATTGACAGGCGGGTGGTATCGACGTATTTTGGCAATATCGCATTTGCCTATGAGGATTATGGGCTGCCTTACTGCTTTATGGCCAGTGTGTTCAATACAGGTATTAATGAGCCGAACGAGTATAATGAAAAAACGATCGCAAGTATTTCGGATAACGGCAGTATCGCAAAGAGCGAGACCGGGCTTAAGGACGGCAAAAAGCCCAATATCATCTTTGTGCAGCTTGAGTCTTATTTTGATGTGGCGGAGTCGGAGTTTTTTACGACGTCCAAAGATGCCAGCCCGAACCTTCGGAAGATGTATGAAAATTTTTCTTCCGGGTATTTTAAGGTGCCTTCTGTGGGCGCGGGAACGGCGAACACAGAGTTTGAGGTGCTTACGGGCATGAATCTCCGGTATTTCGGGCCGGGGGAGTATCCGTATAAGACGGTGCTCAAGGAGCGGCAGAGTGAGAGCGCGGCGTCGGCACTCAGCGCTCTCGGTTACGGAACCCATGCGCTCCACAATAACGGCGGGAATTTTTACAGCCGTGCCAAGGTGTTTGACCATATCGGGTTTGACTCCTATACGAGCAAGGAATTTATGAACATCTTACAGTTCACCGAGAACGGGTGGGCGAAAGATGACATCCTGATCCAGCATATTATGGAATCTATGGACACGACCGAGCAGCAGGACTTTGTGTTCTGCGTAAGCCTTCAGGGACACGGGGATTACCCGGAGGAGAAGGTCATCGAGAATCCGGAGATTACGGTGGAAGGGATTGAGGATGAGGCGCTTAAGAACCGCTGGGAATACTATGTGAACCAGGTGTACGGCATGGATGAATTTGCGGGCAATCTGGTGAAGGCGGTGGAGGAGCGGAACGAGCCGTCCGTGATTGTGTTTTACGGGGATCATCTCCCGACACTGGGGCTTAAGGCAGAAGATCTTAAGGGACGTTACCTCTACAATACGAACTATGTGATCTGGGATAACATCGGCCTTAAGAAGGAAGACCGGAATATTCCGGCGTACCAGATCATGGCGGATGTGTTTGAGCGGCTGGATATCCATTCGGGAACCGTGTTCAACTACCATCAGGAACGCCGCAAAACGAAAGGATATTTGAAAGATCTGGAGCTTTTACAGTATGATATCCTCTATGGCAGGCAGTATGTGTACGGCGGGAAGGATATGCCGGTGAAGAAACCCCATATGGTGATGGGGGTCAGGGATGTGACGGTGACGGATGTGATCGAGCACTTAAACGGCAGCAGCAGCCTGTACGGAGAGAACTTTACGGGCAACAGCAAGGTCTTTGTCAACGGGACAAGGCAGAAAAGTTCGTTTCTTAACAATACGAGGATAGAGCTGCCGGAGACGAACCTGAATGAAGGCGATGTGATCAAGGTCGTCCAGATGGGATCCAGCAATACGCTGTTTCGGGCCTCGGATGAATATGTCTATCAGGGCGGCAAGCTTATCGTCCGCGTAGGAACAGGGACGGATACGACGAAATCGTGGCAGGAGCAGGAGCCGCTTAAGGAAAATTAAACGGAGAGCATGATGACAGACAGGATACCAGAAAACTATAACGAGGCAGTAGAATATATCGAAGAGCTTCCCCGGTTTACGAAGAAGCATTCCCTGGCGCATACGAGGCAGTTCCTTCAAAGGCTTGGGAATCCCGGGCTTGACCGGAAGATCATCCATGTGGCCGGAACCAACGGGAAAGGCTCGGTATGCGCGTATATGCAGGCGGTTTTAGCGGCGGAAGGAAAGCGTACAGGCTTTTTTACTTCCCCTCATCTCGTGAAGATCAATGAGCGGATCCAGCTAGACCGCACCCCGGTGGATGATGCTGTCTTTTACCGGGTGTTTTTAAAGACCCTCGAGACTGTGCGCGGGATGGAACAAGAGGGGCTTTCTCATCCTTCTTATTTTGAATTTTTGTTCGGCATAGGGATGATGGTATTTGCGGAATCAGACGCAGAGTATATCATCCTTGAGACGGGGCTTGGCGGGAGGCTTGACGCCACCAATGCGCCAAAGCATCCGTTCCTTACGGTGATCACGTCGATAAGTCTTGACCATACGGAGATCCTTGGTGACACTTTAACGCAGATTGCTTCCGAGAAGGCAGGGATCATCAAGCAGGGAGTCCCGGTGTTCTTCGACGGAAGCTGCCGCGAGGCGGCGGAAATGATTCGTCGGACGGCGTCAAAAAGGCAGGCTCCCTGTAGAGAAATCTCGAATCATGCGTACGAAATCCGGGAAGTGGGACGGAACGGTATTGCATTTTTGAGAAAGAATGCGTATGATAAGGATATTACGTGGCGAGTCCCGAACTGCGGACTTTATCAGGTGATGAATGCCGAGCTTGCGCTGGAGGCGCTGGAGTATATATTCCGGGACAGTAAGATCTGCCGGGAGAGATGGGTTTCGGCTATCGCGTCTGTCCGGTGGGAAGGCCGCATGGAGCTTATCGCGCCGCACCTGACGGTAGACGGTGCGCACAATCCGGGGGCGCTTGAGGCATTTGTGCAGAGTATAAAGATGCTGCCGGAGAGGGAGAGAGAACTTCCGGTCATCATATTCTCTGCGGTGTCGGATAAAAAATATGAGCAGATGATCGCATATCTTGCCGGAGAGCTTAAAGCCAGGGCTTATATTGTGACAGAGATTGACGATAAGCGGAAGGTGGAGGCAGGAAAGCTCAGGCAGATTTTTGAAAAATATACGGCTTCCCCGGTCTATGAACGGATTGGTATCAGGGAGGCAGTTGAGACTGCTTACGAGGTCAGAGGAGAAAGCGAGATCTACTGTCTCGGTTCCCTTTATCTTGTGGGCGCGGTGAAAAAGTGTTACTCAGGCGAACGGTAACAAAAATATCTGGCAGGAGGTAACGGGCAATGTTAGATTTTGCGGAGGAACTGAAGAAATTCCAGCCGAGTCTGGAGGTAGAGGATATTGAGGGCGCAGTTTATCAGGAGGATCTTACGGATATGACGGATATCCTGCGTGAGATGATAGAGCAGACGAAGTAGCGGAGATAAAAAGAGGTTATATAGTCTATGGAATATACAACAAAGCTGATGTACCAGTCCAACTACTGGTATAATGATGGTCTGAAGAAAGCAAATATCCGCGACATGAGCGGGGCGGTAACGTCTCTTCGGCGAAGTCTGCAGTACAACAGGGAGAATATCGCTGCGAGAAATCTTCTGGGGCTTGTCTATTACGGCAGGGGGGATGTGGTCGAGGCACTTGTGGAGTGGATACTCAGCAAGAATTTCCAGGCGGAGGACAATATTGCCGATGATTTTATCGGCAGGATACAGGAGGTTCCGGGCGAGCTTGAGAGCATCAACCAGGCGGTGAAGCTTTTTAACCAGAGTATCGAGCTTGCGGGGCAGAACGGTGAGGACCTGGCGATCATCCAGTTGAAGAAGGCGATCGCGGCTCATCCGTCCTACGTAAAAGCACACCAGCTTTTAGCGCTTCTGTATATACAGACAGAGCAGTTTTCGGCTGCAAGAAAGGAACTCAGGACGGCGCACAAGCTGGATACGACGGATGAGATCACGCTCAGGTACATGCACGAGATCACCCAGATCAGAAAGTCGCGCCCCAGCCGGGCCAGGGACAGAGGCAAGGGCGAGGAGGCAAGGCAAGAGCAGACCGTCACTTACAATATCGGTAATGAGACCATTATCCAGCCGGCATCTTCGGTGTTTAAGGAGAACTCGGGGCTTCATACATTTTTAAATATCGCGGTCGGCGTACTTGTGGGCGCTGCAGTCATGTGGTTTCTGATCATGCCCGCAGTGTCGGTAGGCAGGCAGAAAAAGCTCAATGAGCGGGTCGTTTCCTTTAGCGATAGGATCGCTACCCAGGAGGCGCAGATCAGCGCCCTTAAGACAGAACTTGAGGAGTACCGGGCCAACAGCGAGGAGAGCGAGGACCTGAAGGCGCAGTCGGCGTCCACCCAGGAAAGCTATGAGATCGTCCTAGACATTGCTAGGCATGTGTCGGCGGAGGATATGAGCGATAAGGAGATGTTAGAGCAGATCCTTAAGGTGTCGCCGGATTCTCTTGGAAAGGCTGGGAAGAAGCGGTATGATGAGGTGGCGGATGCACTGTTTCCCCGGATGTGCGAGAAGCTTTATAAGACGGCGAAAGACGAGTTCGACGCCAGGGATTATGACGGGGCGATCAGCAGCCTTGAGAAGGTTGTGAAGATGAATGAAGGCTATCAGGACGGGAACGCGCTGCTGCTTCTGGCACAGACCTTTGAAAAAAAGGGAGAGCAGGATAAAGCAAACATCCGCTATCAGAGGCTGGTGCAAAAGTATAAGGGCAAAGAGGCATCCCAGAAGGCGCAGAAAGCGCTGGACGGGCAGAACGACAGTAAAGGGACAAAAGAGAAAAAAGGCCAGAGCGGCCAGGATGACAATTGAACATCGCAGGAAGTATATTATACGAAAGAAAAGGGTATGCAAAGAGAGCATATCCTTTTTCTATATCTAAAAATATGAAGGAGGGAATATATGAAGTATCAGGTTCAGGAAAATTGCCTGACGATTTTTCTGCCCAGAGAGATTGACCATCACAATTCGGAAGAATTGAGGAAGGAGTCGGATCATCTGATAGAGAGGAACCATATCCGTTATGTCATTTTTGATTTTAAGGAGACAGATTTTATGGACAGTTCAGGAATTGGGGTAATCATGGGAAGATACCGGAGGATCTATATGCTGGGCGGGGAAGTGTGCGCAGTGCATGTAGGCGAGAGAATGAAAAAAATATTGACGATGTCCGGAGTGACAAAAATAATGCAGATCTATGAGGAGGATAATTAGATGGAAAACACGAATGAAATGCAGGTAATCTTTGACAGCCGCTCGTCCAACGAGTCGTTTGCCCGGGTGACGGTGGCTTCGTTTATGACCTCCCTGAACCCGACGGTGGAGGAAGTATCCGACGTAAAGACCGCAGTGTCCGAGGCGGTGACCAACGCCATTATCCATGGCTATGAAAATGAAGTACATAATATCTATATCAGCTGCCGTACGTCGGGGCAGACCCTTTACCTAAAGGTCAGGGACGAGGGGAAGGGGATTGAGGATATCAAACAGGCGATGGAGCCACTTTTTACCAGCAAACCGGAGCTTGAGCGCTCAGGTATGGGATTTTCCTTTATGGAGGCGTTCATGGATAAGCTTGAGGTAGAGTCTGAACCGGGGAAGGGAACTGTTGTGAAGATGGAAAAAACAATCGGTAAAGGACGGAGATTATGGACCGCACAATCGCTTTAATTCGGAAGTCTCACGAAGGGGATGAAGAAGCAAGGGCACAGCTGGTGGAGGAGAATGCGGGATTAGTCTGGTGTATTGTCAAGCGTTTTATGAACCGTGGGGCGGAGGCTGATGATCTGTTCCAGATCGGCAGTATCGGGCTTTTAAAAGCAATCGATAAGTTCAATCTGGATTACGACGTGAAATTCTCCACCTATGCCGTCCCGATGATCTCCGGGGAGATTAAAAGATTCCTCCGGGACGACGGGATGATCAAAGTCAGCCGCTCTTTAAAGGAACTGGCGTATAAAGCCTATCTCTGCCAGGAAAAGCTCCAGGAGGCTCTCGGGAGAGAGCCGTCTGTTACGGAGATTGCCGATGAGCTTTGTGTATCCACGGAAGAACTTACGATGGCGATGGAGGCAAGCGGCGACATCGAGTCGCTGCAAAAGTCTATTTATCAGACGGACGGGCAGGAAATCCGGCTGATGGACAAGCTTCCGGGGCAGGAGGGCCAGGAGGAAAGAATCGTAGACCATATGGTACTTGGGAATCTTCTCATGTCCCTGGATGCAAAGGAGCGCCAGCTCATCTATCTCCGGTATTTTGCGAACCGCACCCAGACGCAGGTGGGGGAAGAACTTGGCATCTCCCAGGTACAGGTATCCAGAATGGAAAAGAGAATTTTAAAACAAATGCGTGAAAAAATCTGACGGTTTTCTTTGTGTATATTTTAAGCGAAAAGCAGCATACTAACAGAAAAACAAAGGAAGGTGTCAGTATGGAAGAAGCAAGAAAAAAGCTCAGGCTCTGTCTGGCGGTAGTGGTGGCGGCAGCCGTCATCATCGGGCTGATCTATTATTTCGGCGATGTGAAAAAGAGCAGGAACATGAGCGAAGGAACACTGGTCAGGCAGACAGAATGTGAGTTCAAGACTGCGTCGGCTGCGGACAGGGGAGGCTTATATGGCTTCGGGCAGTGATACGATCTATATCAAGGCGGACCGCAATACCGAAGTGACAAAGCCGGATGTGACCATCGGTGACGTTGTAAAGGTCGAGTGCGCCAACTCCTCTGTCACTTCCAGGGTAAAGACATTAAAGCTGCTTAAATTCCACGATACAGATAAAAAAAAGAAGCAGAACCGCACTTCTGTATCAATTCTCAAGGTGATCGCGTGTATCCATGAAGTATATCCGAACGCAGATGTTGAGAGCGTAGGCGAACAGGACTTTATCGTAACCTTAGAGGAACAGCGGACAGCAGGGCAGTTCGTCCACTGGATAAAAACTTTCTTTGTGGTTGTCATTACGTTTTGCGGCGCCGCGTTTTCGATGATGGCGTTTAACAATGATGTCGATGTGACCAAGATGTTCGGGCAGATCTATGAAAGTCTCACCGGAGCAGAAAGTTCCGGCTTTACTGTGCTCGAGATTACGTACAGCATCGGGGTGATCATTGGGATCCTTACATTTTTCAACCATTTTGGCAAAAAGAAATTCACGGTGGACCCGACACCGATGGAGGTAGAGATGCGTCTGTATGAGAATGACATCCAGACGACGCTGATCGAAGATTTCTCGCGGAAGGGGAAGGAACTGGATGTGGGCAGCTCAGATCGTTCTGGCAATTCTCGGACTTAGCGCGGGTCTGGCAGTGGCGGCAGGTCTTTTTTCCTTCATTATCGGGTTGGGGGTTATCTCGGATTTTGCCGACCGCACACATACGGGAGAGCACATTCTTCTTTATGAAGACAGCGTGGCGCTTGGGGGGATGCTTGGAAATATATTCTGGGTATACCATGTTTCTATACCGGGTGGCAGCGTGCTCCTTGCGTTATTTGGTATCTTTGCGGGGATTTTCGTGGGGTGCTGGTCCATGGCGCTGGCGGAGATCCTGAATGTATTTCCCATATTTATCCGTCGTGCAAAGCTGATCAGGTGCATTCCTTATCTGATCGCTGCCATGGCTCTGGGTAAAGGGATCGGTGCGCTGATCTTCTTCTACCGGGGATGGTAGACGGGTAATGTCGCCGGTTATCCCGGCGGGAAGTGATGAAAAAGCTTGGAAGGAGAGAGCAGAGTGGACAGAAAAAAACAGCAGGAAGCATACGAAAATTATGTGAAGAGGAAGACGCCGGTGCACAATCTTCCGGTGAATATGACAAAAGCATTTATCACGGGAGGCATCATCTGCGTGATCGGGCAGGGGATTTTGAATTATTGTGAGAAGATGGGGCTTGATAAGGATATAAGCGGGGGATGGACTTCGATGATCCTGATTTTATTAAGCGTCGTCCTGACCGCGCTCAATGTCTATCCCAGGATAGCGAAATGGGGCGGCGCAGGAGCGCTGGTTCCGATTACCGGATTTGCCAATTCCGTGGCGGCGCCGGCCATCGAGTTTCAGAAGGAAGGGCAGGTCATGGGGATCGGCTGCAAGATCTTTACCATCGCGGGACCGGTGATCTTATACGGGGTATTCACAAGCTGGGTGCTTGGGCTTTTGTACTGGATCGGGAAGATCGCGGGAATAGTTTAATCATGGAAAAGGCAGGTACAGTAGATTATGACACAGGGATTACAGAGTATTGCATTTGAACAGTCACCTTATGTGGTGTCGAGCGCGTCCGTCGTCGGGAAGAAAGAGGGCGAGGGGCCGCTGGGAAAGATGTTTGACATGGTAGAGACGGAGAATCTTTTTGGGGAGGATACGTGGGAGGCGGCAGAGAGCACCATGCAGAAAGAGGCTTGCCTTTTGGCCATGGGAAAGGCGCATATTGACAAAGAGGACGTAAGATTTTTATTTGGCGGGGATCTGCTTAGGCAGGGAATCGCGACTTCTCTCGGGGTCGAGCAGTTCGGGATCCCCATGTTCGGACTTTTCGGGGCGTGCTCCACTTCCGGGGAGGCGCTGGCCCTTGCATCCATGAGTGTGGCGGCAGGATACGGGGATTATATGCTGGCCGTGACTTCAAGCCATTTCGGAAGTGCGGAAAAGGAGTTCCGCTTTCCCTTAAGCTATGCTAACCAACGGCCGTTGTCGGCCCAGTGGACGGTGACCGGGAGTGGCGCATTTCTGGTAGGGAAAAAGCGGAGCCATGTAAGGATCACCGGGATAACGGTAGGGAAAATTGTTGACTTCGGCCTGAAGGATTCCCAGAATATGGGCGCGTGCATGGCGCCGGCAGCGGCAGATACGGTCGAGAGGAATCTTAAGGATTTCGGCAGGGAGCCGGATGATTACAGCCGGATCATCACCGGGGATCTGGGCTATGTGGGGCAGAGCATCCTGTTTGATCTGATGAGGGGAAAAGAGATAGATATTAAGAAGAACCATATCGATTGCGGCATGATGATCTTCGACCAGAACAAGCAGGATACCCACGCCGGGGGAAGCGGCTGCGGCTGTGCGGCATCGGTGCTGTCATCTTACGTGCTGCCCAAATTAGAGCGGGGCGAGTGGAAGAGAGTGCTGTTCGTCCCCACAGGCGCGCTCATGTCCACGGTGAGCTTCAATGAAGGCGCGAGCGTGCCGGGGATCGCCCATGGAATCGTGCTGGAGCATTGCTGATTTTGCGGGCCAGAGCATTATACTTGAAAAGGATTATAGAGAGGGGGAAACAGATATGGACTATATCAACGCATTCTGGGTCGGAGGGCTTATCTGTGCGCTGGCGCAGATTTTATTGGACCGTACAAAGCTTATGCCGGGAAGAGTGATGGTGCTTTTAGTTTGCACCGGAGCTGTCCTTGGAGCGCTTCACATCTACCAGCCGCTCCAGGATTACGCGGGGGCGGGGGCGAGCGTGCCGCTGGCAGGATTCGGGAATCTCCTGTGGAAAGGTGTTAAGGAGGCGGTGGATAAGGAAGGCTTTATCGGCATCTTCTTAGGCGGCTTCAAGGCAAGCGCGGTGGGAATCTCGGCGGCGCTTGTGTTCGGCTATCTGGCATCGCTGATCAGCGAGCCGAAAATGAAGAAATAAAAGTTATGGCTGTGTTAAGATTGTGGATAATTGACAAGCAAAGATAAAAATGACTGTAAATTATCAGCTATAATTGCATATTGTTTTCACTGCCGCTGCATGATATTGTGAGATTAGTCTGGTCATGAGCGGCTTTTTTATGGCCGGGCGGTAACTGTCAGATGAATACATGGGAGGAAATCAATGGAATACGTAAATATTATCATACCATTTGCAGGCGGACTTGGGATGTTCATCTATGGTATGCAGATCATGGCGCAGGGGCTTGAGAATGCGGCGGGGAACCGGATGAAATCGCTGCTTGAGATTTTGACAAAGAATAAGTTCTTAGGCGTGCTTCTGGGTGCGGCCATCACGGCGGTGATCCAGAGTTCGTCTGCGACGACGGTCATGGTCGTCGGATTTGTCAATGCGGGACTGATGAACCTTGCCCAGGCGATGGGCGTTATCATGGGCGCCAATATCGGTACGACGGTGACCGGATGGCTCGTCTCTTCCGTAGAGTGGGCGGAGTTTTTAAGCCCGTCGAAGCTTGCTCCGGTGGCGGTGATCTCCGGTGTTATCGTGATGCTGACGGGGAAAAGGCGCTCGGCCAAGGATATCTCCAGCATCATTATCGGCTTCGGCCTTCTGTTCATCGGGATCACGACGATGTCGGAGGCGGTAGAGCCGCTGCGGGAGTATGAGGGCTTTGTAAATATGTTTGTGGTCCTCGGCCAGAGTCCGGTCCTGGGAATCCTGGCAGGCGCGGTAGTGACCGCGATCATCCAGAGCTCGTCCGCGTCGGTGGGAATCTTGCAGAGTCTTGCGGCGGCGGGGCTTGTGCCATTCAGCGCGGCCATATACATTATCATGGGCCAGAATATCGGTACTTGTGTGACGGCAGTCCTTTCCAGTCTCGGTGCCAAGAAGAACGCGAAGACCGCGGCGCTTATGCATCTGCTGTTCAACATCATCGGTACGGTGTTATTCAGTGCGGTGGCGATCGTCTATTTTGAGCTGATGAATCCTCTGGCGGGTGTGGGAGCCATTTCCCAGACCCAGATCAGTTTGGTCCATACGATTTTTAATGTGGGTACAACAGTGCTTTTGTTCCCGGCATCAAACCTGATCATCAAGCTTGCCAAGAAGATTGGCAATGTCAGGGAGGATGAGCAGGACAGAGCAAAGGTCCTCTTAGACGAGCGTGTGCTGGAGACGCCTGGTATCGCCCTGCAGTCTACGCTCAATGAGGCGATCCGTATGGGAGAGCTGGTCATGGAGACGATGGAGACAGCGCGCAATATCTTATTTACCAAGGAGCAGGCCGCTATCGATCAGATCAGGGATGACGAAGCTGCGGTAGATAAGCTTTGCGCGGGGATCACCGATTATGCGGTGAAGCTTAGTACCATGCAGATCAGTGAAAGAGAGCATGAGACAGTGGCGCATCTTCTGCAGATTCTCTCGGATGTTGAGCGTGTCAGCGATTACTGTGAAAATATCTCAGAGTATGCGGAGACGATGATGGAAAAGAAAGTGTCATTTTCCGATATTGCCCGGGCGCATATGGAAGAAATCATGGGGGAGACGATAGACAGCTACCGGTATGCCGTTGAAGCGTTCAGGGAAAACAGCCAGGAGAAGGCGCTTAAGGTCATCGAGAAGGAGACAAAGATCGACGAGCTGGAGATCCGACTCCGGACGAAGCATATCGCCCGCCTTGCGGACAACCAGTGCAATACGGAGGCAGGAATTGTCTTCCTTGATGCGCTGGTAGGTTTAGAGCGTATCTCGGATCACGCAAGGAATATCGCGGAAGAGGTATTGAAAGGACTTTAAGAAAGCATAAATGTAAAGAAGACCTACATGGGAAATTCGTCTGGATTCCGGAGGAATTTCCCATTTTTATGTGAGAGACTGCCTATGGGTTTCGGCAGCGGCACTGATCCACGCTGTGGCGCTTTTTAAGCCTTCGTCGGAAAAAGGGAATTCCCTCCAGGTCTTATCCTCCTCGGGCGTAGCCTCGAAGCACCATGGTTCAGGATAGATACAGGCTTTAAGCGTATCGCCTGCGCTGCATAAGTAGTAGCGGGTTCCGGCGTGGGAACCGGTATAAGCCTCTTTTTTTAAGAAATTGACAGATAGTCCGGGAGCAGTGATCATGGCGGCCATTCCTTTCATTTTTGGTCTTTTTATCTTAACACAAAGATAAGAAGTAAGCAATCTTAAGAAATTTTTTCGTTTTTCTAATGAAAGTATTTCGTATTCTATGTTATGATAGTAGAAAAATAGGGATAAAAGGAAGATGTACGGATTATGGAAGAGGTAATTCAGGTCAGGAACCTGTATAAACTTTACAAAGTCGGAGACGAGACGGTCCGGGCGTTAGACGGGGTAGATTTTGACATCCACCACGGCGAGTTCTGTGCGATCGTGGGAACTTCCGGTTCCGGTAAATCGACGCTCCTTAATATGCTTGCCGGCCTTGAGAAGCCCACGAAGGGTTCCATTGTCATCGGCGGACAGCATATCGAGAACCTGAAGGAGAATGAGCTGGTTGCTTTCCGGAGAAATAACGTAGGCTTTATCTTTCAGTCGTTCCATCTGATGGGGACGATGAATGCGGTGGAGAATGTGGCGCTTCCCTTAAGTTTCCGGGGAGAGGACCGGAAGCTCCGCCTGAAAAAAGCGAATCAGATGCTAAGTCTTGTGGGGCTTAAGAAGCATAAAAAACATATGCCTAATCAGATGTCGGGCGGGCAGCAGCAGAGAGTAGGCGTTGCCAGGGCGCTGGTGGTAGATCCCAAGATCATATTCGCGGATGAACCTACAGGCAATCTGGATTCACACACATCGGAAGATGTAATGAAGCTGATGCAGAAGGTTGTCAGGGAGCAGAAAAAGACGCTGGTCATGGTTACTCATGATAATCACCTGGCGACTTATGCAGACAGAGTTTTTCATATTAGAGACGGAAAGATATTAAAGATAGAAGAACATGCCAGAGTGAGGGAGGAAGAAGAACAATGAGCAGATGGAAGGAATTGATCAGAGGAACGGCCGGCATATTTGCGGCGGTGGTGCTTGCCGCAGGAGGATTTGCCGCGCCGGCTAAGGTACAGGCATCGGACATGGACGCGCAGGCGAAAGCGAACATCGAGTGGAAAGCGGCAAGCAACGCGGTGCCGGTGTTTGAATATCAGAAAGAGAACAGCCTGGAGATGTATATTGCCAACAGAGAGGACCAGGAGATCACTGACATCGTGATCGAGCCATATATCGATGAAGAAGATATCTCTAAGTGGCCATTCCAGAAGGATAACCAGGATGATGCGGTAAAGATCACCCGTCTGGCAAAGGATACCGCCAGCGAGATGGTCAGATTCACCTTTAAAGAACGCGACGACGTGGCGACAGGCAACCATAAGATTTATTTTGTATGTACTTATAAAATAGACGGTGTGGAGAAAAGCGGAAGGAAAGCTTTTTGGGTGAAGACTACGGCAAAGCCCGAGGAGAAGAAAGAAGACAAGCCTTTGCAGGTACACCTCACCGATACGACGAAGAAGGATGATAATAATCTCGGGGACGATCCATTTGGCGGAGACGGCGGATTTAGCAACGGCGAGGCCTCCTATTCCGGCGGAGGCGGTGGCGGCGGAGACAGCTCCGACGGTTCCGTGCCGAGAGTTATCGTGACAGGGTTTGATACGAAGCCGAAAAAAGTAAAGGCCGGAAGTGATTTTACCCTGACCGTGCATCTTAAGAACACTTCCAAGAAAACGAGAGTAAAGAATATGCTCTTTGACCTCAATGCGCCTGAGGAAGGTTCGGATGAGCAGACGACAGCGCCGGCATTCCTTCCGTCATCGGGAAGCAGTTCCGTATATCTGGAAGGGATGAAGGCGAAGGGAACGGCGGACATCTCCATCAAGCTTAACGCGAAGTCGGACCTTTTGCAGAAGCCTTACAGCGTGGAGCTGAGCATGAAGTACGAGGATGCGGGCGGCAATGCTGTGGAGACGGCATCAAGCCTGTCTATTCCGGTCAAGCAGGATGCACGGTTTGAGTTCAGTGATTTTGAGATCAATCCGGAGAGCGTGGCCGTAGATGATGAAGCGAATGTGATGTGCAACCTTTATAACCTCGGCAGGATCAAGCTCTATAATGTAAGGGCGACCTTCGAGGGCGATTCTATCGAGAAGGAAGAGGTATTTATCGGAAATGTCGAGTCCGGCGCCACGGCATCTATAGATGCCATGCTCAAAGGAACCCAGGCGTCAGAAGGGCCTGCACCGGTAACCATGACCATGAGCTATGAGAATGAAGAAGGCGAAGCGACCACGGAGACAAAGGAGCTGATGCTTGAGGTCACCGAGATGATGGATGAAGGTATGGATATGGGGATGCCCATGGAGGAAGAAGCCCAGGGCGGTGGATTCCCGGTAGTGCCGGTAGTCATTGCTGTCGGAGTTATCGCGATGATCGCAGCGGCAGTGATCATTCTCAAACAGCGGAAGAAAAGGATGAGAAAGAGCGAAGAGGAGGATTTTCTGTATGAACTGGATGGATCTTCTGAGGATGAGCGGTAGTAACCTGCGCAGAAGAAAGTTACGTACATTTCTTACCGTCCTCGGAGTTGTCATCGGTACGGCGTCGATTGTAGTTATGATCTCGCTGGGACTTGGCCTTCAGCAGGCGATGTACCAGGAGATAGAGCAGTATGGCGGATTGACCACGATCAATGTATCCGGCGCTAACGGCGGCGGAGATATGATGTACGGCTATATGGGCGAAGCCCAGGAGGAGTCGGAGGAATACGTAGACGATGCGTGTCTGGCCAAACTGGCGAAGCTTGAGCATGTGACCAGCGTTGAGCCGGTGTACAATATGTCCGTTATGCTCCTTAAAGGCTCCTACGAAGGTTATATGCAGCTTATGGCGATGACACCGGAGGGACTTGAGTCAAGGAATATCGAGCTTTCCCAGGGAACATTGCCGGCGAAGGGCAGCGCACAGATAGAGCTTGTGTACGGCAATATGACCCTTGTAAATTTTCAGGAGAAGGGAACGGGTAATTCCTATTGGGATACCGGAGAGCTTCCGGATATCGACTTGGCTAAAGATTCCCTGTTTCTGATCCTTGACCAGGACAGTTATTTCTCAAGCCAGGAGCAATCGCCGCTTGATAGTATGGGCGGCGATGAAGGCGGCGAAAGCGGCGATAGCAAGAAGCCAGTGCAAAAGCATGTTGTCCGCGGCTGCGGCCTGGTAAAGGGCGGGATAGATGATTACAATGCTAATGCCTATAATATTTTCTGTGACCTGGATACCCTTAAGCAGGTGCTGAAAAAGGAATTTGCGGGAAGAGTGATCCCGGGACAGCCCCAGACGAAGAATGGAAAGCCGATGAAGGAATTCTGTTATTCCTACGCCCAGCTTAAAGTGGATGATAAGGATAATGTGGCAAAGGTTTCCAACACCATCAAGGAGATGGGCTATAACGTGGAGACGAATGCAGAGATGATGGACAGTGTGAACCGGCAGATGGGGATTATCCAGGCTGTTCTCGGCGGGATTGGAGCAGTATCCCTGTTCGTCGCGGCGATCGGTATCGCTAATACGATGATGATGTCCATCTACGAACGGACGAAGGAGATCGGCGTGATGAAGGTGCTTGGCTGCAGCCTTGGCAATATCAGGGAGATGTTTCTGATGGAAGCTGCATTTATCGGTATCTTCGGCGGGATTATCGGCAATATACTAAGCCTCCTTATGTCGGCGGGGATCAATGCGCTGACGGCGAATTCGGAGATGATATCGACAGGCGGAGCAAATATTTCTTATATTCCGATATGGCTGATGTTAGCCTCCATAGGATTCGCTATGCTGGTAGGAATCGTCGCCGGATATTTCCCGGCGAAACGGGCCATGAAACTTAGCCCGTTAGAGGCAATCCGCAACGGATGATGGATAAAGAAGAGTAAGAAAGATTAAGGATTAAGAATAAAGCAAAGAAAAGATCACAGGTGCCCAAGGATAAACTCCCGGGCACCTGTCTTATTCTTCAATAACCTGTATTTCCAGATAGTCGAAATCTATGGAATCCACAAAATTATCCTGGTAAAACCGGGCTTTGCTATGCCGCGTGAATTCTTCGACAGTTGCGTCCAGCCAGATAGGCTTGCTTAAGTCGAATTCATAGCAGATGGCTTCCAAGGCGTTGAAGATCTTATGCGTCCTTGTCTCGTCCGAATCATCGCAGATCACGGTGTCTCTCAGCATACGGTTGTCTTTAAATTCTTTTCCCCATAAACGGAACATGGCAGTACCTCTCATTTTCTGGTATATTTCATTCATATAAAAGACAGTATACCGTTTAAAAGGGGAGATGTCCAGTGTGAACATCCGCTTATGCCCGGGTTTTCTTGGTTCATTTTGCTGGGAACTTGCGAAAATTGATGGGATATGATACAATGCAACAGGTGACAAGACACTTGACAAAACATTTAAGATAAGGAGTTTGTGATGGATAAACTGAAAAAAGTACTGGATAAAATATTTATCGAAGGATTAAGCGCCATGGCTCATGGTTTGTTTGCGACGCTGATCATCGGGACGATCATCCAGCAGATAGGGACACTTCTTGGGGGAACGGCCGGAGATATGATCTATGTTATTGGAAAAGTCGCTGCATCCCTTACGGGAGCGGGAATCGGGGCGGCGGTGGCTTACCGGTTCAGGGAAAGTCCGCTGGTCGTCGTGTCCGCAGCGACGGCAGGCATGGTGGGGGCATTCGCCAGCAAACTGCTCGCCGGCGCAGTGTTAGTAGACGGCGCTATGGTGTATGCCGGGCCGGGGGAGCCGCTGGGTGCATTTATCGCCGCATATGTAGGTATATTTTTCGGGCATATCGTGTCCGGGAAGACGAAAGTCGATATCCTGGTAACACCGCTTATAGCCATCGGAACCGGCTCGGCGGTGGGGCTTGTGTTAGGGCCGCCGATTTCCGGCTTCATGGCATGGCTTGGCGCGATCATTAACTGGGGGACAGAGCAGCAGCCGTTTTTTATGGGAATCATCGTGTCCGTGCTCATGGGGATGATTCTTACTCTGCCCATCAGTTCAGCGGCTCTTGGGATCATCCTTAACCTGTCAGGGCTGGCAGCGGGTGCGGCGACTATAGGATGCTGCTGCAACATGGTGGGGTTCGCGGTGGCAAGCTACCGGGAGAACAAGGTCGGAGGACTGCTCGCACAGGGGATCGGTACATCTATGCTGCAGGTGCCCAATATCGTGAAGAAACCGGTAATCTGGATCCCGGCTATATTGTCCAGCGCGATTTTGGGCCCGGTGGGAACCATTCTTTTGCATATGACAAGCAATGCCACCGGTTCCGGCATGGGTACCGCAGGTCTGGTCGGGCAGATCATGACCTGGCAGACGATGATCCAGACGGAACCGGCAGCAGCAGTATTAATAAAAATCCTGGCGGTGCAGATTATCCTGCCGGCAGTTGTTACTTTGGGCATCTCAGAATATATGCGGAAAAAAGGCTGGATCCGGTTCGGCGATATGAAGCTTGAGATGTAGGGAAGAAGCGGAGGTATCTGTGTATGGAAAGGTGCGGTAAGATCCATATTTATTATGGGCGCGGCAAGGGGAAGACAACCGCGGCCGTCGGGCAGGCGGTGCGGGCAGCCGGAGCAGGATTTCGGGTACTTTTCTTTCAGTTCCTGAAAAGCAATTCTTCCAGTGAACGGCTGATCCTGGAAAAAATTCCTAACGTCACCTGCATGCCGGGAAAGGATAGGGTGTCCTTTTACAGCCAGATGAGCGGGGAAGAGCGCAGTGAACTTAAAAAGTATCATCTTATGGTGCTGGATGAGATTGTCAAAGTTTGTGATTCCTTTGACATGCTTGTCCTGGACGAAGTATTGTGTGCCGTGATGCTCGGAAGCCTTGACGAGGACAGATTGTTGGACTTTTTAAGACACAGGCCGGGGAACCTGGAAATCATTCTGACAGGTCATGAGGCGTCTGAAAAGATGCTTGGCATTGCCAGTTACGCAACAGAGATGAAGAAGAGAAAACACCCATTTGACGCGGGAATCGGGGCACGTCTGGGGATTGAATTTTAATTGTTATATGTTTATAAAATATGTATGAAAAAGAAGACATAACTCCTTATTCTATGCTATAATATATATATGTACGAAAAAGGCTCTTCGCATAGAGAGGAGAGATAAATTTGGAGAACGCAATTAAGAACTATGAGGATGTCGACAGTTGGAAGACAATTATGTTTCTCTATAATGCAGCGTTGAAGGAAGTCGGAACGAAACTTGAGATATTGAATGATGAATTTCAGCATGTTCATAAGTATAATCCTATTGAACATATTAAAAAGAGGGTGAAGTCACCTGAGAGTATCGTGAAAAAGCTGAAGCGTTACGGATATGAGACATCCATTGAGAACATGGTAAAATATGTCAACGATATTGCCGGTGTCCGGTTGATCTGCTCGTTTTCGTCGGATATTTACCGGTTAGCGGAGATGATCGGGAACCAAAGTGATCTGAAGGTACTTTCTATCAAGGATTATATCAGGAATCCGAAGCAAAGCGGATACAAGAGCTATCATATGCTTGTATCTGTTCCTATTTTTTTGTCCGACAGTGTGGTGGATACGAAAGTGGAGATACAGATACGCACGATTGCCATGGATTTCTGGGCGAGCCTTGAGCATAAGATATATTACAAATTTGAAGGAAATGCCCCGGAATATATTAGCCGGGATCTTCGGGAGTGCGCAGAGATGGTGTCGTCGTTGGATGAGAAGATGCTGACGCTGAATGAGGCGATCCTGCAGTGCCTGAAGAATCATGAAGAGTCGAAGAAGCGTACATACAGCCAGACAGAGACATTGCTGGAACAAAAACAAGAACCGGAAGGCCTGAGTTGAACTCGGGTCTTTTCTGTGCCGTCCATTCTGCGCAGGACGGCAAAATATCTTTTGACCTCAGCATGATAATAGTTAAGATAGGAAAAGGTATGACAGATCATGAAATATGAAAATATATACGAAGGAAAATTCATCGACCGTCCTAACCGCTTCATCGCCCGTGTGGAGGTGGACGGCCGCGAGGAGACTGTCCATGTGAAAAATACAGGCCGGTGCCGGGAACTTCTAAGGCCCGGAGCCGCCGTGTACATCCAGGACAGCGGGAACTTTAATCGTAAGACAAGATGGGATCTGATCGCGGTAAGGAAAGGCGGACGTCTGGTAAACATGGACTCCCAGGTGCCTAATAAGGCAGTGAAGGAGTGGCTTGAGGATGGGCATATGATCGAAGATATCACTGCCATCCGCCCGGAATATACATACGGTAGCTCACGTATTGACCTGTACGTGGAAGCAGGGGGAAAAAAAGTCCTTATTGAGGTGAAGGGTGTGACATTGGAAGAGGACGGCGTGGCCCGTTTTCCGGATGCGCCGAGTGAGCGGGCCATGAAGCATGTTCAGGAGCTTAAAAAGGCGGTGGAGAACGGATATGAGGCATATGTGTTTTTTGTGATCCAGATGGAGGGGGTCCGTTGTTTTACCCCTAACAGAGACACTCATCCGGAATTTGCCGGGGCACTTTATGAGGCGGCTAAGGAGGGCGTGCATGTTATAGCTTACGACTGTGCGGTAGAGGCGGACAGTATCGTTATCCGTAAAGATGTGCCGGTCATTTTCGGAGAGGATATCCTGGGCAGAGTAGCGGATCTGCTTGTTCCCTGGTATAGGAAAAACCGCAGGGACCTGCCGTGGCGGAATGAACCCAAGCCTTACCGCGTGTGGGTCTCGGAGATCATGCTCCAGCAGACGAGGGTGGAGGCAGTAAAGCCTTACTACGCCAGGTTCATGAAAGAGCTTCCCGGGATAAAGGATCTGGCCGAAGCTAAAGAGGACCAGCTATTGAAACTGTGGGAAGGGCTGGGATATTATAACCGGGTGCGCAACATGAAGCGGGCCGCGCAGCAGATCATGGCTGATTACGGCGGAGAATTTCCCGGAACCTATGAAGAGATCAGGGCGCTGAAAGGAATCGGGAATTACACGGCGGGAGCCATATGCTCTTTCGCTTTTGGTATGCCTGTGCCGGCGGTGGACGGCAATGTGCTCAGGGTCGTTACAAGGCTTACGGCGGATCCTTCGGACATCGCGAAGCAGAGCACAAAAACGCAGATTGAAAAGAAGCTTAAGCAGGTGATCCCCAAAGAAGCGGCGAGTGATTTTAGCCAGGGACTTATTGAGCTTGGAGCGATCGTGTGCGTGCCGAAGGGCGCGCCTTTGTGCGATGAGTGCCCGCTGTCAGTTATCTGTGCGGCGAGAAAGCGGGGGGAGACAGAAGAATTCCCGGTGAAGGCCAGGGCAAAGGAGCGCAGGATAGAAAAAAGGACGGTACTGGTCTTTAAGGACGGAGAGCGGGCGGCGATTGCCAAGCGGAAGGATAAAGGACTGCTGGCGGGGCTTTACGAGCTGCCTAATGTGGAAGGGCACCTGACGATGGATGAAGCGGCAGAGTATTGCAAGTCGATTGGGCTGATGCCGGTGCGTATCAGGGAGCTTCCGGCGGCGAAGCACATATTCAGCCATGTGGAGTGGCATATGACAGGCTTCGCGGTCAGGGTGGACGAGCTGGAGAGGACAAATCGAAAAAATTTCCTGTTCATCCATCCGGAGGAGATTGAGGAGAAGTATCCCATCCCGTCAGCTTTTGAGAAATATATGCAGGAGCTTAGGGGAAGCATATGATGAAAAAAGCTATTCGACAGCTCTGTGCCGGATAGCTTTTCTTAAAGTATGTTATAGTCTGCCGTTGTTGTCGCGCATGAATTTATATTCTGCCACGGAACGGTCAAAGCCCTCGATATGTGTGTAGAACCATTTGATCACGTTCTCTTCTACCCGTTCTACAAAAGCGGGCGACGGCCCTTCTTCTTCCTGGAGCATCTCGTCCAGTTCGGAAATGGTTTTTTTGAACTCTTCGTGCTGTACCTTGTGCTTTTCATAGCCGGGATACTCGATCTCCTTCTGCAGCTCTTCCTCGGCACCAAAATGGAAAACCGTGTAGTCTGACAGGTAATCAAGTGTTTTTACCGCGGTCAGCTTCGCGTCGCTGTCCTCGCAACTGTCCAAAAGCTTGTTGATACGGTCGATCAGTTCCTTGTGCTGGGAATCGATCAATTCATTTCCTGTGATTAAATTCTCGCTAAATTCAGCTCTCATAGAGAATCCCTCCTTATCTTATCGTGTGTTTATATTGGCTGATGAGAAAACTTAGTTGCTTTGCGCGGCTGGGATGCATAGACAAGTGGATAGATAATGCAGGCCATGGCAAACGCCGCGATCACATCCGTAACGGAATGCTGCTTTAAAAATACCGTGGACAGGATAATTAAAACCCCGGTAATATATGCACCGCACATAATCCCCTTATGTGCTCTTAACTTCTCGCTGTGAGCCGCCGCGATCAGTATGCCCACCGTGTTGAACACATGGATGCTGGGCAGTACATTCGTCGGGGTATCTATGCGGTAAAGCCGCCTGACCAGATCCACGCAGAAGTTGTCTCTGGCAAATACTGCCGGGCGCAGGTTAAGCCCGTTAGGGAACACTGTGCATATGATGAGAAATACCGTCATCCCGATGATGAGAAACGTGGTGATCCGGTAAAATCCTTTCTTATCCGTAAAAAAGAAATAAAACACACAGATGCCCATAAAGATAAACCAAAAATAATACGGAATGATAAAAAATTCCACAAACGGAATAAAATCATCCAAAGGTGAATGTATCACAAAATAATTCTTCTGGATATGTTGTTCCAGATAATTAAACCAGGGTAAATAGATAAATGCGTACAGAAATACCCATGCATGACTATACTTTTTTGTGAATGTCTTTAATCTGCCAATAATTTTCATGAAATAAACGCCCCTTTTAATAGCCTGTTTGGTATAATGTATTTCTGATTACCGAAAAATTATAACATGAAAAAAATCATTCAACAAGGAAGTTCATTTAATATTAATAATTTTCACCATGTTTTTCGAAAATCTGAATATGATATCTCGATATTCCTCTGCTGAGTTCCTCGCTGGTCGTCAGTGTCCACACAGCGATGGGAACACGGAATATGTACTGAAGGAGCAGGACTGACAAGTGCGGGAGGTCAGACAGCCGGTAGGAGATAAAGTCTGGCCTTCCCAGAAAGTTGCAGAAAAGATTCTGGACAAGGAACTTTAACAGCCAGGCTTCCCGGGATTCTCTGGCGGTCAGGTGCTCGGCAAGCTGGCCTCTCAGGATATGGGGCGCATTGAGTCTGAACCACCGAAGTCCCATCGTATTAAAGGACTGTATCATATAATTCCCGGAATAGTGCTTAAGTATACGGTAAGTTTCCGCGCAGATCTTTAAGGAAGATGTCGGGATTTTTAATTCGACCAGCAGCGGGACGCGCCCGTCTACCGCGGCGAGAACTTCGGTAAAAAGCGGGATGCGCTCATCAGTCCCAAGAAGACACAGAGTCTTTAACTCACTGTAGGTCAGATCCTCGACCCTTCCCGGACAGTCACACAGTCGTTCTAACGTATCGTCGTGGAACACAACGAGCTGTCCGTCGCGCGTCAGATGAAGGTCAAGCTCTATACCGTAACCATGCTGTACGGCCGCGTGAAATGCGGTCATGGAATTTTCTGGGATCTGATGGCCCATGTCGTGATATCCCCTGTGGGCGAACATGGAAGTGGAGATCGCCAGGAGCCGTTTTTTTTCCGTCCGTCTCGGACAGACCATAAAAAAATAAGACAAGACAACTGCAAGTAAAATGACAGCGATAAACATGACAACTACTCCTTTTATCAGCTTATTATAAACCGTATCTTCTCCGGATTCAGCGAATAGCTTATCCGGCGCTGCAGGGACACCGGCTCCCCGTCGGTGTGGAAAGGCAGGGACACTTCGCTTGCCATCACTGCTTTCTTGCAGCGGTAGATATGGATTCCCGAGAATGCTGTGTGCTTTCCGAAAAACGCGGTGGGAAGCAGGCAGAGGATCTTAAGCTTCGGAAGTCCCTCGGCCACGATGATATCCAGATGGTCATCCGCAGGATCTGCCTTTGGGCAGAACATAAATCCCCCGCCTTCATATTTCTGGTTCATGGCGGCGGCAAAATAGACTTTAGCGAAGGTTACTGTCTTTCTGCCGTCCAAAGTTACAGACATCTTTTTTGGCGTCTGCAGAAGGAGGCTCGATACAGCAACGCCGACGTAGGAAAATTTTCCGAGAGAAAGCTTATTAAGCAAAAGCTTTAAGCGGGAAAATGCAATGCGGCAGCACACCTCTGCATCGAACCCGAAACCGGAGCTTACGGCAAAGCGGCGGCTGTATGGGCCGTATGCGGCTGTTCCTATGCTTAAATGAGTGTACCTGGACGGAGCAAGGATGTGCAAAAGCGCCGTTCGCGGGTCGGAAGACAGCTTCATCCCTCTGGCGAAATCATTGCTGGAGCCGATGGGGATGTAGGCCAGGGTAACACAGTCCGGGTCAGCGATTCCGTTGATTACTTCGTTGATCGTCCCGTCGCCGCCTACGATGACCAGGGTGCAGCGTTTATCCTCCGAGAGGATCTTCCGGGTGATGGCGGTGGCGTGGCTTTTGTATCTTGTCAGAAAGGCACGGTATACTGCATTGTGTTCTTTCAGGATGCCTTCAAGCTCATTCCAGATCTTTAATCCTAGCCCAGTGCGGGCGTTAGGGTTGATAATAAAGGTATACATGGCAGAAATCCTTTCCAGATCTGTACAATATAGACAATATCTATAAGCGCAGATGTTTATTAAAATAAGCAATTGGACAAATGGGAAAATGGAGGGTATTATACTAGTAAAGATATTATTGTTTTAGTAATTGAGAGATTACTATGTTTCCTTCTACAAAAGTCCTTTAAGATGTGCGCTTAAGGGATTTTTTGTATTTCAGAAAGCGCCGTCGAGGTAAGTTTTTAAGGAGCGGCGCATATTTCCCTCAAAATCCGCCTCTCCGCGCATAAGGCACCATTCAAATACATTGCCGATGACGATCATGCGGATGTCGGTGGACAGCGCGTCCAAAGGCAGTGCAGGATTGATGATGCCTGAAGCAATGCATTTCTGAAGGTAATTTTGTACCGTGATGATGGGGTAGGGGCGCTCCGTGCGGATGAGCGGATTCAATGACTGGTTTTTCGGCGTGTAGTAGTTGGACATGAATTCCACGCCCAGCTCTTCGCAGTAACGGACATAGTTCATGTACACATAGATGATCGTCTCTTTCGCGTCGGCAGCGTCCGCCGGAAGATCTAAAAGGTCAGGATTGATGCCGGGCTGTTCTTCAATATAATAGGAGAGCAGATCATCCTTCGTCTTAAAATGATGATAAAAGCTCCCGTTGGAGACACCGGCTTCCTCGCAGATATTTTTGATGGACAGCTCTTCATAGCCTTTCTTTTTCAGAATATCTTTGGCGGCCTTAAAGATCCGGGCCTTTGTTTCTTTGGATTTCAATTGCTGTCTGGATAATTCTCTGTCGTCACTTCTTAGGTTCATGGCACAGTCTCTCCTTCAAGATTATTTGCTTCATCAACTGTGGAAACAGTATACCATAGGGGAAACGTTTTTTCAACGAAACAGAGTGAACTCTGTGTTTTATCCTTGTGTTTTTTGTGTTATGATATAAAAAGCGTACTTTAGTAAAGAAAGGATATAATAATGGATATTAATCAAAGAATAGCAGAAGAGCTTGGAGTGAAGAGGTGGCAGGTGGATGCTGCAGTAAAATTGATTGATGAAGGCAATACCATCCCTTTTATCGCCAGATACCGCAAGGAAGTGACGGGAACTTTGGATGACGAACAGTTAAGGAAGCTTCACGAGCGGTTGACATATCTGAGAAACCTGGAGGAGAAAAAGAACCAGGTGCTCTTAAGCATCGAGGAGCAGGGCAAGCTTACGGAGGAACTAAGACGGCAGATTGAGGCGGCAGAGACGCTGGTGGTAGTGGAAGATCTGTACCGTCCGTACCGCCCGAAGAGGAGGACCCGCGCAACCATCGCAAAGGAGAAGGGATTAGAGCCGCTGGCCGCATTGATCACTCTCCAGAAGGTGACGCAGCCGGTCCTTGAGCTTGCCAGGGAGTATGTGGATGAGGAAAAAGAGGTTAAGACAGCCAGGGAGGCATTAAGCGGCGCACAGGATATTATCGCCGAGAGTATTTCTGATGAAGCGGATTACCGGATATGGATCAGGAAGATAACGACGCAGAAGGGTAAAGTCGTATCGGCTGCCAAGGATGAAAAAGCGGAATCGGTCTATGAAATGTACTATGATTTTGAAGAGCCGGTAGGAAAGCTTGCAGGACACCGGATCCTGGCGCTGAACCGCGGAGAGAAGGAAAAGTTCCTGACGGTGAAGATCGAGGCGCCGGAGGAGGATATCCTCCGTTACCTGGAGAAGAAGACAATTCACGGAAACAATGCGTACACGGCGCCGGTATTGAAAGAAACAGTCGCAGATGCCTATAAGCGTCTCATCGCCCCGGCTATCGAGCGAGAGATCAGGAATGAACTGACGGAGCGTGCGGAAGATGGTGCCATTGATGTGTTTGGGAAGAACTTACAGCAGCTTCTCATGCAGCCGCCCATTGTGGGACAGACGGTCCTTGGCTGGGATCCGGCGTTTCGTACAGGCTGTAAGCTGGCCGTGGTGGATCCTACGGGAAAAGTGATCGGAACGACAGTCATTTATCCGACGGCGCCGACGACACCACAGAAGATAAAAGCATCCAAGGATCTGCTCAAAAAGATTATCGAAAAGTACAAGATCACTTTGATCTCCGTCGGAAACGGCACGGCATCCAGGGAGTCCGAGCAGTTTATCGTAGAACTGTTAAAAGAGATACCCCAGAAGGTGCAGTACATTATTGTCAATGAAGCAGGAGCTTCCGTGTATTCCGCAAGCAAGCTCGCAAGCGAGGAATTCCCGAAGTTTGACGTGGGGCAAAGAAGCGCCACTTCTATTGCAAGGCGGCTCCAGGATCCGTTGGCGGAGCTGGTGAAGATTGATCCGAAATCAATCGGCGTCGGGCAGTATCAGCATGACATGAATCAGAAGAAACTCAGCGAGGCCCTGTCAGGCGTTGTGGAAGACTGTGTGAACAAAGTGGGGGTTGACCTTAATACAGCGTCCGCACCACTGCTTTCCTATATATCGGGGATTTCTTCGGCCATTGCCAAAAATATCGTGTCCTACCGGGAGGAGAACGGAAGGTTCGGGAACAGAAAGGAACTTCTCAAGGTGGCGAAACTCGGGCCGAAGGCGTACGAGCAGTGTGCCGGGTTCATGCGCATCCAGTCCGGGGATAATCCACTTGACGCCACAAGCGTGCACCCGGAATCTTATGATGCAGCGACGAAGCTTTTGAAAAAGCAGGGGTATAAGCCGGAAGATATTAAAGGCGGAAAACTTCTCGGACTGTCGCTGATGATCAAGGATTATAAGAAGCTTGCCGGGGAATTGGGCATCGGTGAGATTACCCTTAAGGATATCGTAAAGGAGCTTGAAAAGCCCGCAAGAGACCCGAGAGATGAGATGCCAAAGCCAATCCTTAGGACGGACGTGCTGGAGATGAAGGATCTGACTGAAGGGATGATCCTTAAGGGGACAGTCCGCAATGTTATCGATTTTGGGGCATTTGTGGATATCGGCGTACATCAGGACGGCCTGGTACATATCTCTGAGATTACAGATAAAAAGTTTATCAGGCATCCGCTGGAAGCAGTGAGCGTTGGGGATATCGTGGATGTGAAAGTCATGAGTGTGGATCTGAAGAAAAAGCGTATCCAGCTTACGATGAAAGGGATCAGGTAGCTGTTCTTTAGGGGAGGCGGTTCCTGATAAAGGATATAGATAAGTATGCGTATGGAATTGGAGGAAAAATGAGATGAAAAAACCTTGGCAGAAGAATCTGGAGACAGTGCTTGGCGTTTTGCTTGGCAATATCGTGCTTGCATTTACGGTGGCGGCATTTATGGTGCCTCATGGGATTATCATGGGAGGAGCTACGGGTATCGGCCTGACCATCAGCCATTATCTGCCGATCCAGCTTTCCCTGATCATCTTAGTGGTAAATGGGTGCCTGTTCCTTTTAGGAGCGGTCACGCTGGGGAAAAAGTTCGTGATCACTACGATAGCCAGTACATTCCTTTATCCGGCGTGCCTGTCTGTCATGCAGGCAATCCCGGGGATTACAAGGCTTACGGACAATATCATGTTGGCGACGCTTTACGGCGGAGCACTTCTGGGGCTTGGAGTAGGCGTGATCGTCCGGGTAGGGTCGTCCACCGGAGGGACGGACATCCTTGCCCTTGTATTTAATAAGTGGTTTCACGTCAGCGTTGCGGTGCTGATGTATATTGTGGATTTTACTGTACTCGGGGCGCAGATGCTCTTTTCCGATACGGAGCAGATCATGTATGGTATCCTGGCACTGGTGATCGAGACAACGATCTTAAACCGTGTGATGCTGATGGGGCAGTCGCAGATCCAGCTTTTTGTTATCTCGGAGAAGCATGAGGAGATCCGGGAGAAAATGTTAAAGCAGCAGGATGTCGGCGTGACGATGGTCCATGTGGAGACTGGATTCAGCAAGGAGGAGCAGAAGGCGATTCTTTGTATCATACCAAACCGGAAGCTTTATGCGACCAATGAGATGATCCATACCATTGATGAAAAAGCGTTTATTACAATCTCCCAGATCAATGAGGTTAAAGGACGCGGTTTTTCAATGGAAAGAGTGACCTATCCTGAATCGGAAGAAGGTTCGGGGAAAATAAGCCATTAAGGTAAATGTGAGGTAAAGCAGCGTGTCAAAACGGTTTTCCAGAACGGAATTATTGATCGGGGCAGAGAATATGGGGCGCTTAAGCCGTGCAAGAGTAGCGGTGTTCGGCGTGGGCGGCGTGGGCGGATACGTGGTAGAGGCGCTGGTTAGAAGTGGTGTGGGGACACTGGATCTTATTGATGCTGATACCGTCAGCCAAAGCAATATCAACCGCCAGATTATCGCTACAGAAAAGACGGTCGGGCGCAGGAAGGTAGATGCAGCGAAGGAACGGGCTTTGGATATCAATCCGGATATAAAGGTGAACGTTTATCAGACATTTTACCTGCCAGAGACGGCGGATCAGTTTGATTTCACAAAATATGATTATGTGGTGGATGCCATCGACACCGTGACAGGAAAGCTCGGACTGATCATGCAGGCAAAGAAGGCAGGAGTTCCGGTCATCAGCTGCATGGGAGCGGGGAATAAGCTTGACGCGGCAGCGTTTGAAGTGGCGGATATTTTCCAGACATCTGTCTGCCCGCTGGCCAGGGTGATGAGAAGGGAGCTTAAGAAGCGGGGAGTGAAGAAGCTTAAAGTGGTATATTCTAAAGAAGAACCGGTGAAGACGGGAAGCCGTATCCCCGGGAGTGTTGCCTTTGTGCCGCCGGTGGCGGGTCTTATCCTTGCGGGTGAGGTGATAAAGGATCTGCTGGAGGGACAAGGGCATTGTCCGCCGGGGCAAAAATAAGTGATACCGGTTTTCTTTGCCCGAATGCTTAAATAAATAATGTAAAGAGCCGATATATATACAGAAGGAGGTGCTCAGGATATGGAATTTACAGATATCGCAATGGCAAGTATGTCAATGAGTGCAGCAAAATTGCAGGTAAGCGCCAGCATGGCGGTTGCCAAGAGCGCAATGGAAACTCAGGAAGTTGCCGCAGCGCAGCTTCTTGAGATGCTTCCCAGCCCGCCCGGATTAGGGCAGTTTGTTGATGTAAGGGCATAAGAGACAGGACTGTGATTCTGATGGACTCAGAAAACAGTCCTTTTTCAATTGGGTAAATTTGCTATGAGTTCCGGAAGGGCAAAGTGGTAAGCGGAAAAATGTTGTTCTGATAAAAGAAAAATACCGACAAAAGGAAGCATACGGTTTGCGTTACAGGAGATGTATATTGCAAAGCCCATAAGGCGGCCAGGGGGTGGAGTTGTATAATGTATGTCTGGGGCGGCGGGGGTACAAGATATAGTAGCAAAGAAAATAATGTAAAAAAAGGGAAAAAAAGATAGAAA